>NZ_OY782764.1:340000-702500 GCF_963678225.1 uncultured Cohaesibacter sp. | reverse complement strand
ATCGACTGGGTTTGACCCAGGGATTAGTTCTAACCATTGCCTGACCGCGTGGTTTTGATTGCATCTCGAGAAGCTGGTCTAGAACCTGCCTCATCTTGTCGTACCCCGACGGGATGATTGAAAGGTAGGTTCTTTAGTTTTATCAGTGATCTATAGACTGCTTGGCCTGCTTGTGCCGAGTGGATGGTTACTGATTTGAATGACTTCATTTGAAGTCTCATTCTTTTGAATGAGTATAGAAAATGAGAGTGATCAAGTGTCTTAAGGGCGTTTGGTGGATGCCTTGGCGACAAGAGGCGATGAAAGACGTGGTACGCTGCGAAAAGCCATGGGGAGCTGCGAACAAGCTTTGATCCGTGGATATCTGAATGGGGAAACCCACCCGCAAGGGTATCTTATCCTGAATATATAGGGATAAGAGGCGAACGCAGGGAACTGAAACATCTAAGTACCTGTAGGAAAGGACATCAACAGAGACTCCGTTAGTAGTGGCGAGCGAACGCGGACCAGGCCAGTGCTTCATATTTTTTAACCTGAATAGTCTGGAAAGGCTAACCGAAGAGGGTGACAGTCCTGTAGGGGTGTTAAAGATATGAAGACTTGAGTAGGGCGGGGCACGTGAAACCTTGTCTGAACATTGGGGGACCACCCTCAAAGCCTAAGTACTCCTTGTCGACCGATAGTGAACAAGTACCGTGAGGGAAAGGTGAAAAGCACCCCGACGAGGGGGGTGAAAGAGATCCTGAAACCGAACGCCTACAAGCAGTCGGAGCCCGTAAGGGTGACGGCGTACCTTTTGTATAATGGGTCAGCGACTTAATTTATCGAGCAAGCTTAAGCCGTTAGGTGTATGCGCAGCGAAAGCGAGTCTTAATAGGGCGTTAGTTCGATGGATTAGACCCGAAACCGGGTGATCTAGCTATGAGCAGGCTGAAGGTGCGGTAACACGCACTGGAGGGCCGAACCCACGCCTGTTGAAAAAGGCGGGGATGACTTGTTGCTAGGGGTGAAAGGCCAATCAAACCCGGAGATAGCTGGTTCTCCGCGAAATCTATTTAGGTAGAGCGTGGGATGAATACCTTGGGGGGTAGAGCACTGGATGGGCTAGGGGGTCTCACCGACTTACCAAACCTAACCAAACTCCGAATACCCAAGAGTACTATCCTGCAGACACACGGCGGGTGCTAACGTCCGTCGTGGAGAGGGCAACAACCCTGACCGCCAGTTAAGGTCCCTAAGTCATGGCTAAGTGGGAAAGGATGTGAGGATCCCAAAACAACCAGGATGTTGGCTTAGAAGCAGCCATCATTTAAAGAAAGCGTAACAGCTCACTGGTCTAAATAAGGGTCTTTGCGCCGAAAATGTAACGGGGCTAAAGCCATGCACCGAAGCTGCGGGTGCCGTAAGGCGCGGTAGCGGAGCGTTCTGTAGGCTGATGAAGGCAGACCCGCGAGGGCTGCTGGAAGTATCAGAAGTGCGAATGCTGACATGAGTAACGATAAAGAGTGTGAGAGACACTCTCGCCGAAAGTCCAAGGGTTCCTGTGCAATGCTAATCAGCGCAGGGTTAGTCGGCCCCTAAGGCGAGGCAGAAATGCGTAGTCGATGGGAATGAGGTTAATATTCCTCAACCAGTGGGATGTGACGAATTCCGGTAGTTGTATTGTCTTATTGGATTGATGATGCAGCGTAGGAGTTCCAGGAAATAGCACCCACATTAGACCGTACCCTAAACCGACACAGGTGGACAGGTAGAGTATACCAAGGCGCTTGAGAGAACTATGCTGAAGGAACTCGGCAAATTGCTCCCGTAAGTTCGCGAGAAGGGAGACCCGTTAGAAGGCAACTTTTAGCGGGTGGCACAGACCAGGGGGTTGCGACTGTTTATCAAAAACACAGGGCTCTGCGAAGCCGCAAGGCGACGTATAGGGTCTGACGCCTGCCCGGTGCCGGAAGGTTAAGAGGAGATGTGAGAGCATCGAATTGAAGCCCCGGTAAACGGCGGCCGTAACTATAACGGTCCTAAGGTAGCGAAATTCCTTGTCGGGTAAGTTCCGACCTGCACGAATGGCGTAACGACTTCCCCGCTGTCTCCAGCATAGACTCAGTGAAATTGAATTCCCCGTGAAGATGCGGGGTTCCTGCGGTCAGACGGAAAGACCCCGTGAACCTTTACTATAGCTTTGCGCTGACAGTTGTGTTGGCATGTGTAGGATAGGTGGTAGGCTTTGAAGTTTGGGCGCCAGCTCAGATGGAGCCATCCTTGAAATACCACCCTTGTTGTCATGGCTGTCTAACCGCGGTCCGTTATCCGGATCCGGGACAGCGCATGGTGGGTAGTTTGACTGGGGCGGTCGCCTCCCAAAGAGTAACGGAGGCGCGCGATGGTTGGCTCAGACCGGTCGGAAATCGGTCGTTGAGTGCAATGGCATAAGCCAGCCTGACTGCGAGACTGACAAGTCGAGCAGAGACGAAAGTCGGTCATAGTGATCCGGTGGTCCCGTGTGGAAGGGCCATCGCTCAACGGATAAAAGGTACTCCGGGGATAACAGGCTGATGATGCCCAAGAGTCCATATCGACGGCATTGTTTGGCACCTCGATGTCGGCTCATCGCATCCTGGGGCTGGAGCAGGTCCCAAGGGTTTGGCTGTTCGCCAATTAAAGCGGTACGTGAGCTGGGTTCAGAACGTCGTGAGACAGTTCGGTCCCTATCTGCCGTGGGCGCAGGAGAATTGAAAGGAGCTGACCCTAGTACGAGAGGACCGGGTTGGACGCACCTCTGGTGGACCTGTTGTGGCGCCAGCCGCATTGCAGGGTAGCTATGTGCGGAAGGGATAACCGCTGAAAGCATCTAAGCGGGAAGCCCACCTTGAGACGAGTTCTCCCTGAGAGCCGTGGAAGACCACCACGTTGATAGGTCAGGTGTGGAAGCGCGGTAACGTGCGAAGCTTACTGATACTAATAGCTCGATAGGCTTGATTACTCTCATTTGTCTATATTCATTCAAGGCGGGTTGCTCTAATGCAACCCACCGAAACTAAGCGTGAGGTGATTTGATAAAATCACCGACAGCAACTCCAGCTTCTCCGTTTGTTATTCGCCGGCCCGGTGGTTATGGCGAGGACACCAAACCCGATCCCATCCCGAACTCGGCCGTTAATATCCTCTGCGCCAATGGTACTCCGTCTTAAGACGTGGGAGAGTAGGTCGCTGCCGGGCCTGCTAATAACAAACTCAAAAAAACCCCCCGTAGCACTTAAAGCTCCGGGGGGTTTTTGCGTAAGGGGGGATGTCACTCACTTGAGATTGCCTTGTGAAATATATCCAGCCAGTTCAATAGCAGTATTGCTCCATTTAAAAATACAAACGGGTACCAATCCATGATTCCCACCTTGTCTTCAGAACAGGCTTTTGAGCGTTATGAAGCAGTCAAACATCGCTTCCCGATTCTCTCAGCTTACAAAACAACAATTGAGCCTATTAAAGATCTTTCTGAAATTGAGGATCGCTTTGACGCCTTTGTGTTTGATGCCTTCGGGGTTTTGAATGTGGGAGAAACACCCATAAAAGGCGCGCGTGAACGAATTGAAGCCCTGAGGGTCGCCAACAAACAGGTTTTCGTTTTAACCAACGCTGCTTCATATTGTTTCGATCAGGTTGTTGCCAAGTTTAAACGTTTGGGCTTCAACTTTAACGATTGTGAGTTGGTTTCTTCGCGTGTTGTGTGTGAAATGCATCTACCATCTGTCGACTCCTCTTTTGTTTGGGGCGTTGCAGCACCGTCGTCTTTTCGGCCTGAAGAACTCTCAGTGAAAGCAAAACCCCTGCTGGATGATCAACCCGTATATGATGAAGCCGATGGCTTTCTTATTCTTTCCAGTGAGAGTTGGACGTTGGAACGGCAAGCTTTGTTGTTTGAAAGCCTGTCGCAGAACAACCGTCCTGTGATTGTCGCCAATCCAGATATCGTTGCACCGCGCGAAGAGGATATGTCTGTTGAACCGGGCTATTATGCTCATGATCTTATGGATCGGTTGCCAGGTTTGAGTGTGGCATTTCATGGTAAGCCCTTCGGGACCGTTTATGATGAAATTGAGAGGCGGCTCGGGAGCTCCATTCCTAGACATAGGATTGCCATGATGGGGGATAGCTTACACACCGATATCTGGGGAGCGCGCGTGCGTGGCTGGGGTTCGGTGCTGGTAACCGAGCATGGTTTCCTCAGAGGGCAGAACCCCATGGATGCCATTCTCAAAAGCGGTATTTATCCTGATTTTATGACGCCTTCTATATAGCATTTTGTTTGATGATTTTTGCCGCTCGAATGAGTTTTGCGGGCTTTGTTTGGTCAAAGCTATTTGCTACCGTCTTTATTCCAGCATCTGATTTGCCGTGAACATGAGAGTTGTCATTTCAATGCATATCATTAGTGGATTTGATGCAATGATTAGGCAAGGGCAGCAAAATTATGGCCGGTTATGGTGACAATCAGGTCTTTGATAGTCTTCCACGTATGACTTCCGCACCTGAAGACGCTGGCTTCTTGCGCAGGATTTCACAGGTGCGCCGCTTCGTTGCAAGTTATGGGTGTCCTGCCGTTGCTGGAAGCATTGTCTCAGGCCTGCTGCTTGTTGGTTATGCCTTGTTGCCCCAAGAGGGGGCTTACCTACTCATCGTGGCCACGACGCTCCTAGCCGTAGGTTTGCTTCTATTTGTCCTATCTCTGATTAAGAGGCGCAAAGCAGCGAAACTCTATAAGACCGGGGCGTTTCATAGGGCCGCAGCCCTTTACAAAATTTCTGCATCACGAAAGCTATTCATGATTGCACATGGGGTCGTCTGGGGCGGGGCTGCATTTTTGTGTGCCTCAGGATTGCTTGCTGTATTAGGGGCAACGCTATTGTCCTACATCTTCGTTGGCGGGTTCATTGCAGTCGGATGCAGTCATCTTTTCGGTGTGCTGCGCATAAGAAGCTCGGTCTTTGGCTTGATTTGTTGCAAGATAAAAGAGCTTCCGAAAATCTCTCTTGCGCAGACGACACGCTATGCTCTACAGCCGGATGTCCGTTTGGCGATGGATCAGGCAAGTGATGCGGGTACGTTGAGCTCTTCGTTGGCGATTATTGCGCAAGACGATGCGCAGCCTGACGGAGTTGCATTGCGCATTCCGGATTTTGGAGACTGGGCGGGGCTTTCGCTTGCGCGTGAATGCAAATTGCGTATGAAGGGGAGCCTGGCTCCATTCGCTTCAGGTTGCATCATAGGGCTGATAGTGGGGGGGCTTATGCTGCTTCTAGTCGGTCTTCCTACGCATGCCATTTCCAATCCTTCTGTGTTTGCACCGACATTTTCGGCTCAACAGTATACTGATATGCGGAGTGCAGAGAACGGCAAACCTCGCAGTGAATCAGGCTCTGTTTTTCAAAAGCAACAGCGGGGTCTCTCTGCTTCCGGTGCTTCTGACAGAGAGGGTCTATCTGATCGCAATGGGGGCAGCATGGCGCAACATCCTCCGGAGCCTTCTCTAAATGCAGAGGACGTGGCTGGTGCATCGTCACGCGACTTGGTAAATTCTTCCAATGATAGTGTTCCGTCTCAATCTTTCGAGCAACCTCAAGGGCAGGACAGTTTGCCGCCAGATCTCTTAGGCGAGGATGCATCGGCTCAAGCGGCGATGCAATCTGGCGATGCCTCACCTCTTTCAGGTGCGTCTGGGGGCGGGCTTGAAACTGCGCCGCAGGGGCTTGCAGATCGCGCAGAAGCTTTTCCAGATGGGAGTCTTGCGAAGGATCGGATCGAGATCGAGCAACCTGGGCAGGATGGTCGATCTGTCGATAGGTCAAGCGCAAATGCGCGCGATGAGACTCGGCGCGATGGCACGCAAAGGGAAAAAGCTCAAGCGCAAACAGGCTCTCTTGTTGGAGGCAATGCTGACGCGCGTGGGGGAGGCGGACAAAGCACTGGGCAAGAAAAGAATCTGGCCGTTGCGGACAGGGGAGCAAAGGCGGTGCAGGTCGAGGAAATTCACGCAAAGGGCGCGAATCGTGAGACAAATGAAACGTCCCATCCCCATATTCCGGTGCAACAGATGCCCCACTGGATGAGATCCCTTCTCAAGCCGCAATCACAATGAGGAAGTTATGAGCCAATTACCAGCGGAACAAGCAGCCCATTTCATGCTGCAGGTCAAGCGGAGCGTGCAGCGGGATATCATTGGGCAGGATGCAGTGATCGATGGGATGATTGCGGCGCTGTTTACCGGTGGGCATGTGCTGTTGGAGAGCAATCCCGGGCTTGGCAAGACATCTCTGGCGGTTTCGTTTGCCAAGAGCCTCAAGATGAATGATGGCGCGGGCTATGGACGCATCCAGTTCACACCGGACTTGCTGCCTTCGGATATCACTGGCACCTTTATGCCCAATATGAGCGGGTCTGGGGAGCCTTTTGTTTTTCAGCCTGGCCCCATTTTCCGGCAGATTCTGCTGGCGGATGAGATCAACCGTGCCACGCCCAAAACACAGGCTGCCATGCTGGAAGCCATGGCGGAGCGGAAGGTAACTGTTCTGGGTGAAACGCGATCCTTGGTGGAAAGCCGAGTTCTTTCGCAAAATATGCAGCAGGCCAGATTTGAAACGCCTTTCATGGTGATTGGCACGCAAAACCCCATTGATCAGGAAGGCACTTACGATTTGCCCGAAGCGCAACTGGACCGCTTCCAGCTCAAGCTCCTGATGGCGCCGTCCGATAGCGCGGCACTGGTTGAGATTGTCGAGCGGGTCTCCGGTGGTCACACGGGCATTGAGGGCGAAGCGCAGACGCCTCTGGATATTGACGCTTATTCCGCTGACCAGTGCGGCTGGCTGATCGATCAGACTAGGGCTTTGCTTTCGGAGACCAAGATGCCGCGCAAGATGGTGGAGCATGCCGTCAATCTGGTGCAGGCAACCCATGGCGCTGCCAAAGCTGCAGAGCTGGTTGATATTCCGGCGCGCTCCGGGGAGCAGATTGTGCAGTTTGTCGAGCGTTATTGTGAATGGCCGCTTGGCCCGCGCGCGGCGATTGCTCTCATTCAGGCAAGCAAGGCGAAAGCGTTCCTGTTGTCGGCGGAAAGCGCCACCACGCAAATGCAGGCCATGGCGGCGAGAGCCCTGCTGGAGATGGCGCCTGGCGCCTTGCGGCATCGTGTGAAATTAAAATATAGCTGGCAGCGGATGGCCATGGAGGATTTCCCGGCGCTGCGTTCCATGAGAGATTTGGAGAAAGTGCGAGATGCGCTGTTGTTGCATTTGCTCGCTCTCACCGCACCACAGGCCGCCAGCTATAGTGAATTTTTCAAGCCATATCAGCTGGACCAATGATCTCTTTGCGCCCCAATCCGTTCGATCCAGCCATGCTGGACGACATCTGCGTCAAGGCTCGCAAGGCGTTTGCAACGTCTGGCAGCGGAGCCTTCTTGCGGCGCAAGTTGGGGCAGTCTTTGGAATATCGGGAACATCGCTCTTATGTGTTTGGCGATGATGTGCGTCACATCGACTGGCGAGCCTCGTTGCGCCATGGGGGGCCGGATGAGTTTCTGGTGCGCTCATTTGAAGCCGAAGAACAATTCCAGCTTCTCGTGATTGTAGATGGCAGTGCCACTATGCGCGCCGGTATGGAAGACCCGCATAGGGTGAGCAAGTTGGAGGCTGCGCTCTGGATATGTGAAGCGCTGGGGCATATTGCAGGCAATGAAGCCATTGGTATCGGCTTTGCGTCGCTCGGGGCGTCATCGTCTCGGGATCGAGTGAGCTTTGTGCAAGGCGGGCAGATCGGTGAAGCGTTTGCCCATTTCTCTCAAGGCTTGTGGACTTCCAAAGCCCCTGAAGGCAGCGAAGAAGTGTCAATCGGGTCTGAGCTGTCTCGGCTTAAACAATCATCGGTCACCATTTTCATAACAGACTTCTATCGCACCAATACAGCGCAAGCAGCCTTTGAGGAAGCCATACAGCTGGCCTCGCGCGGCTATCGGCAGGCCGTGGTGTGCGAGCTCAACAGTTGGCCAACGGAGCGCGCCATTCTTCGGGAGGATATTGTCTCTCTGGGCGCTGTCGGGGCCGCAGCTGAGCGTAGCGGTGCGTTTCAGGCGTCGGGCCCTGATCTGACGGCCGCTGAAGACGCCATTCAGGCGCAGCGGGATGGATATGCTCAAGCCCTTAATCGCGGCGGCGTGGTGCATTTCGCGTGGGATTTTCCCGATCGGCCGGGCTTTGATGCCATGGCGGAAGGCTTCCGCCTGCGTTTTCATGATTTTCTTCTTGCAAGCGAATTGTTCGGGAGGGTCGGCTAATGCTTCTTGGCCTTCTCGCCTTTGCAACTGTCGGTCTCTTCCTCGTGGTGCTGCTGGTCAAATATATGCGGCGCTCGAAAGTGCGGCACGTGGAGATTTCTGCTTTGCAGTTTCTGCCCGAACTTTCTGAGGCAAGACAATCGCGTGTACGCTGGCAGATGAGTGCGCCCTTGCGCAGCCCGTTATTCTGGTTGCGCTTTCTCATTCTGCTGACTCTTCTGGCTATCCTGTTGCTGGATGGGGTGTTGGTGCCAACCAAAAACGCGCCTGCCCTTGGCGTTCTTGTTGCCGTGGATCATTCTCCCAGCATGGCGGTGGGTCGTCCGACGCGGCTACAGTTGGCCAATGAAATGGCAGATAAAATCGTCCAGCATGTTACAGCCCAAGGGGGCTGTTCACGTGTGGTGGCTGTGCCACATACTGCGCCCAGCAACGGAGTTGGCGACGCTGGTGTGTCTCCCATTGCGATGATGCATGCTCTTTCAGCTTCACTTGAGGATGGTCCTTGCCGTTGGACCCATCTGGCTGTTGTGTCCGACTTGCCAAAGCCTCCGTTTTTTGCGCTGTCTGATGCGAGGGAGCATGAGAAGGTGGCTGAAGGCGAGGTGCTGTCGGCTGATCCCCTATGGTTTCAGGTTGGTGAGCCTGAGGCTAATAGCGCCCTGACAGGAGCCGATTTCAAAGCCGCCGGACTTGGCGGAGACGGTGCGCGCTTGTCTTTGAATATTGCTCGCTTCGGGGATACCAATTCGGACCTATCCCTTGTTGTTACAGGGCCGCGAGGCCAAATTCTCAGTCCCGATGCGCCAGTTGATTTGGGCAAGGGGCAGGAGGTCTCAGTCACTTATGCTGTCTCTGAGCCAGGCACTTATCGCGCAGAGCTGGAAGAGACCGGAGGGTTTGCTCTCGACAATCGCCTTGCTCTTTCTATCGGCGCAATGTCGGTGTTGCCGATTGCGCTGGATGCGGACGTGAGCGCGGGGGCTCTGGCCAACCTTGCACGGCAAATGGCGCCCGTTGTCGGTGCCGAGCGGGATGATGCGGTGCGCATCGGGTTCTATTCTGCTGAAGACGGGCTCACCGAGCGTGGGATTTATCTCGTTCGTGGAGAAGCGCAAGGCGTCAATGCCCTTGGTTATTTCCAAAAAGAAAGCCCCTTGCTGGAAGCGGTGGATCTGGATCTGCTGGAAACCCTCAAACCAAGAGGGCTTGGGCGATTGCCTGAGGGCTTTCGCGCTGTTGCAGCCGGTGCTGATGGCAAGGTCTGGATTGCGGTGCGTGCAGGGGCGCATCCGGCGGTGTTGATGCCAGAGCCTGCTGGCGGGTTGGCCAATGCCAATCTTGCAGATGCGCAACATCTGACGTGGCTGGTCGCTTTCATCAATGCCTATCGCTTTGTCAATCAGGATCGGCAGCCGTTACTGGATGTGTCCCATGTGGATGGGGCGGGCGCAAGGATCGAAAATCTGGCCTATGAGAGCGATACGGCCAAGCCTTTGGGGACGAACCCTGCGCTAGATGATATTCAGCCCGTTTCTATGATGGGGGAAGCGCAAAGCCCGCTTTGGCCATGGCTTGCACTGGTTGCCATCATTCTGATCGTGGCTGAGCGTGTTGTTGCCCTGAGGCTGCGCGATGGGAGGACGGCATGACGGCGTGTGCGCTGATTTTTCCGCTTTTCTCGCGCTCTGGCTGGGTGGCTACCTGTCAGGAAACCGGTTGGGTGGCCTTGCTTGCAAGCTGGGGCGTTGTCGCTTTGCTGGCTGGCATCGTTCTGATCGGGGGCTATCATCTTTTAGCGCGACCCCAGATGGAGCGCTCAACGCGCCTGTGGCGGGTGGGAACATCCTTTTCGGCTTTGATCGCTGCGCTTTTGCTGGCTGTGGCTGCAGGGCGTCCGGCCTATTTGCATGCGCCTTCCGAGCGGCAGCAGCATTTCATCCTACTGGTGGATCAATCTGAAAGCGCGCACCGGCAACCGGCCATGCGGCGTGATCGGATTGATGCTCTTGCCAAAAAGCTTGCGGTATTTGCAGGAGAAGGCGCTGCAGTAAGGACGCGAGTGTCTCTTATCGATTTTGCCACCTCCGTTGATGTCAAACTCAATCGGGGCAGCCTTTCCGATGGATTGGCGCTGTTGCAAGAAGATGAGGTTTCGGACAATCTGTCTTTTGATGGCAGTGATGTTGCGGGCGCACTTGATGCCGCCAAGGTTCTCGCCGATCAACAACGAGATGATGATGTTCTGTTCCTGGTCAGTGATGGCAATAGCACGACAGCGCCGCTTGCCAAGCTGGCGTCCCGCTTCAAGGGGCGATTAGGCCCGGTTTTCATTGCGTCGCTGGATGCTGGCGCTGCATCGGAGGGGATCATTTCCTCCTATCTTCCGGCCAAAATCCGCTCGGGCAGCGAGCCGACCTTGCGGCTTGTCTTCGATCCGGGGGCAGCTGAAGCCAAAGACGCCAATGAAGAACGTTGGACTGTTGCGCTCAAGCGGGATGGAGCGCCTGTCGCTCTTGAAAATGATCGGCTTGATGGTGGACACGCTCTTCAAGCCTTGCGCATACCCATGCGGTTTGAGGGCCGTGGGCTGCAATTCGCCTCGGTCGATGTAAAAAGGGGTGAACAGGCTTTTTCCGAGCGGGTTTTCACGCTGGTAGACGCTCCTATTCGGGTTTTGGGGCTTGGCGCTACCGGGTTCCTCAACGCGTTGCCGCAAGACAAGTTCGAGCTTGAGCAGCGCCGTGCCGCGGATTTGTCGCGGCTTGATGATTTCGACATCGTGGTGTTGGGGAGCATGGAGGCCGCGCAGTTTCAAGCCGGCGATCTGGCAAGACTGGCCGATGCCGTGAAGAGCCGCGGGCTTGGCCTGCTTCTGGTGAATGGGCCCATGGAAGGGTCTCCAGAAGATCCGACCGTGGTGCAGAGCTACGCTCATACAGCGCTTGATCCGCTGTTGCCGGTTTCACCTGACCCGAAATATCTGATGGATGATCCGCCGCCGCGCGATACCATCGTGTTGGTGGATACCTCCGGCTCCATGGCGGGCGATGGCCTTGCGGCTGCGCGGCTGGCCGTTGCCGATATTCTGGATTATCTGCGCCCTGAGGACAGTCTGGAGCTGATTACCTTTGGTGGCCTGACAACAGGGCGCCAGATGGGGGACGCGCGGGGCAAACAGGTGATTCGAAATTTCGCCAGCCGCTTTCCGACCGGTGACAGTTCGAATGTTTCACGCGCTTTTGATCGCGCTTTGGCCGCAACCGGCAATTATACATCGGTTTTTCTGATTACAGACGGCATGGTTGATCCTTACGACTATGCGAAGGCGGGGTTATCCTTTTATTATCTTCAATATGGCAGCGGTGCGACGCCGCTCAATGAGGAGATCGCCAAGGCGGCGCGGCAGTCTCAGATCTTGCAATCGGGGCAGGGGCTCTCGTTCAAGCCCGATTCCTACGATCCCGAAGAGCGAGCGGAATTCTTTACGCCGGATCTGGTGCGCCCGCGTGTCGTTGCGCCGATTGATGGCATTTCCGGCGGACTGGCAACCTCCGGCGTGGCCTTCACCTATGCCAAGGCCGATGCCATTCGAGCGCTCGTCAGCGATGGACTTGAAGGAGAACCCGTGCTCGCGTTTCACAAAGCGGACCAGTTGGAAAAGGGCAATAGGGGCGTCTTTCTCTCCGCTCTTGATGGCGCGTGGACTGATAGCGCGGCGGGGCGCCGCACGATTGAAACGAGCCTTACGCAGCTGGTCAAATGGTCAAATCGCAATCGCTATAGCTTCCGGCTTCAGGATTTCGGCGATGAAGTTGCAATTCGGGTGTCGGTCGTTAGTGAAGCCGCAGATGCGCCTTTGCCGCAGACCCTTTCGGCGACCTTGTTGCTTGCGGGGCAATCCATCGGCGTTCCCATGACAATGGTCAAGGGGGAGCAGGGTGTGTTCGAAGGACGTTTTGCCTTGCCAATCCATGAGACCGCATCTGAAGGTGAGGGCGCAGTGAACAAGGGGCTTCTCTATTTGCAAGAGGGCGGTGCGGGCGCATTGGAGCAGCCGCAGGCCATTCCCGTTACGCTGCCTTATGCTGTCCCACGGGCAGGAAACCGCTCGGAAGCGTCAAGCTACGGGGTCGACCTCTCCGGCTTGCAAGCCTTGGCTGATGCAACGGGCGGTACGCTTGATCATTTGCCAAATCACAGCGGACAGGCGCGCCAATTTTCCGTGCCGCCAAAGCCGGTGCACAGGCTGTTGTTGCTTTTGGCGACAGTCTTTTTCGGCCTGTCCTTCCTGATGCGAGGCAGCCGGTTATGATGGACGCCTTTGGCAAAGCGGGGCCATTTTCCAATCGGTCCCAATGGTTCGCACCGCTCAATGACACAGCCTATCATGCCGAGCCAGTGGTCGCGATCTTGCGTGATCTGGCGCATAAGGCGGTGCGCTATCATTTTGAAGATGGTGCGCTCCCTTCTCTGACACGGGCGGATGCGAAAGCGCTGCAGCCTCTGTTCGGCGGTTCAGACTGGGCGGACAAGCGCCCACAAGCCTATCTCGGATTTCTCAATTCCGTGCTCTACTTTACCGGCAAGGATGCCGATTTTCGAACCAACGAGATGGTTCTTGCTGTGGGGGCTACGACCCGAGTTCGCTTCTGGCAACGATGGGCCTTGCGCAAAAGGGTAAAAGGGGCAGCCCTTGTTGGTGGCGAGGCTCTGGTTCCGGTGCTGCTGGAAGGGGCCTGGAGTGCGCCTTCGGTGCAAATGCATCTGTTAGAGGCTCTGCGCAAGAATTGGCATGCACGAACCCTTCTTTATCCTGACGACATAGACTGGCCTGATCGTGTATCTATTGAAGTGGTACTGATTCTCGTTTTGCTTGCCCTTGTGGGTCAAGAGGAAGAGGGAAGCAGATCCTCGTGGGCTCTCGTTCGCTTTTTGAAAGCGGTGCAGATGCGTCCGGTGCGGCGTATGGAAGGGTTGCTGCTTGGTTGGCTGTCTCCCGCTTTGGCTGCCCTTGGAGACGGCGTTGATATCGAGCATCTGGTGGTGACGGATGCCATCGCCCGGATGCCCAATAGCGGCGCGCTGGAGGCGGTGAACCGCTTTTGCAGCCGGACTGGTTTGGCCGAGCTGTATGGTTGGCTCCCTTTGTCTGAGGGGGAAGCGGACGAAAAAGACGGGGATGAGCAGGGCGTGCCGGCTGACATGGCGGATAGTGGGTTGAAGGCTTTTGCTGTGTCGCCTGTAAGCGAAGAAGAACAGGCTGTTCTTGCGTTGGGGCAGCGGCTTGCAACTGGTTTGTTGTAAGCGATGTCTATGCGGTTTTATGGAGTGAGTTGATGTTTTCGCAAAAAGTCATGGCCGAATTGTTGGAGCGCCATAGTGATCTGTTTTCAGATCTGGTCACCATCAAGAAAACACTCAACGATCGCTTCTATGGGCTGTCCGATCAGATCCATTGTCAGATGCTGGCCGTCGCGTCGGGAGAATCCATGCTTTTGATCGGGCCTCCGGGCACGGCAAAATCGCGGCTCATTCGGGCCTTTGCTCACATTTGCGGGCTGCTGGGGGACGATGAATTCTCCGGCTCGGACGATCGAGCCTATGATGGCGTCTTGCGGGAATTCCAGCAGGAGCCGCGCTATTTTGAATATCTGCTAACTCCCTTTACAGAACCGGGGGAATTGTTCGGCTTTTTCGATATCGGCAAGCTGTTTGACGCGCATGGACGCAGCGTGGGGCTTGAGCGGTTGCATGAAGGCATGATGCAGCATGCGGAGATCATCTTTCTGGATGAGGTCTTCAATGCTTCGAGCGCGATCCTCAATTCGCTGCTCACCTTCATCAACGAACGCAAATTCCATGATCGGGGCAAGTCTTACGAGGTCAAGCTTTCCTGCCTGTTCGGTGCGACCAACTTTCCGCCCAAGCGGCCCGAGCTGCTGGCGATCTATGACCGCTTCCTGCTGCGCAGCTGGGTGGACAATGTGCCTTCCGAGCCTCATGCCATTGGTGCTTTGATGCAGACTGGCTGGCAGGAGAGCCACGCGAAGGATCTGGGTCGAACCTTCCCGCAGCTTCTTGAAAGGGCCAGCCATTTTCGTGCTGACCTCAGGGCGATGAGTCAATCAGGTGCGCTTTTGGTCGATCTACAGGACGAGCAGGTCAATGACATGCTGGTGCGCCTCACATGTGTGGCCGACTATGCACGCGGACGGCGCCTTTCGCAGCTGTCCAACCGCCGTATGGTGCGCTTTTCAAGGATCTTTCTGGTCAATGCCCTGATGCGGGCTGCCGAGCAGGGATCGGCGCAGCCCGTGATGGATATCGAGCAGGAATTGATGCTGCTGGCCCGGCATGGGCTCGATCGGTTGCCCGACCCATTTCAGGAAAATGATCTCCAATCGCTGCTGGTCAAGGGCCAATTGTAATGCAAGTTCATCTGGTTGGGGCGGTACAGTCAGAGCATTTTCTTCATGCTGGCACGGGACAAGCTGATCCTGCGCTGTTGGCACAAACACGCGCAGTTATCCGCCTGTTTCATGACCGGCATATCGGTGTGCCGCCGCACTTTGCCGGGGAAGTGGCGCAGGGCTTTTCAGCCCAATATCCGGAGGTGTCCAATCCGGTGCGGCTTGCGGTTTATCGGCGGCTTCTGGATGCCATGGATGCGACCCGCAGCATGAAACAGGATCCGCGCCAGTTCGATCATGTTTCGCGGGCGCTGTTTTATGATGTCTGTCTTTTGCCCCTTGGTGCGATGATTATGGAGGAGATGGAGGAGACTTATCTCTTCAGCCTTGATTCCGAGCTTGAGCCTGTATCGGAGGTGGATTATCAGGACTTTTGCGCGCGTTTTTCCGAGCTGTTTCAAACGATCTGTGATCCTGATATGCCTCAGGCAGATGGTCTTTCTGGTGAGGGTCAAGCTGCGGACAAAGCGGATAAATGGCATCTTTTCTGGGAGCGGGCCGCGCACCAGCTTTGGGGCGAATTGCAGCGCGTGCGCCATGGCAGTGGCGGGTTGTCTGGGGCTGCCTTCTCAAGTGTCGTTTATGATGATGTCTTACTCAGGTTGATCTATGGTCTGGACCCCAGACCCAAGCTGAAATTTGATCCCGGGCGCGACAGCTTTGATTTGACCGATGAGCAGAATGCACATCTGGCCCATCCCAAGCAGGGAGGGGTGGTGGGCATTCACACCAGTTCGCGGGTTGAGGATATCGAGGATATGCTGCTCTCGGAGATGGTTTTGCCACCACCGCTCCTGGCGGACAAGCTGCTCAATTCCTCTTTCTTTGCGCGCCATCGTCCGCCGCCGCTGGATCAGAAGAAGCAGGTTGTGCTGATCGGGGCCAGCGTTGATGACGCACAAGACCCGGTGATTGCACTGGCCAAGGCATGCTGGTTGGATGCGGTGTTCCGCATGGGGATCGTCTTTTACCAGAGCGATCTGTTGCAAAGCGAAATCCGCTTCGGGCAATGGCACGGACAGATGGGGCTTGTTTCCTCTCGCATGCGGGTGGGAGATTATTCCCACTTGCAGGGGCTCAATCCGCTGACGGCGAACCGTATGCAGCTGCATCGTTTCTTTTGCGATGCGGGCTGGCTGCCGGGGTTCCTCTTGATGATGCCCGGGGTTGAAGGGCACCAGACAGGGGAGGCCGTGTGGCGCCAAGCGCTTGGATCGAAGGATTTGCAACTCTACGACATTCTGGATGCGCTTTTGCCTGAAGCCAGCGATCTGGATAGTGACACGCTGCCTGATTTCAGTGCCGCGCTGATGGTGGTTATCCGGCGCGCCCATGTGGCCAATGCACCCCTTTTGCAAGGGCGACGGCAGGCAGCACTGGAAACCTTTAACCTGACCATCGGGTGCCCGGCCCAATTGCGCGGTGGGGCAATTTTCCAGCTCGAAGATGGCCAGAAGGCACCTCTTTCCCTTTCCATTCCGGGAGATGAAGGGCAGCCGGTTGGCATGGATGCCCTTAACAAGCTGGCCGCTGATCTGGTCGTGGCGATCTTTCAATTCTATTGGGAGCAGGTGCATGGCTGAGACTGCAATCTACACCCTGCCGCGGCTTCCGGCTCCTGTGGCGCTGGAAATATTGGCCCATTTGTTTGGAAAGACCGGAACCGCCATGGTGGACCGGTTTGATATCAGCGCCGAGCGCGATGGCTCGATCACGCTTGCCTTTCGGTCTGATCATCGAAGCGTTGGCATTGAAGAAGATCCGCGTTGGGAGGGGATGCTCTATCAGAGCTATAATCGTCACCCTTATATTGCGCAGAGGGGCGGGCGGCTGCCCGATGACCTCTCCAATGTGGTGCTTGAAGAGCGATCCACTGGCGATATTGCGCAACATTATGCCGGTTTGATCGGCATGGCGATCGCGGCCGGCCAAAGCAGCTTTCTTACTCAGACCGATGCCAGCACCACGGAAATGGCAGCCCCTGAGGAAGAGGCCGCTTATGTGCTTGGTGTCGTCGGGGAATTCACCTCGGTTGCCAAGGCCTTTGCGCGCATCGAATGGCGGGCCAATGGCATGACGCTCTCCTGCCTTGGTGTGGAACGGGCGGTACCGGAAAGCGCAGGGGAAATTGACGGGCATCTGGCGATTGCGAAAATCGGCATCAGCCCGGATTGGGGCGGCGCGCAGGATATCGTTGCAAGGCATCAGGAGCTGTTCGAGAGCAATGTCGATGTCCGTCTGGCCTATCCGCTCGCAGAAGGCAATCTGTTGCTGCTCAAGCCGACGGTTCTGTTGGAAGAAAGGCTGCGCAAGGCCGCCAGCATGATCGTGGCCAGTGTTGCGCGCTATCTGCAAAGCCAGACGCCCGTCGGGCTTGCTCTTGACTGGATGCGTGATGACAGTGGTTTTGCCTCTCTGGATGCCCTTGAGGTCGGCTTGCCGAAGCTGGATATTCTATCCTCCGCTCAAGCCACTATGTCCGATCCTCTTGCCGTTGCTCAGGAGAGTGAAGGCGTAGCACGCGGCCCGGTGCGCATTGAGTTTGTCAAACTCACCCATCTTGATGATGCAACAGCGCATTTGCGGTTTCTGCTGGAAGAGCATGCCAGTACATTGGGGCATCGTCTCAGTCTTCAAAGGTTGCCCAACTATCAGGACAGCTCGGACCTTTTGTTGGAAATTGATCAGCAGATTGATGAGCTGTCTATCCGGCGGGATCTCATTCTTGGAGAAGGGGCGGGAGACTGGCGCCTGCTGCGTTTTCCCGCTGATGGCCTCAGCGCCTTTATTGATTATCTCAGGCGGTTTAGCTTGGAAATCATCGATTCAGGGCATTTGCGTTATGCCTTCCGTGGCAGCCAGAATGATCTGCGCGGGGTGCATTTCCTGCTCTATCGGTTGCGTGATGTGGGGGTAGAGCCAGCCTATCCGGTTGCTCTTTGGGAAAGTCGTCTCAAATCGGGCACCATAAGGCATCGGGTTGACCCGATGTTCGCCCAGTTCGCCGTGTCGCAAAAGGCAAGGAGCCTTGTCTTTACGCCACCGGCGCATGTGGTGGTGCCGAACTTTCGCGCCACGCAAAGCGACATTGATGCTTATCTCAAGCAAGGCTTTGGTGGTCTGTTTGATCAGCAGACGCTGGAAGAAACGAAAGCCTTCGAGAGCCCGATCTATTGCTTCGGGGAGACGGAGCAGGGTGCCATGCGCATCGAGATCCTTGATGGCGGTGCATTCCAGCCCATCCGGCGGGTCATTCCGTTCCTCAATGATGCTTTGCAGATCGGGCACTATGTCGACGCAGAGAGTTTCGCTTCCGAGGTGAGCGAACAGAGCTGGCGGCAGGAGCGGTTGCATCGTCTGCAGGCGGCCAACGCGGATCTGTCCGCCCGATTGGATGCCGACATCGCCACCGTGGACAGACAACTGGCAGCCCAGAGTGAACAGCTGCTCGGGGCCATGGCCGAGGAAGTCAATGCGCTAAGGGCCTATCTGTCCAAGATCACGGGCCTCATGGAAGATCTCAGTGACCGCTCGGTGGCGCTTGAGACGCTGGTTGGCGAGAGCATTCGCAATGCGGCCTCTTATGAAGATATGGTCAAGAAGGTGCCGGAGAAATTCTCCGAGCTGGAACAGGCAAGGCGGAGCATTCAGGATGCCATCTGGACGGAGCATCAGAATTCAGACGCCTTCATGCAAACGGCAAAGCGCAATATCGCGGCAATCCACGATATGATCGATGATCTGCGGCAGGAGCTTGAGCCTGATGACTGAGCCTTCTGCACCCCGAGCCCTTGGTGACTATAAGAAGCTGCTGGAGCCGTTCGATCACACCTTCGAGCAGGGGCTGGCCGAGATTCCGGACAATATCGAGCGGTCGCGCAAGACCATTGCTCGCATCAAGGCAGCATCCAAAACGGGCAAAGGCGATATCAAAGGGTTTCTCGCCCAGCGTGCGGGGCAAACAAGGGAGGTGCGAAAGCGCTTCCGGCGGCAGAAATGGGCGCTGCGATTGAGCAAACTGCGCTATGGATGGGCGCGGCTTGGCAAGCGGATTTTCTTCACGCTGCTGCGCTTGCGTCTGTTTTGGTCTCGCTACAAGTGGGCGTTCATCATGCTCATTGCCATCTGTGCTCTCTTTTACGGGGTTATGGCTTATTCCTCTGATGTGATCGATTTCGTGCGAACCCTTCTGGCATCTTTCTCTGATCGAGCGGGCGGGCAGTTAGCCTCTCTTCGCTTTCGGGGAGGGCTGGGATGATCTCCTCTCTTGTGCAGCGTCTGTGCCAGTTGATTGGAAGGCATGGTGATAAAACATTGCCTCCTGCTGATGTGCGCCGTTCGGCTTCCTTGTCGCCGCTGTTGCAAGACGGGGCGAAAAGCCCCTATGTACGCGTGCATTCAAGGCGGCTCTTTTGGGTTAGTGGCGTGCTGTTTGCGCTCTGCCTGCTCAGTGCCGCTACCCTGTTGAAGCTTTGGCCGGATGTTGCGCCCTTTGACAGTATTTACCGTTTTCATGATGACGTCTGGCTGTCGCTGAAGGGGCGGCTCTGGACGGCGTGGTTCCCATGGAGCCTCATCCTGTGGGTGCCGGTGGTGGCGCTTGTCGGGCTCGGGGTCGGCATGTGGACGAGCGGCAAGGACCCTAGCCGTCCTCTGCATCGATTGATCATTTTGTTCTTGAGCGGCTTGCTGCGCTTGCGTCTTGCTGGCAAGGCCGAACCGTCTGCCGGGCTGCTGCAGACTGTCGTTCATTGGAGCCAGAAGCCGGGATTACGCTCTGACTATATGGAGCTTGTCATCAGGCACGCCCTTGATCATCAGTTTGAACAGATGGAAGCGGCTGTGCTCGCGGGGCGGCAGGTGGATGTGGCATGGCTGCGCCGGGCAGATCGCCTGATGCGGGCGCGTGCCTTGTTTCCGGCAAAAGAGGTCAATGCGGGTGAGGGGAACCTTGGTGAAGCCGAGGCGCGGTGGCTGGAAGCCTTTTTCGATCTGGCCTTTCTCAGTCATATCGACACAGATCAGGATGTGGCCGTTGCGGATTATCTCGCCGATCTGATGAAGGCTCTCGGTCCGGAAGAAAGCCAGAAATTCGCGCTGCTTGACGCCTTTGTTGCGGCTCGTCCTCTATCGAGCTGTCAATATGCGCTCTGGCAGGCTCTTGCGGGTTTTGATCAACTCTCCGCTTCAGCCAGTGCCCAGATCGAACAGATGCGGCGGGTGCCACCAGCGAGCGGACGCATTCCCGAATTTCTGGCCCCTTGTGCCTTTGCCTTTTTGGCAGTTGCTGACCGGAATTGGGCCTTGGCTTCCCTCACTGCGCTTTCGAGCATCGAACGGGCCTATAACGCCTTGCGTCTCTCTGGCGACTATCAGCAGGATGCGGACGCATTGGCCTGGTGGATTGGCCGCTCGCGGCTGGCGACCATCCGGTTGCTGCACCAGAGGAGCCATCAGACTTCCCTTTCTGCTGACGATCTGGCGCTTTGGCCTGATGAGCGTCCTGTTTATCACCCTCTGACGGGCAGCCGGCTGGCTGCGGGAGGGGTATAAGATGTTTTACCGGTGGCGAAGTCGGACCTTGCAAAGGATTGAGGTCAAGAGGCGGGCGATTGAGCGTCTTGTGCCGTTGCGTCGGCGGATGGATGCGATTTTGCTGTCTCTCTTTGGGCTTTTCCTTGTTTGCCTGGTGGCCTTCGGGGTCTTGCTTGCCAACGGGCATATGCGCTTTGGCTGGTTCGACCCAGATCCGATCCGGCCACTAACCGATGATCGGTTGGCGAGCAATGTGCGCGATGAAGAGGCGCAGAGCGCCGGTGCTTTTGTTGCGGCCTCCTATCAGCAAGGCGACAACCGGCTGTCACTGTTAAGAGAAAAGGGGCTGTTGCATAGCGTCAATCTGAGTACGGGCGTCTGGGCCGACGAGGATGGGCCTCAAGGGGTGGACGGGATCAAGAGCGCGTTTGTTGATATGTCTCCGGCCTGCCCGAGCCAGACCAAAGAGGCGCTTTCCCATTGTGCCGATGAGGCGGGCCTGTTTGCCTATTCCGCTGATGGTGGGCTGGTGGTGCGCGACAAGACCGGCTGGCGGACGGTGCTGCCGGACACACGTTTTACCGGCGCATCTGGCGATGCCGTCCAGCAGGATGATCTGGTGGATGCGGCGGTTTCTGCAGACAAGCGCTGGCTGCTGCTGGCCACAAAGGCCGATGGTTTGGGGCTGTTTGATCTTGTTCGGCGTATCTGGGTGCCCATCTCCCATGCTGACCAACAGGCGATATTGGGGGATGAGACACTCCAAGCGCCTGATCATATGGTCGCCTTTGGAGGTGATTTCCTGCTAGGCACGCAAAAAGGGCTTATGGCCCTGTCCTTGGGAGCTGATGGGCAGCTGGTCTCTTCCGGTCTCGTAAGTGACGGGCTCGGAACCATTCTCGATATGACCGTCTTTGACAAGGATGCGCTGATCCTTGCGAGCAATCCATGTGAGGGCGATGCCTGTCTGTCGCTCTATCGCTATGAAGCCAGCGGGGATTTGCAGCGTTTGTTCGGGGAAACACAGCTCTACCCGGAGCTATCGCAGGCCCGGCTTTCGCGGGCGCTGGTGGCTGAAGATGGCAAAAGCATTCTCATGCTGGGAGAAGCGGGCATTTATCGCTATGACCGGGTGGGGCGGAACTGGCAGCAATTGCTGGATGAGGCCGTGTCGACCTATCTAGAAGCGCCCTCTGTGAATGGCATCTATTTTGCTGCCACTGGCAAGGTGGGCCTGCTTGAAAGATCTGGAGAGATGACCTTCTGGCCGATTGCCGGAGAGACGGTGACCTCTCTTGCGCGCGATGAAACAGGCGCACTTCTGGTGCTAACGGCCAACAACCAGACATGGCGCATTGCTGGCGATGCGGTCGCCATGATCAATGATGGTGTTGCGGCGCGCGAACCGCTTGCCAACATGAAGCGGGCTGTATCGGCCTTTGATCGCCTCGTGATGATCGGCGATTCTTATCTGGTTCTGCATGATATCAAAACGCGTTCCTATCGTTCCATTCCGCGGGCGCGCCTATCTCCGGGGCTGCTGTTCGGGGCGGACACACAGCTTTATGGCGGGAAGGACGTCCTGTGGGGGCTTGCGGGTGATGAGCTTGAGGCGTGGCGCCTGACGGGCTCTGATGCCGAGCCTTCGCTTGAGCGTCTTGCGCACTCTTGGCTATCCTCCAAGCCGCGCGCCACACATAGGGATGGTGATGCTCTTTTGTTCGTTGATGCCGAAGGGCGCCCATTCCGGGCAAAGGCGGTTGGGCATTCCATTCAGCTAACGGCGCTCTTGGGCGAGGCTGATGACGAACGAGGGCCGGTGCGGGATGTGATCAATGCGGGAGATCTCACCTATCTGGCGCGGGACCGCAGGGTCAGCGTCTATTCTCTTGCCGAGCGCGGCTTTATAGACACCCTCTCCATGCCCATCAGTGAAGATATTCGCGAGATTGCCCGTGTGGATGATGCGCTCTATTTTCTGGGCTCGAACGGCAGCATTGTTGAAGAGGGACGCGGCAGGCGCTTGACAGGCAGCGATAAGCCCTTCTCCTTTCCCTCTGCTCGGATTTCTGATGCCCTGAGCAATGGCAAGGCGCTGTTTCTGGCTTCTGGAAATGGCGTCACCACCTATTCTACAGCCGAGCGAAGCATCACGCAGAGCCTTCGGATCGATGCCTCTGGCCCGTTGCGGTTTGCCGGTTTGGCCGGTTCTGTTCCCATTGTCTATGATGGGCGCAACGCCTGGTTCGGCAATGAAAGCCTGTCCATTGATGGGGCGCGGGTTCTCTCTGCCAGCCAGGTGGGCGCGGATATTGCATCCGTACAATATGATGGAGAGGTGACCTTTCTGGCGCGCCACACCATCAAGGATGACCGCCTTGCTCCCCCTTCCTGTTACTATCGCAATCCCGGCCCGGCTGGTGAAGACATCATCGATGTGGCTGCGGTGCCTGATGTCGGGGTGGTGTCGCTGGTGGGGGGGGGGCTGTGGCTGAGAGATCAGGCGCATCGTCGCTTCGTAGGCTTCATGCTGTCTGCCAGCAGCTTGCCGCGCAATGCCCGCATTTCGGTGATCGACGATTATCTGGTGGTGCATAATGAACAGGACGCCTGGATTGTTCCTCTGGCGTGGCTGAAAATTTCGGATAGCTGTTCGCGATTGAATGAAGATTTGACCAATGAGACGACGCGGCTGAGTGCGGATCAGCTGGCCGTCTCAAAATCCGATAATCTGGTTGGGCTGCTCTATGCGGACGGGGAATATCGCATCTGGAAGGATGGCACACTCTCCGTGCAGATTCCTGCCGTTGAAGGGACACAACCGGCCCCGCAGAGTTTTCAGTCTGTTTCGCAGATGGGCAATGCGCTTTATTTCGCAGATGATCAGGGCATCTGGCGCTATGATGGCGTCCGGCGGCAATGGGCGAGAGCGGTGCTTCCGACGATGGAAGGCCGCCGCGCCAACGTTGATGTCTGGGCGCAAGAGGATGGTCTGGTCGTAACCGAAACCTATCAGGACGGGCGCGCTTTGGGGGCTGTTGCAGACCCTGAACTCACCTCCATTCCGCTTATGCCGCTTGATCAGTGGAGCATGGATGCGCTGCCCATTGCACCAGAGGCGATAAAGGATGTTGTGCGTCTTTCTAATGGCAATTGGCTTTATCTGACAGCGCAGGCGGCGGTTATTGCCGAAGCGCCGGATCGGCCTAATGCGCAGGTTTCCGCGCCGATTGCGCTGCCTTTCGCTCAAGGGGTGCGGTCTGTCTCAGAGCAGAATGGACAGATTGTGATTGCCGATGGCGAAGAAGGATCGCTTCCTGTTTCGCTGTTGATCATCGACCCCGAGACAGCCTTTGGGCAAGAAGGGCGCGCACCGGAGCATCTGGCCTATCAGCCCGAGCGAGGGGAACGGGTCACCGTTCTTGCCGGTCACCAGCTGCTCAGACAATCAGCCGATAGCGCTGTCAGCCTTTGTTATTGGGGGGGAGGGCAAACCGGCCTCACGTCATGCACGCCACTTGAAGCTTCATCTGGGGATGCGAACGCAATCACGTTGCGTGAGGAGCAGGGGCAGATTGTTGTGTCTGCTGGCGCGCGCGAGATCGAACGTTTTGACGGTCAATTGAGCATGATGAAGGCGCCTGCTGCGGCAACGGCCTCGGTGCGTTGGGATCGCGAAAAGGCAGCCTTCTCCTTCCTTGATGTGGACGGCTCTCGTTTCTCACTGCCCGCCGCAGAGGCCATGCCCGATGGGCGGTTTGCTTTTGCCGCGCCGGGGCGTGCCGTGATGCTGGATGCTGAGCGCTATATGGTTGCGAACCGGTATGGTGTGTGGATCTATCAGACAGGCGCTGAGCCCACGGTGCGCTGGCGCCGCATGACACTGCCGGATGCTATTCGCGCGGTTGGCAAGGGGCGGATTTATTTTGCCGATGGGCGTTCCGTCGGGCCGGAGGATTCTTATCCGGTTGAGGCCAATGGCACCTATGAGGTCTCGCTTGGTGCATTGCAGGTAAAGGCCGAAGTCGGTGGCGGTATCACCTCTGCACACTGGTCGGATGGGCTCCAGATTTACAATGCCTTCTCGGACAGCGGGTTTTTCTTTGATGTAAAGCGCGATGTGGCCTTTTCTGATGGGGAAGCTTGGTTTTTGACGCCCGTCGGGCTGGTGTCCGCGCATGATCTTGGCCGCACCATGCCGCTGCCATCGGGTCAATCGATCTTGTTGACCAGCGTTGGGGACAGGTTATTTGCGCTTGAAGGGCGTAACCAATGGCTTGTTCTGGATGTGATGGGCTGGCAACGGGCTGACAATCCCTTTGCCGATCGTCAGATAGCCTATGATCAGGATCTCATCTGGCTCTATCAGAATGGTCGACTGATCACGCGCTCCACCACTCGCACCATGAGTGCCGAACGGCGGCTGGGTTTGCGCTTTGAAAGCGACATCCTGTTTGACGCAGCCTTTTCCCCGCAGGGGCTTGTGGTGCGGCTGGGAGATGGGGTGCGCCAATATACCGGATTTGATGGGCTGTCGGCCAGCGAGGATGCCAGTGCCGAGCTGCCTTCGGGGCTGAGACTGGCGGTGCAGCCCATGCGGGATGGAGAACGGCAGGTTGTTGCCATTAATCGGCGAGGGGCCGTGAGCCGCCGCTGGAACGGGCAGGCCTTTGAGCGCGTCGCCTATGAAGATAATCCCGATATCGAACGGATCGCAACATCGCTGGATTGGTTGCGTGTGCGCTTTGTAGCGGGCAAGCCGTCTGTTGAGCTAAAAACCGAGATAGCCGGTTTTGAAGATGGCTGGACACCTGTGGCGTGGGATCAGGGCGAACCGATGCCGATGGATCGGTTCTTGTCGCTCTATGGCCGCGATGGCGTTCTTTATGCCGGGTCACCTGTCGGGTTGCAGATCTTGAAGCTAGACCGCGGCAGGATCAGCAGTCAGCGTTTTGTCGAGCTGGGGCGAGGGTCAGCTGCGCGCAACGGGCGTGAAGCGGTGGTGCATATCGGCGCCTATCGCAATGGGCGCGCGCCTATCTATGCGCTCGGGTCTGAGCAATGTCTCGCGATTGATGAAAGCTCTGTTCTTCCTTGTGGGCGGGGTACTGATTTCTCGGTTGAGGATTTGGGTGGCAATGATTTCTGGCACTGGGAGCGGCAGCAGGGGCGCATTTTGTTGCGCTATTCTGATGGGGATGGCCAGCCGTTGGGGGCTCCGTTTATGCTGTCGTCATCGGGGCGCTTCCCGCATGATCAGCTTGATGACATTATCCGCTGCAATGGGAATCTGGCGCAAAGCTGGCATGGCAATTTTACCGCACTTGATGGGACTTTCGGGCTGGTACGTGTTGCCAATTCCGAGACCGAGGACAAAGGGAAACCGGGGCGCAGTTTCCGCTTTCTGGAAGAAGGGGCGGTGACGCTTTCCTGTCAGCCTCAAACGGTGGCTCCTTCGGTCAGTGAGCCACAGGGATTGCCTGAAGGGCTCTATATTGAGGCTGGTAATCTCTGGCGCTGGGGTGGCGCTGGGCTGGTGGCTGCAAACGAGCTCGCCGAGGCGTTTGAGGCACATGGAGATGACCGCATTGCCTATCAAGCGGGGCAGATGCGTGTGCGCAATGGCGACGGCGGTGTGTTGTTTGATTATCGCGATGGCAACCGGTGGAAGCAACTTGCCTTTGCCAAAGGGCGACTGGCCATCGATGAGCGGCAAGGGCTGGTTTCTGCCGAAGGGCAGATCTGGGCATATTCGCCGGAAGGCTTCTCGTCTGTTGATGCAGAAGGGGGGGCGATCGATCCGGATCATTTTGCACTTTATGCTCTCAAAGAGGAGGGGGAACAGGCCGCCTGCCGTTTTGATCGGGCCCAAACGGCCAATGACGGGTCGTCTCTGCTCAGCCTTGGGGGCGAGGGGGACGATGGACCGGTGACGCTGTTGCGCTGTCGGGATGGGCGCCTGTGGCAAGGGCGTTTGGCACGTTCAGAAGCCGGTGAGCCTTTCACTTTGCGGCAGGACTTGGATGATCCCTTTGAGACACGGCGTATTGTCGGTAATGAGGAAACTGGCGTCTGGCTGATTGGGCGCACTGCCGGGCGCGAGGGCATGTTGCAGTTTCGCTGGCATGGGGAAGAGAACAGCCTTTCAGGAGGGCGTTTTGCTCTGGATGCCGTTCGACAGATCGCCAAGATCGAGCCCAAGCACATCGATTTGATGACGGGGCTCGGATGGGTTCGGCAACCTGTTGGCCAGTGGGAAACGGAAAATGGAGCACGAGCGGCCAACGAGGCGGGACTTGCTGCCAGCATTCGCGCATTCGGCGCAGATGCCGATGTTGATCGCGTGCTGGGGCGTGATCGCGCGGCAGCAAGATCGCTTTGCCTTGAAGATGGTGATGGTCGCCTTTATCGCTGGCGCACCAACGGCCAGCTTGATCAGGTGGAAGCCTGTGACGCTTTGCTGGCTGACGATGGGCACTTTGCCTATCGCCGCGGCGAAGGGAATGGCGAGGATGCCATCCGCATGACGGCGGCAAGCCTGAATGGCAGCAAGATGACGCGCCGTCTGGTTGATGGCCGGTTTAGTGATCTGGTTGCTCGCGGGCATGCTGTCTTGTCTCATCTTGAAGGGGCTCCTGTCATTGCTATTGGCAGCGAGAAACGGGTGAACCTGTTTGATCCGGATACGCTGGCGTGGAAGGGTGCATGGGCGTTAACGCGCGATCCGCAAAGTCTGTATCTGGATGAGGCGGGTGACATAGGCGCTGTCTTTGACAATGGACGCTCTGATCTGCGCGGACAGGCCGCCTCATTCTGTGCAGGCTTTGATGGCTTGCGTGCGCGGTTGGGGGATCAAATGGACGGAGCGCTGCGCGGATTTGAGGTGATGGGCGGGCGTGGTTATGTAGATTTTGTGAGCGACAATGGGTCGTCTCAGGTCTTGGCCTTTGACTGCGAAGATACGGACAATGTTGTTGCGGGAGATATCGCCGAACTGGAAGACCGCACACGCTATCTGAGCAATTTCGAGCTGTGGGGGCGCCCTGCGGCCTTGCTGTCGCTTGTTGCTCGGCCTGATCAGGTGCTTGAGGCTCGTGTCGGCGACAAACAAGTGTCTGTTGCCACGCTTGCCTCCCGGCCTCTCTTCTTGAGGCGCATTGGCGAGCGCTTTGTTATATTGGATTCATCCGAGATCTATGCCGCGGATCTGGATGCCCTGCTATCCGCCACCATTGAGCAAGGAGCCCGTCATGAATGAAGCCCCTGCCAGCACCTTGACTGTCGGTGATGCCTTCTTTTCCTTCAGCGAGTTAGATCGCAAGGTCAAGGCGGGTTTGTTGCAAGGCCAAGGCATTGATGACAGTTCGCTGCTTGCGGGGCGCGAAGAGCGGCTTGAGTGGCTCTGGCAATGGTCTTTTTGGCTCGACAGGGAAAGAGACCCTTTGCAGGCTGTGCCTGATGCGCTTGATGCAGACAGTATCTTGCGTGATCTGTTTGATTATTCTGCCAAGCAGGAAGGCAATCGCCAGAGCTGGGTTCAGGTCGGGGCCATGCCGCTGCTGCCCAGATGGGCGGCCTTTGTTGCCGGCCAGACCTGGTTGCCGCGCCGCCTGCGCGCGTCGCAAGGCAGGCGCATTCATGCGCACAGGCAAGTCATGGCGCAATGGCTTGATGGCGAGCAGGACCGCTGGGAAGGCATGCGGGCGGTTGCCTCCGATGAACAGCAGACCGAGGGCCCCTATGAGGCTTATCTGGGTCATTTGCGTCGGCAAATTGAGGCCGGGCGCTTTTCTCTTGAGGTGAAAACAGCCTTTCAGGCCCTGCTTCAGCGCATTTGCCCTTTGATCGAACTGGTCGAACTCAAGAGCGAAGATAGCGACAATCTCATTTTGATGCTGAAGGTTACCGATAAATACGGGCAATTTTCCAAGCCTCGGCATCAACCCTCTGATGCGCTGGATCGTCTTGATCGCGTGCGGGGAGATGCGGTTGCCGAACAACGGCTCAAGGAAGTCGGCTATCGGGTTGCCATTCTGGTGAGCGAGATGCTGCAAATCATGCATTGTCGCAGAAATCAGGTTGCCATGGCTTTCATTATGACGCACCATGGCGCGAGTAAACCCGTGTTTGCAATCACTTTTAAAGCACCTTTGTTATTGACCTATCGGTCCTTTATTCTTTCCGCCATCGGCAGGCGGTTCATCCCCGATCTGCCGGTCTGTAAGACTCTTAAATTGCATGAACTCTTATAATCCATCGCGCCAGACTATTCGCGCTCCGCTATATCCGAACATCCGTTCCTTTGTTCTTTCCGGCGCGCGGCTCTGGAGCATGGTTGCCTTTCTACTGCTCGGTGGTGCTGCCTTTCTTGCGCTTTGCTTATCGATGCTGTGGGCGCTCGATATGGTCCGAGGGGCTGGCTCTCTCTATGCGCAGTTCAGCTTTTTGATCAATGGGGCCAATCCACTGTTGCTGCTGCCATGGCTTGGCAAGGCGGTGGATGCCTTCAATCAGGCAAGAGGCAATTCCGCTTTTGATCTTGCCGCATGGCATCTTCTTTTCTTCCTTTGCCTGTTGCTGTTTGCCGCTCATATCTGCCGTTTTGACAAGCCTTCCGGCGAAAGCCTGTTGCTTTATCCTGCTGCGCGGGGCGTGGCTGAGCGATTGCTGCGTCGGGTGGGGTATTTTGTCGATATTCGCATGCCTCTTGGCAAGGGCGGGGAGGCGGGTACCGATTTTTTCGGAGCCGACCAGCTATTCTATGCGCCGAGGGGGCATCTCTCCCGCATCCTCAAGGGCAAGCGCTCTGACGCCGTGCAGGAGCGTCTGGTCTTTTTCATGGTGCATGAATGCGCCCATGCGGTCAGCAAGGACAATCTGGCGAATTCGGCATTTGTGGTGATTGTCGCGTTGCTCACCTTCATGTTCCTCATGGTGTTTGGGCCTCTTCTGCTTATAGGGTCAACGGTGCTCTCGATGACCCCCATGGGACCATCCCTTACGCTTCCGCTTTCCATTGTGATTTTTCTAAGCTTCAGTGCCGGGGTCTATCTTTCCTTTAGAGGCATGATTGTTTCCTATATTAAGGCGCGTGAATATTTTGCCGATGCTGCCGGATTCCATTTTGTCTCAGAGATTGAGGCGCCCTACGGGTTTGATGGCCTGCCTGCCAGACCGGACATCTTTTCTGCGCTTAGAACCGGGATTTCGCCTTTCGAGCGGGCGTTGCATCAACGCGGGCTGAGCCTTCACGCACGGGATATGCTGATCTATTTCTGGGGCTTCTTTTTCAGCATCCGAACCTTGTATGTGCTGGTTGCTCCGAAGGATTTATGCTGGACGGTGTTGGGCTTTGATGTGGTGGCGCTCGGGGCTTTTGCTTGCCTCTATGTCACGCTGCCCAAGCGTCCCGTCAAGCCTTTGCGGCGGGGTGGTTTGGCCTGGTTTTTGACCTTTCTTGCCGTAACCGCCGTGGAAGTGTGCGGGCCGGGGCTGATCGGTTCGGTGATGATGCTGTATCGGGGGATCTTCTCCAACTTAAATGCACAATTGATCGGCATGCCCGGAGCTATTCTTTTTCTTGTTTTTGCCATTGGCGGAGCTGTGAAGGGTATCCGGTATCTGGCTTCGGGGCAGGTGTCACTCTCATGGAAGAAGGGGGATACGGGGCACAAGGGGCATCGGGGGCGTGTGCTACGGCGGCTTGGCCTGTTTTCCCTCTCATTGCCGGGGGTGGCCGTGGGCTTTTTCATGCTCGTTGTGTGCGGGGTGATCTTTTGCGTTATTCCGCTCAACTACTTCCTACGCTTCGGGCTGTTTCATGCAAGAATACTGGAAAGCGGTTTGCTGCTACTGATCGTAATGGGCGGATTAACGCTGCTCTTTCATCAGTATCTGTTGCTGTTCATGCGCAAGCTGAAGGTGGTCGCGGCTGTTTCCCTGATTGAAGCTTTCCTCTTTTTCCTGTTTTCCTGCGTCCTTTATATGGCTCAGGCCGATGTCATGCAAGGGGTGCGGCAGGGAGTGGTTCATGCCACGCCGAGCCTTGATCGCTTCCCCCAGCTTTTTTCTCAGGCGCATTGGGCTTCTGTTTTGCCCACTGCGATTATTTCGACCGCTTGCTACCTCCTGTTGCGCTTGCTTGCATTTTGGGCACAGGATACCATAAAGCGAATGGATACAAGATGGGCACAGGAGAGTGGCCGATGATGATTGATGCTAAACAGCTCCAAATGGAGCTCACCAGAGCCATGGCAGACGCTGTCGATGAAGCCGATAGCTATGATGATTATTTCGGTGAGGGAGCCGACAGCGCAGATTATGGTGTTGCGCGCGCTGATGGCGTCATGCCCGCCGATTTGCTGTTCTTGTGGAATTATGCCGGTCAGCTGGTCGACTATATGGTCCAGCATGGTCTGGATGTTCTGGATCTGGCCGAGCAAGCTGGCAATCTCTTTATGGCCTTCCAGGCCTTGAAGAGTGTTAAGAGCGATTTTGACAATAGCGAGAAGAAAAAGATACAAAAGGCCGCAGAAGACAAGTTGCATGATCTGGTTGATAAAGAGTAGCTTTTGAAATCGAACCGGGCATTTGTTACCTGACGGACCTTTCGTGTTTCTCGCTGCCCATGTTTTTGGTCGCTATGGGGGTGGTGGCCTTTGCGAAATGACATGCTGAGGGGAGGCATGGCGCTGTGATCCACAGCTGTCATATCTTTGCGTTTTTTCCTCCTTATGCAAAATCGGACAGATTGAAATGCCAGAGCAAGGCTGAGAATTGAGCCTTGCTTTGACGCTTTCACAACCACTTTAATCATCAAGGGAAGCGTGTCTCATGTTGGCGTCATTGGAAAAGGGGCTGAACAGGGTGAATGCACCTCTGGCGCGGCTGGGAAGCTGGATCGGTGGCGCGATGCTTGTCGCGATGACAGTGATCGTTCTGCTGCAGGTGGTGTTTCGCTATTTGCTCGGCATGCCGCTCAGCTGGACTGATGAGCTGTCGCGTTTTCTGATGATCTATATGGCCTATCTCTGCCTACCGCTGATCTACCTGCAGGACAAGAATATTGCGATGACCTTTCTGCTCGAATCCCTCAAGCAGCGGCGAGAGCGGCATCTGCTGATGGTCGTCATCCATATTCTGGCAATCCTGACATTCTGTGTGTGGATCAAGTTCGGGTATGACTTTTTTCTGCGTGGGGGCAGCAGGGCAGACAGCCTGCCGATTTCCATGCGTTTCATCTATGCTGCGCCTCCCATTCTCATGGCAATCACGCTTTTGAGCGCCTTCCAGAAGATCGTTGCGGAATTGCGTCTTTTCATTGCTGATGCGCCCGGTGAGCAGACGCCCGCCCTTTGATTGAAGAGAGCTGCGCAAGGATTTTACACATGGTTTCGCCGATTTTTGCCCTATATTTTCTGCTGTTGCTGCTGATCGGCCTGCCGGTTCTGTTTGCGCTGGGGCTGTCCCCTGTCATTGCCCTGTTTCAGGCTGATAAATTGTTGTTTCTCAACATGCTGTATCAGCGTCTGTATGCGGGTATGGACAATTTTCTGCTGCTTGCCTTGCCCTTCTTCATGCTGGCGGGCGAGTTCATGGTCAATGGCGGCATCACCACGCGCATTATCTCCTTTTCCCAGACCATGGTGCGGCACTATCGCGGTGGATTGGGGCATGTGGTCATTCTGTCTGCGACCATCTTTGGTGCTTTGACCGGCTCGTCGGTGGCGGCGACCTCTGCTATTGGCAACATGATGATACCGGAGATGGAGCGGTTCAAATATGACCGGACCTATGCAGCTGCCATCACGGCGGCGGCGACCGTTCTGGGCACCATCATTCCGCCAAGCGGCATCATGCTGATTTATGCTTTTGTGATGAATACCTCTGTGGCCGCGATGTTCATGGCGGGCATCGTGCCGGGGCTCATGTTGTGCGGTGCGCTGATGCTGGTCAATCGCTGGCAGATCAAGAAATATCCGCAGGTGCAGCAGTTCGATAAGGCCTTGCCCGCCGAACGGTCGGCCGCGCTCAAGGCAGCGGTACTGCCTCTTTTGACGCCAGTGATCATTCTGGGTGGCATCTATGGTGGCATTTTCACGCCCACGGAAGCGGCGGCCGTGGCGGTTTTTTATGCCTTCATCCTGTCGGTTTTCATCATGCGCATTCTGAAACTGAGGGATGTCTTTCCGATGTTTGTGCGCATTGCGGTGAATGCGGGCGCCATACTCATTATCGTCGCTGCGGCGAGTGGCTTTGCGTCTGTGGTGTCTCTCTCGGGGATCGCGGTTACGATCTCGCGCTTTTTCTATTCGGTCACCGATAATCCCTATCTCCTGTTCTTCATCATGAATATCTTCCTGTTTTTCGTGGGGATGTTTCTGGATGCAGGGCCAGCCATCCTGATCTTTGCGCCCATTCTGGCTCCGATCATGACCCATGTGGGGATTGATCCTGTCCATTTCGGCGTTGTCATGGTGGTCAATCTTTCCATCGGTTTGGCGACACCGCCAATGGGGTTGGTGCTGTTTGTCGCCTCGGCGGTTTCCGGGGTGCCGCTGCAAAAGATATCCCGTGTTATCATTCCGTTTCTGGCCATTGAGGCCTTGGTTATTTTTGTGATTTCATTTTTCCCAACGCTTGTCATAGGGCTTCCTAAATTGTTGGGCATGATGTGAAAGGAAGATTTTAAGGGGGCAATCAGCTTGTCGTTGAGATGGGCCGGTTGGTGTATTTGTCACAAGGAGGATTTTATGAAATTGAAGACTTTGGGTCTGTCACTGCTTTCGGCGATGGTGATGTCTGCTGGTGCTCACGCAGCGGATTACGAGCTGACCGTCCCGCATGTGACGAACATTGAAAGCTACAATCATCAATCTTTGCTGGTGTTCAAGAATTTCGTCGAAAACCACTCCAACGGAGCCATCAAGGTCAATATCTATCCAAGCGGTCAGCTTTGCAGTACGGCACGGGAATGCCTTTCCGGTGTGCAGGCGGGTACATTCGACTATTTCCAGACGACCATTCCGGAATTGGCCAATTATTGGGAGCCGGTTGGTGCCTTCGATCTGCCCTATATGCTGCGTGATGATCGGGTGGCCGAATGCGTCTATAACAATCAGAATTTTCTCGCCGATGTGCGCGCCAACGTGCTTGAGCAGACCGGCAATCTGCGCCTGATGATGGTGTCCAACTCCGGCGGATGGCGCAATTTTGCCACCACCGACAAGCAGATCAAATCACCAGACGATATCAAGGGATTGAAGATCCGTACGGTTCCTGCGCCGATCCAGCAGGAGCTGGTCAAGGCTCTGGGCGGAGCGCCGACGCCGATTGCCTGGCCGGAAGTCTATACCGCTCTTTCAACCGGTGTTGTCGATGGCACGAAGAATGGCATTGTCGATATCACGATGATGAAATTCGAGGAGAGCCTCAATTATCTCATCCTCGATGGGCATGCCTATATGGGTGGGGTCTGGATTATGAACAATGATCGGTTCAACAGTTTCCCCGATGCACTGAAACGGGTCGTGCTGGATGGCATCGCGGCGCAGAATCAGTTCCTGCGCGTCTATCCCAAATGGAAAGAATATGATGCCTATGAAACCTTCCGGGCTGCTGGCGGGACGATCTACACGCCAAATGTGGAAGAAAAGAAAGCATTCCAAGAAGCCACAGCACCGGTGCGGGACTATTTCATCAAGCAGGCAGGTGACGAAGGAAAGGCTTGGCTTGAGCGCTTTGAAAAGGAAATCAAGGCCTGCGAAGCTTCCATTGATGCGGATTTTGCCACTGCATCCAAATAGCTCTTGTTGGCGCTGGCGCTCGAATGCAGCGCATAGAGGAAAGGGACCGGCTTTGCGCGGTCCCTTTTTCTTCTTTGTCTCATAATGCCATAATGCGGAGAGCGGATTCTGCGCGCTTATCCTTGCGACGAGGCCTGCTGCCTTGCTTCATTCAGGCTGCGGATGGCGTCCCGATTGCCGGTTGCGGCCAGTGCGTCGAATATATGGATCGCCTGTGCCATATGCTTGAGCTTGAGATAGGCATGGCCGCGCATCAGCATCAGATCCACCGGTTCCGGGCCAAGCTGGGCTCGCTGGTCCAGATAGAGGATCGCTTCCCTGTAATGACCCAGCTTGAAGGCTGATGTGGCTCTCTGTGTCAGGATGGAAACCTGCAACTCGTGCGCACGCTTCTGCCCGAGTGTTGCACGGGTGGCGGTGAATGCTGCGTCATCGACAAGGCCAAGGCGCAGATAGGCCAGCGATTTGCCATAGGCGGCTTCACTGCGTGCGCTGGAGGCGCCTTTGTTTAAGGCGATCTCGAAGCTGTTGGCTGCCTCCAGTGCGCGCTCCATACGCATGAAGCACCAGCCATAACTGATGGCTGTTCTGGCTGAGGATGCTGCCGAGGGCTTGTTGTTGCGGCAATTGACGGCAACGGCGCCGCTGCCCGAAGCAGTGGGCTGTTTGAGCGCTGCGATGCGTTCGGATTTTCCTTGCCAACTCTCGCGGACGGATGCCAGACGCTTCCATTGCTTGAGGTCAACCAATGTAACCGCAAGACCATAGGCCGCAGGCTCGCTCTCTTCATCCCAAGAAAGGGATGTTTCAAACCATCGCAGGGCTGTCTTGTTCTGCTTGAAATGGCGTGCATACCAACCAAATTGCTGGGCTATCTTGGCGCTCTTCTCTTCAACCGTAACGGTTGCGATACGGGTCAGCTTGTCTTGCTCAAGGGCCTTTGGCGGATCCTGTGATAGCAGCTCGGTGGCTGCCGCCAAATAGGTCTGCATGGCGTCCGGGCTCTCAGAGCGCCATGGATACATGACCTCTTCGGCTTCTTCGGGCTTTTCTTGCGATAGCAAAACCAGACCCAGACCCTGAGATGTTTCTGCCGTGTCTTCTTTCACCCGCGCTGCACGGAAATAGGGCTCGGCCTTGTCCTTGCTGTCATGCAGCCAGAGATACCAACCCATCAGCGCGATATCGGATGCTTCCTTGCCGCTATTAGCAATCTGACGCATGGCGTTGACATAGCGATCGTCAATTTGCAGGTCGGGGTCTTCGTTGGCTTCTGCCACAAAGCGCCTTGCCAGATTGTCGATCAGGGTTTGATAGTCCGCTGCGTTGAATGCGTCCGGATCGGTGGATTCCAAGAGGCTTTGCATGGGGGCGTAAGGCAGCAACTCGGCAGCCTTTTGCAAGGTGGCCAAGCGCTCCTGCTGATTGCTGCAAGTGTTAAGAATGTAGTTATAGGCATCAAGGCCGCGCTGTTGGCGGTCTGTCTTGATAAAGGCCTCGGAGACGCGCCAAAGGATGTCGACGTCACTGCAGGTCAGCAGGTTGGGTTCGGCTGCCGCTATCTTGATGACCTGATCATATTGTTTGAGTTCGGAACTGTTGACGATCCGGTTGCGCTTCTCAGCCAGATCCAGTAGACCGATCAGCTCCTCGGGAGGCTGCCAGCCGGGTTCCTGCTCCTGCCGCGCCTTGATCTCAGCGCGCAATTCAGCAAATTTTCCCTCAGCATAGAGCGACCAGAAGGCATCTGACTCACCGCTAGGTTCGCTCGCCATGGCCATGGGATTTTCTGGTGGTACCCAGTTGGGATAAAGCAACTGTAAGCGTGCAATCTCTGCCTTCAGGCGCTTGGTGTCTCCCTTGCTGGCAAAATAGCGTAGGGCGCTTTCATCCACCTCGGTCTGTTGGCTGAGCGCTCTGTCTCCTGCCTCTTGTGAGCTGGTTTCAGCTTGCGTGACCGTCAGGGCCGGTTTGGGGCTGGCTTGGGCTGGAATGGCATTGCTGATTGCGTTCAGACGGGTTTTTACCGGATTGGCAGAAGTCTCTGGTTGGTCGCTTTTTGATGGTTCGCTCTCAGATGGGGCGCTCTGCGGCGAAAGCTCTGGCTGCGCCTGCATTTGTGCATTTGAGAGCACAAAGGGGGCGTTGGCATCCTTGGTGGTTGATGCATCCTGCTTGAAGGCAGCAAGAGCAGGCGAGAGCTTGGGAATCTCCAACTCTGTGGCAAGGGCTGCAATCGCTGCTAGTGAGGCGATGATGATGATCGGCTTACGAGACACTCTGAACGCTTCTCTTTCACATAGGCCAGGCCAAGTAACTGGAGTGTAGAAGGATAGTAGAACTCTGGGTGGAAATCCCTCGACACGGCCGGATTGGTGTTGTCCTTATCCGAACATGCCATGATATGGTTAACGATTTGATATCCGGGGTCTTCCAGTTGCTCGAGCTGAACACCCGTTTCGACATTGACGAGTGCAGGGATATGGTCTTGAAACGTCATGCCTTTTTTGATGCGTTCGAGCAGCTCTGGCGCCTTGATTTCAGCGCGAATGAGGTAGAGCGGTATGCGGATGCTGTTATAGCCGAATTGCGGGTCGAACCCTGCGGCTGGCACCGGTTCTTTTCCGCCAAGGCTGATCCAGTCCGAGGGTAGTTTTCGAGGCCCGAATTGTATCGCTTCCAGCAGTTGCAGGCCACTGCTATAGACCCTCTCCCATTTCTTTGATGGTGCAAGCGCATTCATCACCGGCAGGGCTTCAAAGACCCAATATGAAAGATTCACAACCGGCCCGTCTTTGCGGTCCTTGGAGGAAAAGCCGTCAACGCCCGGCAAAAGCAGGCTCAGTTTGCCATGCTCTGTCACCGTGCGCTCCAGAAGAGTCTTTGCGATCCGGGTTGCCGCATTCATATAGGCTTCGTTCTGCCATGAGAAGCCAGCCAGAGCCAGAGCATAGGAGATCAGCAGATCGCCGTCTGTGGCATTGTTGATGTCGGTGACATGGGGGTGTGCTGCCGGATCCCATCGCCATGCGGCCAACCCGTCGTTGCGCACCATCAGTTCTGACTTGGTGAAGGACCAGATACGCTCGAAGTCTGCCGGTTCATTCGCCAGATAGGCCAGCAGCAGGCCGTATCCCTGCCCCTCGCTATGGCTGATATCGCCGTTTGCATTGTCTATGATGCGACCGTTTGGTGCCAGAAAACGGGCCTTGTAAAGAGCCCAATCCGCACTGGAAACGCCCCGGTCTTGAGCGAAACCGATGACAGTTGAGATGCATAGGGCTATTGCCGCTATGAGAACGGTCATCAGGCGTTTCATTCCCGTCTCCCGGAGCGTTTGAGCAAAGCGGCCCATGAGAGAGCAAGAAAGATGGCGGCGAGAATGAGGAGGCCGACATAGACAAGACTACTATGTGAAAGCCAATCGGTTATGACCAGCCTGAGATTGCGGATGTCCCAAGGGTCTGACAGGCGCAAGGTCGGATTGGGATCAAGGCGGGAAACCATCCGGTCCGGTGTCAATGCTGTCAGGTAGCCTTGGAGATTTTCCCAGCGAGACTGGCTTGCGATGAGGGCATTTCCCAAGGCCAGATTTTGCACTGTGGGGCCGGTTATCAGAGTCCAGTTACCCTCGCCCTCGAAGCTTGTATTCTGCGCCAGAAGCAGGATGTCGGTCGGGGTGGGCATGAAGGATTCCTTGATATCCTTGAAGAGCTCCAACTCGTCTGTCGTCAGGCCGAAGCGGTCATGCAGCCAAGATCCGGCTCTTTCCAGATAACCCAATAGTCCTTCGCTGGAGATGCGATCTTGCCACTCGTTGAACTGTTTGGTGGTATCGGCTTCTTCTGTTCCGTTGTCGGCAATCTGGTTCCAGGTTTCGCCGGCATCCGGTGCGATGTGGAAACGATCAAGGAAACTGCGTGGAATCTGGGAAATCGGGGCCACGAAAATCGTGTCTTCTTCACCGATGGCCCGAAGAGATGTCTTGGGCTTTACACCCAGTGCATGGCCAGAGGAAAGCGCCATTTTTCCCAACACAGTCGCTGCAGACGACATGGTTTCCGGTCCGACAGGCTCGAGAAAGAGAGAAATGCTCTTTTCGTCCTTGGCATAGGGGAAGCCGGTGCGCGCGGTTGCTGAAAGATTGGGAAACTGGCCAGCCCGGGCGAATTTCTCGATCTGGATTTGTGTTGTGTTGAAGAGGGCGAACCGGGGGTCGCGCGTATTATTCTCGCCTGGGGCGCAAACTGCGTCCTGGTTGGTCGCAAGCTCTGCACTCAGGGTGATGGTATTTCTCCCCGGCTTGAAGTGACGCATGGTCACGCTGACCGGAAAATGCTTGAAGATGCCGCCATGACGATTGTTGATCTGCACGACGGAGGCCACTTCGCCATTGACGAAAACCGTGATGTGGTTGCCAGGCAGAACATCCGGGGCATAGGCAGCGTCCAGCAGGATCGTGAATTCACTTGAGGCCCGGCCATAGAAGTCACCCGGCAGCATGATCGAGAAGGTTGTCTGGAAGCGGCGGCCGCTGAATTCCTGCGTTTTCAGCCCCAGATCGGAAAGGCTGAACTGGCTGTCCGACAAGATGACCGGCAAGTCTGGTCCGGTCCAGCCACTATTTTGCAAACCGGCGCGCTGATCGACGGACGCCTCGCTTAGGGGGGCGACAATCTTGCCGATGGCAGAGCTGATGCTCGCCCAGTCAGGGCCGCTGATGACCAGAATGGGGGCGCTGTTAGGGGTAACGCGCAGCATGGAGGCCGACTGTCCGACGCGGGCTGCTTGCGGTAGATTGGGCACAATGGGAGCCAGCTCGGAGGCGGTTCCCACCAGAACACCAAGACGCCCCGGCCCGGAAACCGGTAGTGCATCGCGGTTGAAGGCAAAATCCTGATTGGGCATGCCTGCCAGCAAGGCCAGCCCCTGACTAAGCGAGAGCAGATCCTCTACAGCCGTTGACTGCTTGATCGACGGAGAGCTGATTTCAAAATGTGTGTCGCCATTGCCGTCGACCCCTATGGCGCGGATCGCCTCCAGATCGGATATGCGCTCGGATGCAGGCAAGGTGAGATAGCTGCCTTGTGCATTGAGGGTTGTTACCAGTTCATAGGTCGAATCGATCGTGCAATCTGTTCTGTGGCGCTGTGTTACCCGAACCGAAATGGTGTTCGCGCCATAGCGCAGCAGGCCCTCGGGCAGCGGCACGGTGAGCTTGGTAAAGCTGGCCGGAGACCTTAAGGGTTCTTCTAGGACGACATGGTCGTTAATGCTCACGATCATGCGGGAGCTCTCCGGTGCGATCACCACCGTGTTGCGGTAGGACAGCGTGAGACTCTTGGCATTGGTGGCCTGCCATGAGGTGAGAAACAGGCTCCAGTCCTTCTGGTCAATTTCTCCGTTAAGGGTCAATTGGTTTGCGGGAATCAGATAGCGGCGGTTTGTCTGTCCCGGTGATGCCAAGCCGGTCATGGTTGCTGATGGTTCTGAAGCTGAGGAGACCGGAGAGGAAGAAGAAGGGGCGGATAAGGCTGGTGCGTCGGGTGTGAGAATTTCACCCAGTCGGCGGGATTGCTCTTCGCTCGATTCTGATCCGGCAGAGGATGGCTCTGCGGGAGAGGATTGCTCGCGCGGGGCGGCATTCTCGGTGGACATGTCGAAGGGCAGGGGATCTGCTATGCTGTTTGCCGCAGGTAGGGCAATGAGCATCAGGGCGAGCAGAATGGGTTTCATCATGCTTTCCTCCCTTCATTTTCGGCCAGATTTTTCTCTTTTGAGCCCGAAATCGAGCCCTTGATGAGATACTCAAATCCGCGCAATGTCTGCCGGAGCGAAAGCGCCAGAAACCACACAGTTCCGCTTACGATGCCCGGATTTTTTCGGCGGCTGCGCATGAAGTCTGTCCATTGTCTGGAATTGGCGAACACAAGATCAGCAATGGCGGAATAGTCCTTGGGGCTTTCTGGCTTGAAAGCACTGCCAAGAATGAGCCTGTCGCCGCTTTGTCTTACGTTCCGCACCTTGATGCTCAGGGATGCAGTATTCTCGCCGTCATGCTTGGTAAAGCGAATCTTGCCAATCGCATCGCGTTTGATTTCCGGGAAGTCCGGTTCATAGATATGCAGTGCCGCGCCGTGAATGGAGACATTGTCAATGGAGCATTCGTGCCAACTGTCGCCATAAAGAAATTCGCAGCTTCTGGACACTGAAATGCGTCTCGCGCCCTGCCTTTCGCCGCGCTCGGAAACCACACCCAGAGCGCATCCCGCAAGGATAAGGTTGAAGATATTCCAGCCCCCAACGACGAGGGTTACGTCGGCCTTGTAGGGCTCGGCGTAAATCTTGTAGATGGAAAAGGCAACCGCCAGCAAAATGGCAAAAAAGACAACGAAAAACGGCCGGTTGATCTCGGAAAGCCGATTGGACGTGATGCTCTCGTCCTTTGCCGTCACGTTGAAGCTGGGTTTGGACGGGTTGATGATCGCGGACAAGACCGCGGGCAGCAGATGGATTGTCTGCGAATATTCATATAGTTCGGAAATCCAGGGCCAGCGGAAGGAGCCGTAGAGATAGTTCTGCATCATCAGGTTTACCAGCATATAGGCCAGTGTATAGGCCATGAAGTCACCGCCGGAGGCCTCGAAAATCTTGAGATCAAAGAAGATGTAGCAGAAGGGGGCAAACAGAAAGATGGTCCGCGAAATCGGGAAGAACCAGAACATCATCGATGATAGGTAACACAGCCTCTGTGGCAGAGAGAGCCCCGACTTGAAGAGTGGAAAGTTATAGCGCATGAGCTGGATCATGCCCTGCGCCCAGCGGCTGCGCTGGCCGATGAAGCTGGCAAAGGTTGCCGGCTGTAGCCCCGCGATCAGGGGCTTGTCGATATAGACGCTGTTCCAGCCCTTGGCATGTAGCGAGAGCGCGCTTTCGCAGTCTTCGGTGATTGTCTTGCCAGAAAAGCCGCCTGTCTCTTCCAGCGCCTCGCGGCGCAGAACGGCAGCTGAGCCGCAGAAAAAGGATGCATTCCACTTGTCCAGCCCGCGCTGGATGATGCCGTAAAACATCTCGTTTTCACTGGGCATGAAGGAGAAGGTCTTCAGATTGCGTTCAAGTGGGTCGGGATTGATGAAGAAATGCGGTGTCTGCACCAGAAACAGCTTGGAATCCTTGGCAAAATGGCCAACGGTTTCGGTGAGAAATTCTCGTGCTGGTGCGTGGTCGGCATCGAAGATCGCAACGAGATCCCCCGTGGAATGCTCCAGTCCATAGTTCAGGTTACCCGCCTTGGCGTGTTCATTACGCTCACGGGTCAGGTAGCGCACATCCAGTTCTGCGCAGAGTTTTTGCAAATCCTCGTGACGCTTCCTGGCGGCATTGGCTTTGAGGATATCGCTTGAATTGCGCTTTTCCAGCGTGCCGCCATCATCGAGAAGCCATACCGTGACCTTTTCTGCCGGGTAGTCCATGGCTTTGGCCGCAGCCAGCGTGTTGCCGAGAATATCGGCCGGTTCGTTGTAGCTGGGGACGAACACGTCAACCGACGGCAAGCGGTTGTGGCTGGGCAATTCGCAAGATGGGCGCGAAGGCAAAGGGCGGCTGACCACAAACAGGCTGAGGAGCAGCGTCAGCACATTGTACATTTCCGCGATATAGAGCAACAAGCCGGGAATGAAGTTCTCGATCTGGTTCGGAGAGGGAATGGTCTCTGTCGTGCGCCAGAAGACATAGCGTGCGATGATGGAGAGGCCGAATGTCAGCGAGATGATGCGCAGAGAGCCGTTCTTCTTGAGCAGTTTCAAAATAGCCATGAGCGTAAAGACGACAAGGCTGCAGATGAGCTGCGTCTGCAGGTTGATCGGCATCGTTGTGATGATCAGAAATGCAACAACTGACAACACCCAAACGAAGAAGACCTGGATTTTATACAGGGACATATGCGGCTCCTTTTGAGGAAAGCCTTAACGCGCAGAGGTAAATTTAAATTGAACTTTCGTCGATTCCTGATGCTGCCCACCATTGGAGCGGTTCTACATTTGGTGGATAACTAACTGAAATCACAAATTTATGATGTCTCAATGTTTCTGCCATGAGATCCGAAGCGCCGCGAAATTGCGACACTTTACCCTTCCCAGTCTATACCAGACAGCTTGCGTGTGGCAGACGTGAATTCAAGGCGGTTAATTTCCTGTTGAAGGCTGAATAACCGACGTCAAAGGAGGCAGCGGAACAATCGGCGCGTTCTCCTGTGCTGTATTGCTCTTGCCGGAGGGCTGTGGAGCGACAGGTGGGTCCATAATCAATGGACGGTCTTCCGGGGTCTTTGCGACGGGCGTGGTTCTCGGGGCTGTGGTTCTTTTGGAAGCGGGCACCGAAGCCAGTGAGAAGGTGCCAACACCGTCTGGCGGATAAATCGGGCTGCCGGTTTCTCCCAGTGTACTGTTTGGTGCCTGTGGTTCGCCATAGGGGTTCCAGAAGCGTCCGGAATAGCTGGTTGCGATGGTGTAGCCATACATCAGCGAAAGAAGCTGCTTCTCGGTTGCCTTGCTGTCACATATGCGCAAGCGGATCTGAACAATGCCATTGTTGCGGAACAAGGCGCGATCTTCCGTGCGGCTGCGGATCTGCTGCCAGCCATAAAGGCATGTATCGCCGGTAGCGCCCTCGCCGATGGCGTAGCTGAAGGGGCCGTAGTTGTTTTGCAAGAATAGAGTAGACGGCGTCATCCGCATGGACGGGAACTCCGCGTGCAGCTCTCTTTGAATGCTGCGGGTGTCCGAGTAGGCGGTAGAAGCGTTGGGCAGAGAAGCCTGATTGACTCCGGAGGCGATCACCAGCTTGACGTTGGCATAGTTTTCGCCCGGAACAGCTGAACTGGTCGCTAGAGTGATCTGTTGTTCAGTGCCGTTGGAATAGTCCGTCTGCAAGACCCCGACAATGGCCGGGCCACCGGGTGGGGTAAACAGGAAGGCTTCGCTTGATGGCACCATCTTTGTTGCCTGGATGCGGTTGAGTTTACTGGATGTTCCGCAGCCAGCAAGCAGGGCAAGCGTCGAGAGGAGTGCTGTGATTTTTGCGCTTGTGTGCATGGTCCTGCAGGTCCTGGCGATGGCTTGGCGATGGCAAATTTCGATTCAGACTTTTGTCTGGCTTTGCCGCTCAGTAAACACCGCAGAATTTAATAAGCTATTAACTATGTTTGTTAACGGAAGAAAAAGCTTTGACGCTTTGCCGCTGGATCAAGGAAGTGAGGGGTATAGAGCGTGATGGGGACGAGATGAGAGCTCTTGGAAAGAGCTGAGTGGATATGCGTGGGATGGTTCCCTTCAGGGCACCAACTCGACATTGGCATCCATGAGCAGAGACCGCTGCTCGGTGGTGATGTCATCATCGGTTGCCAGAAAATCAATGGCGTTTGATGGCGCAAAGGGAGCGGCCTTCACCTTGCCGATCTTGCTGGAGTCCATCACCAGAATGTTTGTCACAGCGCGACTCATGGCCATCTGCTTGATGCGGACTTCGTGAAAATTGGAACAGCTCAGCCCGTGTTGGGCATGCAGGCCGCCAGCAGAGAGGAAGGCCTTGTTGATGCCGAGGTTGGAAAGCATTTCCAGAGCTTCTTCGCTGGCAAAGGACGCCGAAGAGGGATGATATTCTCCGCCCAGCAGGATGACTTTCAGATTGGGCTGCTTGCAGACGATTTCGGCGATATTGACCGAATAGCATATGACGGTCAAAGGGCCTCTGTCGCCGAGGGATTCGGCGATATAGGGCAAGGTTGTGCCGCAATCGAGAAAGACGACGTCGCCGGGTTGGATCAGGTCTATGGCCTTCTGGCAAGAAGCCTTTTTGGCTTGAACATTGGTGGCATTTTCCCGGTGCAGGAAATAACCCTTTCCTGAGGGTTGTTCACCGGAAATGACAATATGCCCACCCAGAAAGGAGAAGCGCTTGTCGCTTGAAGCGATGTCGCGCCTGACGGTCATTTCAGAAACGCCGAGCATCGAGGCTGCATCACGCAAGTGAAGCGCGCGCCCTTCATCGAGCGTTTTTTCCAGTTTATCAAGCCTCGTTTTTCTGCGGCTCTGCATCTTCATAAGCCTTGCAATCTGCGTACTGAATCGTTTCGGTTTTGTGAGGTGACCCTCTTATAACGAAATTTTCGTGTTACGCCATCCTGTGATTATGAAAAACTTGTCACAACTATCTTTTACAATTTGACAGAAAGGGCGTCAATATGTGAATATGCTTTCAACAAATGTTAGAATAATCACATTGATTAACAAACCCTTGTTTTCATATGTTGAATAACAGGAGCAGATTCCATGACTACCCTTGCCTCTGATTTAACCTCCGAGACCCTGGCCAAATATATCGATCACACCATCCTGGCGCCGCAGGCAACGCCTGAAGAGGTTGAGAAGATCTGCAAGGAAGCTCTGAAATTCGGCTTTTGCTCGGTTTGTGTTAATCCGGTCAATATTCCTCAGGTCGCCAAACTGTTGGCTGGAAGTGATGTGGTGACATGTTCGGTTGTCGGCTTTCCGCTGGGTGCAATCCCGACTGCGCTCAAATGCGCCGAGGCCCGCTGGGTCGTAGCCGAAGGGGCCGGAGAGGTCGATATGGTGATCCCGGTCGGTCAGCTGAAGGCCGGGGATGTCGACTATGTGAGGCATGATATTGCCGAGGTTAAAAAAGCCTGTGGCGAAGCAAAGCTCAAGGTGATCATCGAGACCTGCCTTCTGAGCGATGAAGAAAAGAAATTAGCCTGCCAGCTTTCCAAGCAAGCCGGCGCTGATTTCGTCAAGACCTCCACCGGCTTCATGAGCGGAGGGGCCACGGCCGAGGATGTGGCCCTGATGCGTGCTGAAGTCGGGGAAGAAATGGGCGTGAAAGCGTCCGGGGGTGTTCGCACACATGCCGATGCCCTGAAAATGATTGAGGCGGGCGCCTCTCGGCTGGGAGCCAGTGCAAGCGTCGCAATCGTTACCGGCTGAGGCCGGGACCAGATGGCCGCGATTGTTTGGAGGAACGCGCGGCTATTCTCTCACTTATCTGAATAGATGACATGGACAATCCAAGGGAGGATTCAATGAAGTCTTTGTTCTCATCAATTCTTGTAGCGGCTGCGCTTGTTGCCGCTCCTGCTCTTGCAGAAGGGCCTGTCGACACCTCACAGGTGCGCAAGGATATTTACAAGAGCGAAACGGGGAAAGAATATTCCATCGCCACGGTCGTCAAGGTTGACGGCATTGCCTGGTTCGATCGCATGCGCGACGGGGTCAAGCAGTTTGGTGATGAAACGGGCCATGACACATGGATGCTTGGCCCAAGCCAGGCTGATGCAGCCGCTCAGGTGCAAATTGTCGAAAACCTGATTGCTCAGGGCGTTGACGCCATTGCCATCGTGCCATTTTCCGTGGAAGCCGTCGAGCCTGTCCTGAAAAAGGCCCGTGATCGCGGTATTGTTGTTGTGGCCCACGAGGCCTCTAACATCAAGAATGCGGACTATGTTCTGGAAGCTTTCGACAACCACGCCTATGGCGCAAAGCTGATGGAAGTGCTCGGTGGTTATATGGGCGGTGAAGGCAAATATGCCGCAACCGTTGGCAGCCTCACATCCAAATCCCAGAATGAATGGATTGACGGGGCGATTGATTACCAGAAAGCCAATTTCCCGAAAATGGAACTGGTCACCAAGCGTCTGGAAACCTATGACGACGCCAATACTGACTATAACAAGCTGAAAGAAACGCTCACCACCTATCCAGATCTTAAGGGGATCGTCGGTGGTCCGATGCCTACATCTGCCGGCGCTGGCCGACTGATTGCTGAGCGTGGTCTTAAAGACAAACTCTTCTTTGCCGGCACGGGCCTTGTGTCTGTGGCTGGTGAGTATCTGGCCAACGATGACATCCAGTATATCCAGTTCTGGGATCCTGCCGTTGCTGGCTATGCAATGAACATCGTTGCTGTGATGGCGCTTGAGAAAAAAGATGCGGAAATCAAGGCTGGCCTCGATCTTGGCCTGCCAGGCTATACCGATCTGATCACTCCGGTGGCAGACCAGCCAAACCTGCTCTATGGCGCAGGCTGGGTCGGTGTGACCAAGGACAACATGGACGAATATAACTTCTGATCATGTCGCCTTCGGGGCAGCGCTTGGCGCTGCCCTTCTCACACCAATTGTTAAATTCTCAAACGCCTGGTTCGAGCATGTCTGAAGCGTTCATTGAACTGCGCAGCATCGGGAAGCAATTTCTCGGTTTGCGTGCACTGGATGACGTCTCCCTAACCATCAACAAAGGCGAAATCCATTGCCTTGCTGGTGAGAATGGGTCGGGGAAATCCACTCTTATCAAAATCATATCCGGGGTCTATCAGCCAACCGAAGGTGAGATCATCATCGAGGGGGAGAAGGTAGAAAACCTGTCGCCGATCGAGTCGGTGAACCGAGCCATTCAGGTCATCTATCAGGACTTCTCCCTGTTCGGTAATCTGACCGTGGCGGAAAATCTGGCCCTCAACACCGAGCTACGGGCCAAGACCAAGCTTGTCAATTGGCGTCGTGTGCGCAAACTGGCCCATGAGGCGCTGGAGCGCCTTGGCGTGGATATCGATCTGGATGCCGAGGTGGAAAGCCTGCCCACATCCAGCAAGCAGCTGGTGGCCATTGCCCGTGCGCTGATGTCTGATGCCAAGCTGATCATCATGGACGAGCCGACGACCGCGCTGACGGGCAAGGAAGTGGAGACGCTCTTCCGCATTGTGCGCGATATTCAGAGCCGCGGCATCGCCATTCTGTTCGTCAGCCACAAGATGCGCGAGATGCTGGATATTTCCGAGCGCCTGACGGTGATCCGGAATGGCGCGAAAGTGGCCGAAGGGCCGACTAGCGAATTTGATGAAGCCTCTGTGATCCGCCATATGACGGGCCTTGATATCCAGATCGAGCCTTTCCGTCGGGCCCGCCCGGATGCAAGCGAAACGCCGCGTCTCAAGGTGCAGGGGCTTTGCCTTGCGGGTGATTATCAGGACATCGACATGACCCTTCATTCGGGTGAGATTGTCGGGCTTTCGGGGCTTTTGGGTTCAGGCCGCACAGAGCTGGCGCTCAGCCTGTTCGGCATGCTGCCACCAGAGAGTGGCACCGTAGAGGTGGATGGCAAGCCGATTGCGCTTCACAGTGTGCAGGATGCGATTGCCGAGGGCATTGCCTATGTGCCCGAAGACAGGCTTTCTGAAGGCCTGTTCATGACCCAATCGATCAAACGCAACATTATCGCGACGTCGCTGGAGACGCTGGCCAAGGGCGGGATCATTGATATTCCGCGTGTGGATCGGGTCGCCGATGAGACGATTGCATCCATGCAGATCGCCACTCCCAGTGCCGAAAAGCAGGTGGGTGAATTGTCCGGTGGCAATGCACAGCGCGTGGTGCTCGGTCGCTGGCTGTTGACCGATGCCAAGGTGCTCATTCTCAACGGGCCGACGGTTGGCGTCGATGTGGGGTCCAAGGCCGAGATACACAAGAAGATCCGCGAGCTGGTCGATAATCACGGCCTCGCCGTTCTGATGATCTCGGACGATGTTCTGGAACTGGCCCAGAATTGCAGCCGCGTCATTCTCATGCATCGTGGGCGTTTTGTCGACGAGCTTGAAGGCGATGCCATCATCGAAGATGTGATCAGCGATCAGCTGAAGTCGTTCACGTAAGGACAAGGCCATGAAACTCTTCAAAAGATCAGAATTTGTCATAGCGGCCATCCTTCTGTTTGCCATGGTCGTGATCGGCCTGATCAACCCTGCCTTCTGGCAGCTGGATAATATTTTCTCGCTTCTGCGCAGCAATGTCATCGTTGGCATCATGGCGCTTGGGGTGTTGATCATCATGATCTCGGGTGGCATTGACGTGTCCTTCCCGGCCTTTGCCGTGGCGGCGATGTATCTCACCGTCAAGGGGATGATCTATCTGGGCTATGACGGGGTAATCCTGCCCTTCATTGCAGCGGCCACGATGGGCATGCTGTTTGGCTGCCTCAATGCCTTCTTTGTCTATAAGTTCCGCATGATCCCGCTGATCGTGACGCTGGGCACCGGCAGCATGGTGCGTGGTTTCCTGCTCGGGATTGTCGGCACCAGCATGATCAACATCAACAAGATGCCGGACGCGCTGATTGATTTCGCCAAAACCGAAGTCATCTCCATGACCAAGCCTGATGGCACCCATTTCGGCCTAACGGCCATGGTGCTGATCTATGTGGGGCTGGCGATTATCGTGCATCTGGTGTTGCGCTATACGATGATCGGACGCAGCGTCTATGCGCTGGGGGGCGACGAGGAAGCGGCCAAACGCGTTGGCTTCGATGTGCGCAAGACAATCTTCTTCATCTATTGCTTTGCCGGCATGCTGGCTGGTTTCGGCGGTCTGTTGCATAGCGGCATGATCTGGCTGGCCAACCCGCGTGATTTCGTCGGTCTTGAGCTGGATGTGATTGCTGCTGTCGTGCTGGGCGGGGCGAGTATCTTCGGCGGACGCGGCTCGGTGCTGGGCACCATGCTTGGCGTGTTCATGCTGGTCATGGTCAAGAACAGCCTGATCATCATGAAGGTGGAAACGACCTGGCAGCGTGTTGTGGTCGGTATCGTCATCGTTATTGCGACAGCCATGACTGCATGGCGTGATCGCAAACGGAATGTATGAGGAAATAGAACATGAAATTCTCCCTCGATTTTCGCAACATGGTCAATCGCGACAATAATATTCTGCAATTGATCATGATGACCGTTCTGATCTTCATCATCATGACGGCCCTTAGCCCGGACAAGTTCCTGCGCTATTATAACTTTGAATCCATCACCTATCTGTTCCCCGAGTTGGGCCTGTTGTCGATCGCGATGATGATTGCGATGCTGACCGGCGGGATCGATCTCTCGGTTGTCGGGATTGCCAACCTGTCCGGTATTCTCTCAGGTGTGCTGTTTCACTATCTCACCAGGGATCTGGGCATGGAACAGAGCGTGCCGATGGTGATGCTGGGTGTTTGCCTCTCGCTGGGGGTAGGGCTTGTGGCCGGGGCCATCAACGGGTTTCTCATAACCAAGCTCAATATCATTCCCATTCTGGCGACACTGGGTACGGGGCAGGTCTTTATCGGCTTGTGTCTGGTGCTGACCGGCGGACCTGCCATCGTTGGTTATCCTGATGCATGGGCTTTCCTTGGCAATGGCAAGCTGTTTGGAATTGCGGTGCCGTTCCTGTTGTTCCTGTTGGTGGCTGGCATGGTTGCCTTCCTGCTGACGCGGACGACGTTGGGCGTCAACCTGATGCTGATCGGCTCCAACCCACGGGCGGCCGTGTTTGCCGGTTTGAAGAAGTCGCGCATGATCCTTTACAGCTACATGCTGTCTGGCGTGCTGGCTAGCATGGCGGGCATCATCCTGTCGGGACGGACCAATGCGGCCAAGTCGGACTATGGCACATCCTATCTCTTGCAAGCGGTGCTGATTTCCGTGCTCGGCGGTACAAACCCTGCCGGTGGCAAGGGAACGGTGGCCGGTGTGTCGATTGCCGTGGTGGCTTTGATGCTGCTTTCCAGTGGGTTCCAGATCCTGCGCTTTAGTAACCATCTGATCGACTTCATCTGGGGGGCCTTCCTGCTGCTGGTCATTGCCATCAATGCCTGGAAGAACCGCGCTCGGTAGAGCAATCTATGACCGTCGCAGCCTTCGGCGCGGCGGTCTTTTGGATCACAATCAAGCCGGGGCCTGTTCTTTAGAACAAAGGGCTTCGGACAAGACGGAGGAAATACCATGGAACCGGTAAAGATCACCCTTCGCAAAGTCGACTTCGCCGCCCATGAGCAGACGGTAGCCAACTGCGATGAATTGAGCGCGTCCACCTTCCGCTATGAGAGCGGCATCGAGGGATTGCGTATCAGCAACGCCAGAGGTCATCTGGTCATCCTGCCTTTCTATGGGCAAATGATCTGGGATGCCGTGTTTGATGGCGTCGACCTGACCATGAAAAACATGTTCTCCATGCCGCGTCCGGCCCATGACATTGCGGGCACTTATGGTTGCTTTGCCTTTCATTCTGGCCTGTTGCGCAATGGCTGCCCATCGCCCGATGATACCCACGCGCTGCATGGCGAAATGCCTGTGGCTGCGCTCGATTGTGCGGGGATGGAAATCGGTGAAGACGACGAGGGGCTCTATATGGCGGTGACGGGCACTGCTGAATATGTCATGGGATTTGGGGATCATTATATCGCTCACCCCAAGGTGGTCTTGCGCCCCGGCAAGACCCTGTTTGACATGTGCATGGATGTGCAGAATGTCGGTGGGGCGCCGATGGATCTCATGTATATGTGCCATGTCAACTTCGCTTATTGCGAAGGGGCCAAGATCATTCAGCCCGCTCCCTTTACGCCAGATCGGACGGTGGTTCGCACCGCCGTGCCGGGTCATGTACAGGCCACGCCGGACTATCTCGCCTTTATCGATTCACTGGCCAAGGATCCGACGGGGCTGGAAGTGCTGGATGAACCGGAGCGCTACAATCCCGAGCAGGTGCTCTATGTGCGTGGCGTGGGAGCCGATGGTGATGGCAACACGGCGTCGTTGATGCGTCGCCGCGAGGGCGACGGCTTTAAGATTGCCTATAACCGGAATGATTTTCCCAAGACCGTGCGCTGGATTTTGGTGAATGCAGACCAGCAGGTGGCTGCCTTTGCGCTGCCGTCCACCTGCGAGCCGGAGGGCTATCTGGCCGAGAAGGCAAAGGGCAATCTGCGCCAGCTCGCCAGCGGTGAGGCGGCCAGCTTCAAGGTCCGTCTGGGGTATGTAACAGGAGAGGAAGCCGAGGCGGCAGAAGCGCATATTCACGCGCTCTGATCTCGCATTCGGTGGCCATAACAAAGGCTTAATCAAGGGAAGAGAACCATGTCAGGAAAAGTCGCTGTCGTTGGCAGCAATATGGTCGATCTGATCACCTATGTTACCCGCATGCCCGGGCCGGGTGAAACGCTGGAAGCGCCATCCTTCAGTCTCGGATGTGGTGGCAAGGGAGCCAATCAGGCTGTGGCCGCCGCCAAATTGGGGGCCGACGTGATGATGGTCACGCGGGTGGGGGATGATATCTTTGCCGACAATACCATCAACAATCTTGAGATACTGGGCGTCGATACGCGCCATGTGGTGCGCGTCCCGGGCACCTCTTCAGGCGTTGCGCCAATCTTCGTGGAGGAATCGGGCGAAAACAGCATCCTGATCGTGAAAGGGGCCAATGAGCATCTGACCCCAGAGGAAGTCGACAAGGCAGCGGAAGAGCTCAAGCAGTGCGATCTCATCGTCATGCAACTGGAAGTGCCGCTGGAGACGATCTATCACACCATTGCCTTTGGTGCGAAGCACGGCATTCCAACCCTGCTGAACCCTGCTCCGGCACAACCGGATCTTGATGCCTCCCGTATCACCGATGTGACCTATCTGGTGCCCAATGAAAGCGAGCTTGAATTGCTGACGGGTATGACAGTGAGCGATGAGGACAGCGCGGAAGCCGCCGCTCGCAGCCTCATGGCCAAGGGGATCAAGACAGTGATTGTCACGCTGGGGTCAAAGGGCGCACTGCTGGTCACCAAAGAGGGCCGCAAGCATTTTGCTCCCATCACCGTGACACCGAAGGATACGACGGGAGCAGGCGACGCCTTCATTGGCTGTTTTGCGCATTTCTATACCCGTAACAAGGATCTCGAAGCGGCGCTTTCCATGGCCGTGCGCTATGCAGCAGATTCCATCACGCGACAGGGCACGCAGAAATCCTATGCAACGGGGGCAGAATTCGAAGCCTTTTGCGCATCTCTTGAGAAATAGGGGTATCGCCCTTTGTGAAAGCCTCTAAGCCGGAGTGGATTGCCATTCCGGCTTTTCTTGTATCAAGAGAGAGCAGGACTGGATGACATCAGCCCTTCTGCACGGCCTTATACTGGATGGGCGAGCAATTGTGAATCAGGCGGAAGCGTCGCGAAAAATAAAGTGAGTCATCAAAGCCAAGCTGCATGGCAATGACTTTAACCGGAAGGTCTGTTGTATCAAGCAGATAACAGGCCCTTTGCATCTTCAGGCGCAGGAAATAGTCGAGCGGAGCGAAGCCTGTTCGTTTCTTGAAGATGTAGGTGAAATGCGATTTGGACATACTGGCATGGGCGGCCAGTTCTTCCAGCGTCAATTTTCTGTCCAGTGCCTTGTTCATGAAGTCAATGACGCTTTTGATGTTGGCGCGGTGGCTGTCTTCACCATGGGGCTGTCTGTGGCGTATGGAAACCAGATGCGTTGCCATCTGGTGAGCCGCCATGGAGGCGAGGCGCAAACTCTCGTCGGAATAGCCACTGTCGAGTAAATAGAGAATGCGTTCGAACAGCGAGGGCAAGGCCGGATCATGACCCGGATAGAGCATCAGGGATGCCGGATCCAGATCGAGAAGCTGTAAGAGGCTGCGTGTCTTTCTGCCCGCAAGGTGAATCCAGTAGATGGTCCATGGATTATGCTGGTCCGCACCATAAAGATGGGGTGTGTCGGGTGGCACGAGCAGGGCTTGCCCGGCATGGATACGGAAGGTGTGACCTGCGATGGTTGCCCAGCCTTCGCCCGATACGCAATAGATGAGGATTAACTGGGTTGAGCCTTTGGGGCGGTCGACATAGTGCCATTGTGCTTCGGGGAAAAGGCCGACATCGCTGGGCACCATATCGAATAGCGGGTCATTGGCAAGCCAGGTTGCCACAACCGAGCGAGGCAAGACGGCGGATCGTTGTCCTGCAAATCCTTCCCGTATCTGGTGCTGATCTGGCGTCATGTATGCTGGTCTCTTGCGAGTGGGTGTTTAGCTGTTGGCCCATGGGGCCCGTTGCGGTATGGAGACTATATCAGGATTGGGCCGCTTTGTGGGGCGCGAATAGAATGGTTTTGTTCTAATTCAAAAGAAATATTCCGGTAAATAGTCCATATCACCTATTCTGAAAAGGCCTTTTAGGGCCGCGTGAGGCTGGCGCTCTCGATTGTCGCGCGCGCAGGATTCCCAAGAGATCCCTTCTTTGTCTCAGGGTCTCTTCTTTTTGCCAACGAACAATTATGGGCCCTAATCATCGAATAAAAGGATGATTTGCTTCGAAATAGGGACAAATCGAGCGGCGCTTCGATGGTGGGTGTAAGGCTCCAGATTTTTGCGGAGATTGAGCAAGGCTAATACTTTCGGTTCAGATTGAATTGTTGGAGCCGGATTTTGAGTTATGCTCTATATGCATGTCTGTTTCATATTTCGGAATATCCTCCATACTATTCAGGAAATTTGCCATTCTGGTTTTTCATTTCAGGGCTCACCATGAAGCCCGGAGGATGTCTTCAGGGATTAAATTGTCAGCAGCTGAAGACAAAATGCACATATGACTTGCCATACCCTTTTTGCTGAGGCACCTGCATCCCAGAAGGGTCGCCCTGTGAAAGCCTGGAGCCAGCCACTGGCATTGCCGACCTATGAACCTGCGCAGGCCGAACGCAATCCGATGTTTCTTGAGAAACGCGTATTTCAGGGGTCCAGTGGACGTGTTTACCCCCTGCCTTTCATTGATCGGATCGAGAGCGATCCGGTGGAGCATGAATGGACGGCTGTTTTCATCGAGAATGACCATCTTCTGGTGATTGTTCTGCCAGAGCTGGGCGGGCGCATCTATGCGGCGATCGACAAGGCTAACGGGTATGACATCATCTATCGCAATCATGTGATCAAGCCTGCACTGGTCGGACTGGCCGGGCCTTGGATTTCCGGTGGTATCGAGTTTAACTGGCCACAGCATCACCGCCCAAGCACCTATATGCCGACTGACTGGATGATCGAAGAGGGGGATGATGGCGCCCAGACGATCTGGATGAGTGAGCATGAACCCATGAACCGCATGAAGGGCATGCATGGGGTGCGCCTTTATCCGGACATTGCTCGTTTCGACATTCTGGTACGCCTGCATAACCGTACACCGATGACGCAGACCGTCATGTGGTGGGCCAATGCGGCAACCGAGGTGCATGAGCATTATCAGAGTTTCTTCCCTGAGGATGTGACCCGTGTGGCTGATCATGCCAAGCGGGCCATGATCGATTTTCCGCATTGTCAGGGACACTATTACGGCGTTGACTATGGCGAAAGGGCGCGCTCCGGTGTGCCTGAGATCGAGGCGCCCAGCCAGTTTGTGCCCGAGAGCAATTATGCTCCGAATGATTTGCGCTGGTACGCCAATATCCCCGTGCCCACATCCTATATGTGCGTGGATACGCTGGGGTCCTTCTGCGGTGGCTATGATCATGCCGCTGGTGCTGGCCTTGTGCATGTGGCCGATCGCCATGTCTCGCCGGGCAAGAAACAATGGACCTGGGGCAATCATGAATTCGGCTACGCATGGGATCGCAATCTGACGGATCCTGACGATAATGGCATTTATCGGCCCTATATCGAGCTGATGGCGGGGGTCTATACTGACAACCAGCCGGACTTTGCCTTCATTGCTCCGGGGGAGACAAAGGTTTTCACCCAGCATTGGTACTGCATTCGCGATATTGGACCGGCGCATCAGGCCACGCCGGAACTGGCGGTCAATGTGTCTCTTGAAGGGACGCGCCTGCAGATCGGCCTTCATGCCGTGGTGCCGATGTCAGGAGCCTTGATGCGGGTGCGCAAAGGCCAGCAGGAGATCGTCTGTTGGGGCATCGATGCCAAGCCGCAAAAGCCGTTATTGCTTGAGGCTGAGGTGCCAGAGGGCACTATGCGCGATGAGTTGGCGCTGGTCATTCTGGACGCTAACGGGACAATGCTGCTCGACTGGGGCGTTGATCGCACACGAGATGATGAACCGACCCAATCGGCCACGGAGCCGATGCTGCCCGAAGATATAGAGAGCCTTGATGAACTTTACATCACGGGGCTGCATCTTAGTCAGTATCGGCATGCGACGCGGGCACCGGAGATTTATTGGCGCGAAGCCCTCAAGCGCGATCCGCAGGATAGTCGTTGCAACAACGCCATGGGGTTGTGGCATCTGCGGCGCGGTGCATTTGAAGCCGCTGAAGCGCATTTCCGCACGGCCCTGGGCAGGCTTCGTCTGCGCAATCCCAACCCGCAGGACAGCGAGGCGTTCTATAATCTCGGGCTCACTTTGCGTCATATGGGGCGCACGGAGGCAGCCTATGATTATTTTGGCAAGGCTGGCTGGACCGTTGCATGGGGGGCGCCAAGTCAATTGGCCATGGCCCAAATCGATGCAGCCAAGGGGCGTTGGGTAGAAGCTTTGCGCCGTTCCAATGAAACCCTGCGTGTTGGGGTCGACAATTTGAAAGCGCGTAACCTCAAGGCTTTCTGTCTTCGTGCGCTGGGGCGCAGTGACGAGGCGGACGATCTGTTTGCAGAGACGCTGGCGTTGGACCCGCTGGACTATATGGCGAGGGATGCGCTGCGGCTTCCTTTGAGTGTTGATCCGCAGGTGCTGCTGGATCTGTCTCTGGATTATGCCAGCATGGGGGACTTCAGCCGGGCGTTCGAGTTGACATCGCGCGCTACTCCGCCGAGCGCTTCCGGCACGGAACCGCTGATGCACTATTATGCGGCCTATTTTGCCGATCAGTTGGGGCTGCATGATGAGGCTGACAGACAACGCCAATACGCTCGCAAGGCCAACAGCGACTATTGTTTCCCCAACCGTCTTGAAGAGATCGCCATTCTGAAGGCGGCGATTGCCGCAGATGCTACGGATGCCATGGCACCTTACTATCTGGGCAATCTCTTTTATGACAAGAGACGGCATAAGGAAGCGATCTCACTTTGGGAGCAATCGGTCGAAAACCAGCCGAAATTTTCCATTCCCTGGCGGAATCTGGGCATTGGCTATCACAATATTCTCAAGGATGCAGAAAAGGCGCTTGCCGCTTATGACAAGGCCTTTGCCTGTGATCGCGCTGACGCCCGGATCTTCTATGAGCGCGACCAACTCTGGAAACGCCTTGGCAAGCAGCCCGATGAGCGGCTCCAGGAACTGCAAGCGCATGGCGATCTGGTTATGAAACGCGATGATCTGACAATCGAACTGGTTGCCCTCTTCAACCAGACCGGAGCATCAGACAAGGCTCTGACAACACTGATGCAGCGGCAGTTCCAGCCATGGGAAGGCGGGGAAGGAATGGCTCTAGAGCAATTCACCCGCACCTGTCTGAATCTGGGCCGCAAGGCACTGGAGTGCGGTGATCTTGTGGCGGCGTGCGAGGCCTTTGAGCGGGCCATGACCAGCCCGCATAATCTTGGTGAGGCGCGGCATCTACTCGCCAATCAGTCCGATGCCCACTATTGGGCAGGTGTGGCCCATGCCCAGGCAGGAAATCAGGAAAAGGCTCTGAAAAACTGGACTTTGGCTGCTGATTTCAAAGGGGATTTCCTCGATATGGAGGTCAGGGCCTTTTCCGAGAAGACATATTATTCAATATTGTCCATGAAAGCTTTGGGTCGCAATCGTGAGGCTGACATGTTGTGTGATGCCCTCGAAGGTTACGCCAAGGACCTTCTGGGCAAGACGGCCAAGATTGATTATTTCGCAACCTCGCTGCCGACGATGCTCATCTTTGAAGATGACATACAGCTCAGACAGACCATCTCTGCCTATGTCATGTTGGGGCAGGTGGCGCTCGTGCGCAAGCAGGAGGATGTTGCAAAAGACTGGCTCTATCGAGCCCTCAAGGACGATCCTAATCATGCTCTGGCTTCAGAGCTTCTGGTTGAAGCCGAAAGAGGGGACGCCGCGCATGCGCCCGTTCTGGCGGTCTGAAGCCAACGCCCATAACTGTGGAGGAGAAAAATGGGTAATTCACTGAAATGGATAGGCGCTGCTGTCGCATTTTGCAGCGTTTCATCTCTGGCCAATGCCGACGACATCAAAATCGGCTATGTGAACAAGATGGGCGACCATCCATGGTTCGTAGCTGAAGTCGTCGGGGCCAAAAAGGCCGCAGAAGCACGAGGCGCCTCGCTTATCGCGCAGGATGTGCAGTTCAATGCCGATCTGGCGATCACCGCTGTCGATACCATGATTGGTGACGGCGTGAAGGGTATCGCTATTGTTGTGCCAGATCGCGGCATCGGCCCGGTTGTTGCTGCGCGCGCCAAGGAGGCTGGCGTCAAGCTGGTGGCGGTCGATGACGACATCTATCATGAAGATGGCACCAAGGTACCGTTCGTCGGGCTTGATTCCTATAATATCGGACTGGCCGTTGGCGAAGAATTGTCCAACCTTTACAAGGCGTCCGGCTGGGACCCTGAAACTGTCAAGATTGCCTCGATTGAAGACCGCAAGGCTGATACCTGCATGCTGCGCAACAAGGGGGCCGAGGATGCTTTCCTGAAGGCCAATCCGGAATTCGAACGCGATGATATTGCCCGCGTTGCCTATGATAACACGATGGTCAACTCCATTGACGTGATGACCACCACACTGACCGCCAATCCGCAGATCACCAACTGGATCTTCTATTCCTGCAATGATGACGGGGTTCTGGGGGCTGCGCGTGCCATGGAAAATTCCGGTTATGCGGCCGAAAATGGCATTGGCGTTGGCATCGACGGCAGTCGCGCCTGCGATGCCTTTGGTAATGGTCGCGCATCCGCCTTCAAGGGCACGATGTGGTTCAACCCTGAAAATCAGGGCAAGGTTGCTGTCAATCTGCTGATGGACGCAATCGAGAACGGCAAAGACCTGCCCGAGAACACTTATTCTTCGCCGGAACTGGTCAATATGGGCAATTTCGACGAGTATAAAGAGCGTCTGTGCAAGTAATATCATTTTGAAAATACGAGGCCCCGTGCTGCACGGGGCCCATTCCGGTCCAAACCGCTCTTCGTTGGGCTTTGGAACATGGCTGCCGCCAATGGCAGGGAGGGGCAGATGCCTGCCCGGTCTTCGCATCTGAAAAGGAGGCGAGATGCAGAACACAATTAGTATGACCAACATTTCCAAGCGCTTCGGAGTCGTTCAGGCCCTTGCCGATGTGGAGGTGACCTTCACCCCCGGAGAAGTTCTGGCGTTGGTGGGGGAAAACGGGGCCGGAAAATCGACCTTGATGCGCATTCTCGAGGGTGTGTTTCCGCCCGACACCGGATCTGTGCTGATTGACGCACAGCCGGTTGTCTTTGGGCAGACGAGGGAAGCCCATGCCAAGGGCATAAGGGTGATCCATCAGGAACCGGAAATCGTGCCCGATATGAGCGTGGCGGAAAATATCTATATCGGCGAGCTGCCGCGTGTCGGTCGCGCCTTTCTGGATCGTTCGCGGCTCAAGCGTGATACGTTGGCTCTGCTCGAGGATTTCGGTATGGCCGATGAACTGGATCCGGACCAGAGCTGCGAGCGGATCGGGCCGGCCCAGCGCCAGATGATCGAGATTATCAGGGCCGTGCGCGCTGGTGGACAGTTTATCGCATTCGACGAGCCAACATCTTCTCTTACCGACGACGAAGCACGACGCCTGTTCCGCATCATTCGCCGTCTGCGCGAAGAAGGCAAGGCCGTCGTTTATATTTCGCACCGCCTCAATGAGGTGGTTGATCTGGCCGATCAGGTTGCCGTTTTGCGCGATGGTCGTATCGTGTCCCAGACATTGGTTGCTGACGAGACGACCGAATCCATTGCCCGCAAGATGGTTGGTCGAGAGCTGAGTACGCTCTTCTCGCGGCGCCCGAGCAAGCAGGATCGCGCGGTTCTGGAGGTTAGGGATCTGTCTTCAGCCGCCATTGAAAATATCTCCCTGACAGTCAATGCCGGTGAAGTGGTCGGGCTTGGCGGCTTGATGGGGGCAGGCCGGTCCGAGTTGGCCAAGGCCATTTTCGGCTATGACAAGATCACCGGCGGCACGGTTCATATGGAAGGTAAGCCGCTTGCTGCCAACAATACGGCGGCTGCCATTCAGACAGGGATCGGCTTTGCGCCGGAAGATCGCAAGCATGAGGCCCTGTTGCTGATGCGCTCCATTCTGGACAATGGCGCGATTGTCATCCCCGATCTGGTCTCGCGTTATGGCCTGTTTGATCGCCAGTCGGCGAAAAATCTGGTTGGCGAGGCGGCGAGAGCCATGAAAATCAAGGCGCCGAGCCTGGATACGCAGGTGTCTGATCTTTCCGGTGGCAACCAGCAGAAAGTGGTTCTGGCCCGCTGGCTGGCGCGGTCGCCCAAGGTTCTCATTCTTGACGAACCCACCCGCGGCATTGATGTCGGTGCCAAATCCGAAATTTACAAACTGATTGATGACCTTGCCGCCAGCGGCATTGCGATTTTGCTGATTTCTTCGGAAATGCCCGAGCTGATGGGGCTGGCTGATCGCGTTCTGGTCATGGCCGATGGTAAAATCACCGCCGAACTGGAGGGGGATGCCATCAATGAAGAGGAAATTCTGCTGCACGCGATGCCTTCTGCATCGATGGTTGCTTGAAGGGGACCCTTACTATGTCTGATGAAACACTAAATACAAGCAGTGCCAACGCGCGCGAGACCTTCTATGAAGCAACCGCCGGCCGCATCGGCATTCACAATATGAGTCTTATTCTGGCTCTGCTCGTTCTACTTGTGCTGTTTGGCACGTTGCGCGGAGATGTCTTCTTCTCCATGCGGAATTTCCTGAATATGGGGATGGGAATTGCCATTCTGGGCGTGCTGGCCATATCCCAGACTGCGGTGGTGATCTCCGGGCGCATGGATATTTCGGTGGGCTCCATCGTCGGGTTGACGACGGTGGCGACTGCAACGGCCATTCAGGTGACGGACTCGGCCACTCTGGGTATCTTTTTCGGCATTCTTGTCGGAGCTTTGGCTGGTCTTTTCAACGGAACGATCATTACTTATGGGCGCGTCAATCATATCATCGTGACATTGGGCACCATGGCCATTTTCCGCGGTGTCGCCTTCATTATCTCCGATGGGCAGTCGATTTCGATCTTCAATGATACCTTCCGCCTGATCGGTATCGGCCGTTTTCTGGGTATTCCCATGCCGATCTGGATTCTGATCCTGACTGCGATTGTCTTTCATATCTTCCTGTCGAAATCCATCGTGGGGCGGAACTTTTATGCCATTGGTGGCAACCCGATCGTGGCGCGCTTTGCGGGCATCAATCTCAGCCGCTACAGCATCGGGACCTTCGTAATGAGTGGCGCGGTTGCAGGCATCGGAGGTATTCTGCTTGCTGCCCGTACCGGGTCCGGTCAGCCGATTTCCGGGTCACAAGGGTTGGAGCTTGAGGCCATTACCGCTGCGTTCCTGGGGGGCTGCGCCATGCAGGGCGGCAAGGGCAGTGTCATCGGCGCGTTGCTTGGTGTCGCCGTTATCGGCATCCTCAACAACGGCATGATCCTGACCTCGGTTCCCACCTTCTATCAGCTGTTGGCCAAGGGATCGCTGTTGATCCTCGCTGTGGTCTTTGCCGAATTCCAGCAAAACAGACAATAAAGAAGCTATGACAGGCGGGCGCTCTTGGTTCCCGCTTGTCTTTCATCAAATAATGGGTGAAACGGCATGTCTCTGATCGCTCTGGACTATGGAGAGTTTTTTGCGACGCTTTCAACGCGTGGTGGGGCACTCTGGTCTTTTGAGATGCGGCATCAGGGCCAGACTTTTCCGTTGCTTCAGATAAGGGGCGATGCTGCAAGCGACGGTGCAGGTCTGTCGGGCTGCTTTCCTCTTGTGCCGTTTGGCAATCGCGTGCGAGACAATGGCTTTGTGCTCGCAGGGAAGCATCATGTCTTTCTTGCCAACACGGATGATGACCCCTTCTATCTGCATGGGGATGGCTGGTTGGGGGAGTGGCATATTGTCGAGCACTCGCAAAGTCGCTGCCTGCTCTCTTTCGAAAAGCAACAGGACGCACAGGGCGCTGCGTCTCCTTATGTCTATCGGGCGACCGAGGACATTACGCTTGATGATGAGGGACTGATCCTTACCCTCACTGTGACCAATCAGGGGGATGAGACCCTTCCCTTCGGGCTTGGCTGGCACCCCTTCTTTCCGTTGACATCACGCACCAAATTGACCGCTCGCGCTTCTCACTATTGGACCGAGGAGAGTGACCGCCTGCCGGGGTCTAGAGAGACCCTTCCTTGTGCTCTGGATTTCAATGAGGCTCGGCCTCTGCCGGATCATTGGGTGAATAACGGCTTTGAAGGATGGGATGGCTTGGCAGAGATTGTGTGGTCTGACGACAATCTCATCTTGGAGATCAGAGCAAGCGACCTGTTTACGCGCTATCAGATTTTCGTCTCCGATATCTCATTTGATCCGACCTACAAGAAGGATTTTTTCTGTTTCGAGCCAATGTCCCACGCGGTGGATGCGCATAATCAGGCGGGACTGGCTGGCTTGCGTCTGCTTGAGCCCGGCGCGAGTCTTTGCGGTTCAATGCGCCTTCATCCGAGGATAGGCTGATGGTGGCATGGGAAGCTCGAGGATGGACCTTGTCGCTGACTAGAAAGGAATCTTGTCCATGAGGAGAATGCCGAGCGCCAATGCCAACAAAACAGCTCCGGCAATCCAATCCATTGGTTTGGGCGCGCTCAATTCTGCATAGGGATAGCGGCCGGTGTAACCCCGGCACAGCATGGCATTTTCCACCCTGTGTGCCCGATCGAGGGAACGGACCAGAAGCATGCCGATCAGGTTGCCATAGCTGGTATAGGTGTGGCGGTTCGTGCCCGGTTGAAAGGCCCTTGCCTTCATGGCCTTGTGCAAACGGGTCGCCTCCATGCGGATGACGGACACATAGCGCACTGTCATTACGAACAGGCGCACCAGACTTTCCGGCAGTTTCAAGGCATAGAGCGCTGCGCCAAGGCAGATCGGCTCTATTGGGCCAAGAAAGATCATCAAAAGCAGCACAGAGGCCGAGACCTTGCAGCCGATCAATGCAGCTCTCGCTAAGCCTTCCAGAGAGGCATGCAGTGGCCCGATGCTGAAAAGGGATGTGCCGGGTAGGAGGAAGGGCATCGTGATGAAAATCAAGAGCACGAAGCCTTCGATATGCATCAGCCTTCGCCACAAGTTGCGCTCAATTCTTTCGGTTACACCAAGAATGAGGCTCCCGATACAGGCAAGGAAAGCTGCTTCAAGACTCTGCAATTGGGAAAAGATACAAACCGCCAGGAAGACGACAATCAACCGAATTCGCAGGTCTTCTGGCAGCAGGCTTGATCTCATCGGCGAGACCGCGCCCATAGGCCAATGCCCGCAAGGCCTATGATGAGGAAGATGCCTGAAATGATATCCGTAAAGCGCATCTGGCTATCCATTTGCTCAATGCGCTCCAGAAGCGGCTCGATCTGTCGCTGAACCGCTGCTTCGATCATCGGCTCCAACTGAGATGCAGACGGGAGTTGGGGCGCTGTTTCTGGCTGGCTGGCAGGGGATGTTTGAAGGGTGTTGTTTTGCGAGCCGGTTTGAGGAGGATTCATGCTTGTACCACCCAAGCGGTCTACCGCGACAAGAGCGGAGGCGATATGGCCTTCCTGTGTGTTGACCGTGATGGTAATGTCAGAGGGAGCGGGCTTGGGAGGAATAAAATCATAGTTCCCCTCCATGTCCGTGGTACCCTCAGCCACAACTGCACCGGCGGCATCTTTGGCCACCCAATTGGTCCCTTGCGCACGTCCGCCTCCAATGAAAAAGGCATATCCGGCAATATGATCGCCCTTGACGGTGGCAAAGACTTTCAGTTTGTGCGCGTTGGCCGGGTTTGCGAAGAGCGCAAGGGATGCAAGGGCAATGAATAGAAACCGCATCATGAAGCCGCAGCTCCGGTTGCAAGGTTCAATGCATCGGGCTGAACGCGAGAGAGAAAGCCTACCACTGCCGCCGTGACGAAAGCTTCAGCCAGAGCCAAGGGCAGGTAGGTGGCCAGCACGACACTGGCGACGGGCGTATATTCCGGAGCCGAGAGTGCCAGTGAGAGCGCCACAAGCCCCCCTGTTCCGAGCACAGACAGGGCCCCGATAAGCGCAGACAGACCCGTTCGCATGGCGTTGGAGTGTGATGAGCGGATGAGCGGGCCAATGGCCATGGCAAGGATAAAGCCGGGTAGGGCGATATTGACGGTGTTGACGCCCAATGTCGTCAGACCACCAAAGCCGAACAGCAATGCCTGCAAAATAAGGGCAACCCCGACGGCGGGGAAAATGGCAACGCCAAGCATGATGCCCATGAGCCCTGACAATAACAGATGCACACTCGACGGGCCGACGGGCACGGAAACCAGCGACGCTGTGAAAAAGGCCGCTGAAAGAATGGCTGCGCGGGGAATGGCCCGATCACTCAAGCTGCGCAGGCCCAGCGTTACGCCGCCAAGGGCGACAGCAGCGCCGCCAATCAGGACCGGTGCACTGAGTATGCCGTCAGGGATATGTGCCATGGCGCTTATTTCCCGCTCATATCTGTCGTTTTCACCCACATCAGGGCGCCCAGTTCTACCGGCACGTCCTTGCCCTCAGGCGAGGTCATTGGCTCATTGCCATCTACCAGGGCCGCAAATCCCCACCAGCCTGCGTGGGGCATGGCGTAGGTGAAGGTGCCGTTGGCATCGGCTTTGATCACTTGCGTAATGAAGGCATCGTTAGGGGCAGTTATAGAGGCGTCATTGATAAACTCAACCTCGATTTCCGCGAACGGTACAGGATTTCCATCCTTGAGCACCACGCCGGAAAAGACATTGCCTGCCCACAAGCCGGTCGGGCGGGTGAGGGGGTGGATTTCAACCGGCAAACCGACAAGCTCATCCCAGCCTTCGCCTGATGCATAATTGTCCACGACCACCTTGGCGTAATGAATGATATATTTGCCTTCAGCAGGTTCCCAATAGGGTTGCGGTTCGACATAGAAAATCGATGCTCCCGGCTCAACAAGCTCGGTTTCAAGGCTCCATATGGTCTTCCCATCGATCTCGGACTGCTTGATCTCGGGAAGCAGATCGGTCGTTGTGCCAGCCTTGAAGACACCCATTTCTACAGGCTTTTTCATCTCCATAACCGGTCCGCCTTCGAAGGGGTGGGTGAAGACCATCTCGATGCTCACTTCACCGCCTTCGGGTACGACATCTGCGGAGGGGATGATTTCCTGAAAATGAGCCGAGGCCGGAGCGGCAAAGAGGGCAAGACAAGCGAGCGCGGCGAAGGAGGGGGCAAGAGAGCGCATGGGAAGACCTTTGAGTATGAAATTTTGATTAATTGATCATACTCTCGACTTTTGTTCAAGGGCTTGCGACTGCTTTTGGACAAAAGAGATAAAATCACATGCCGAATTTGCCTCACGCCTAACTTTGCATCTGTGCCTCTAGGCCGAATAGCGGTTTTACAAACGGATCTGAATGTGTATTTATCAAATGGTTACAGCCCTGCTTGAAGCCCTTCGAGCCACGCGTGAGAAGAAACGAGAGTCTTATGAACAGCATGACGCGGACAACCATAACTCTGGACGCAGAATTGACCGAGGTTCTGGATCGTTTCATTGCCCGTTCGGGGGCCTCCAATCGCTCAGAGGCCATAAGGGACCTGATCCGGCGGGGGCTTGCCGCCATGCCGGCTGAAGAGCAGACGGCCAATTGTATCGCCGTTGTGTCCTGCACCGTGGATCATTCCGTTGTCGGGCTGGAGAAAAAGCTGCAACGGGGGCGGCACGATAGGCACGGGCAGATTCTCTATTCCACGAGCCTGCCCATTGATCATGATCACGCCTTTGATGTGACCGTATTGCGTGGCTCTGTCGAGCAAGTGAATGATTATGCGCAGGCCCTGTTTCTGGAGCGGGGGATCAAGCATGGATCTGCCTCTCTTACTCCTGTTGATGAGGATGTACAGCAGCATTCGCATGCAGAGTCTGCCCCCAAGGAACACGTGCATTTCAAAGTGCGTGAGAGCTTCTAGGTAGGCTTTTGGGTTTTTCTTTTTTAGGTTTTGTTCTTTTCTGATGCGGACTAATGCGTAGGATTCTACACGTCTTTTCTTGTGCGCATGATGATGAGAGGAAGGATATTTCCTCGAGCCTGTGGATATGGACCGCTTTGTATATATGTTCTTTTAGCTATTTGATGGAATAGTCGGTAGAGAAACATAAAAACAAAGTGCCAATATTGAGGCTGAACGCATGAAATGTCTAAATATACTATATAGAAGTAGTGATGATTTGGACGTTTTACTACAAATGGTTGCAGATGTGCCTCGCGACCAGATTCTCATCCAGGTTTACGCCGGTGGATGCGGGCGCGACTCTCTACAGAGCCTGCAGGCTGTTCTGGTGAATGCCTTTCCCGGCGTGGCCATACTGGGGGCTACGACCGAAGGCGAGATACTGGGAAAGACCACCTCGCAAAACACCATCGTCATCAGCCTGTCGGTTTTTGAAGACACCAAGGTCAAGACACTTTACGCAGATGACAGCAAGCCGGAAGCGGTGCACAGATTTGCGAAGGAGATCAGTGCTCAGGGGGCAACAGCTGCCATTCTGTTTCGCTGCGGCGCCACGGATGGTCATTTGCAGCGCAGCCTTGATTATATTCAAGCCATCGGCTTTGAGAATCCCGGTCTTGTGCTTGCCGGAGGGCAGGCTGGCGTCGGGGATGAATATATCGATACCTTTGTCTTTAACGAGCATTTTCTTTCCAGCCATGGTTCTGTGATTGCAACCCTGAGCGGGCCCGATCTGCACGCGGAAAGCCTGCGGATTGATGGCTGGGAGCAGATCGGCAGAGAAATGCAGATCACCAGAGCTGAAGGGGAACGGGTTTATGAAATCGATGAACGCAACGTCATTGATACCTACAAGCATTATCTCGGGGTCGATATCGATCTGGCGAAATTGCAAAATCCGACGCTGGAATTTCCTCTGACCTGTGTCCGTGACGGCATCTTGATGAAAAATGTGCCGGTTACCTATCACCCAGATGGCGCGATCGAGTTTTTGTTTCCTTTCAAGGAAGGTGAAAAGATCAAGTTCAGCTTTTGCGACATTTCCAAACTGCATCAGGACCTCAAGCAGATGCAGAGCCGCGTTGCGACCTTGAAGCCGGACGCCATCTTCTTCTTTTCCTGCTCAGGACGGAAAATGATTCTTGGCAACAAGATCTCCGGTGAGACGCAGGGCTTTAGCCATCTGTGCGACAGCACCGGTTTCTTTACCTCATCGGAATTCTACTCTGGAGGCAACCATTCCAGTGTTTCACTGATCCAGAATATGACCATGCTGGTCTTGTCGGAAGGCAACAAAAAGGAAAAACCGGTGCAATGGGGCGTGCCCACCCAACAGCATTCCGAAGAAGAGCTGCAATCCATCAAGACGCTCAAGATTTTGACCAACCTGATCTCTGCCACATCGCGCGAATTGGAGGAATCCAATCGGGCCTTGTATGAAATGGCGGTTCTGGACAGCATGACGGGGCTGCTCAATCGCCGTTCCTTTGATGTGATGATGAAAAGCGAGCTGCGCCGTCATGTGCGCTCTTTAGAGCCGATGTCGCTGCTTCTGATCGATATCGACTATTTCAAGCAGTATAACGATCTTTATGGTCATGTGGCGGGGGACGATTGTCTTGAAAAGGTTGGCGCCATTGTCCGGGATACCCTTCTGCGCGCATCAGACATGGCTTTCCGCTATGGTGGAGAGGAAATGTGTTGTCTGCTGCCCGCCACGGATTTCAGCGGTGCGCGCCATCTGGTTGATCGCTTGCAGGAAAATGTGAAAGCGGCTGGAATTGCGCATGAACGCTCAGACATCTCTTCCCAACTGACCGTCAGCATTGGCTTTATGACCTATCATTTCAGGGGCAAAAGCCTGCCTGATGAAGATACGGTCATTCAGGCTTGTGACAAGATGCTCTATGCGGCAAAGCAGGGAGGCAGGAACAAGGCTGTTGGAGGAGAGCTGACCCTTTGAGCCACGCTTGACAAGGCCTGCTCTTGCTCCCGTCTTGGCTGACTTTGTCCATTTCAGGTTTATGGGTTCAGGCCTCTTCTTGAAGCCAGACCAGCATGCCTCCCTTTTGCCTGTTGGCCCACAGATGATAGGGAATGGCTGTCAATGTGGTCTCGGTCATGCGGACCTTGCTTTTGGAATAAAGCCCGTCGCCCCAGCTTGTGTCATCTGCTGCCTGAGCTTTGCATGTCAGAATTGTCGTGCCTCCCAGAAGGTCTTTTTCAAATGAGGCCTTGAAACGTGCATCGACAGGCAAACGCAGGCGCTGGGGAGGAAAGTCCAGATCAGCCTCTTCAGCGCAGTAGACAAGCGGTCCGCGCTTGATGGCAACACGGCCAAAATCTTCCGAAACATCGGGATGGGCATAGAGCCGTACAGCTGGCATGGGCAAAATCAGGCGGATTTCATCGCTCCTCTGCCAGCAGCGGGTCAGGTTGGCATAGCCCTTGACTGTGACATCTGAAAGATTGATGGCCTCTCCATTTATCTCGATGCTTGCGTTGTCGCACCAGCCGGGGATCCGCAGATGCAGCGTGAAGTCCAAGGCTTCGTCGAGATCAAGGCTAAGGCGGATATCGCCATCCCAGGGATAGGCGGTTTTCTGCGTGATGCGCACAGACTGATCCCCCAGCATGATGGCGGCTTCTCCGGCGGCGTAGAGATGAACGGCTAGTGCGTCCTTGGTGCTACTATAGACATACCCTCCCAGTGAGGCGATGAAGCGGGCGATATTGGTGGGGCAGCACGGGCAGTAGTGCCATTTCCAGCGCCGGTGCTGGCCATGGCTTTCCAGCACATTCTCATAGAAATAATGCTCTCCATCCCGCGCGATGCCAGAGAGGGCGCCATTATAGGCGATCAGTTCGAGGATATCGGTGTAGCGGGAATCAAGATCGATCTGGGCCATGCGGCTCACCCAGAAACCAAGGGCGATGGCCGCGCAGGTTTCCGCATAGGCGGTTTCGTTGGGTAGATCAAAATCCCGCGTAAAGCCTTCATTGTCGCCCGAAGAGCCGATGCCGCCTGTGACATAGAGCAGTTTGGATGTCATGTGGGCAAACAGCTTTTCCAGCGCGGTCCAGAGTGTAGGGTCTTTGGTTTCGAAGGCCAGATCAGCCATGGCGCTGAAGAGATAGGTGGCACGCACGGCGTGACCTTCCACTTCTTCCTGCTCGCGGACGGGTTTGTGCGCCTGTGAATAGGCATAGGTCTTGTAGACATAGTCATCTGGCTTTTCGCCGCGTTTTCGGGCTTCTTCATCAAAGTAGGATGGCATCTGCCCGCGTTCATCGACGAAATAGCGGGCCAGTTGTAGATGCCTGTGCTCTCCAGTTAACCGATAGAGTTTCATTAATGCCAATTCCACTTCGGCATGGGCGTCATAGCCCTTGAGCTTGCCATCTTCGGTGCCGAATTGGGTGATGATGTGATCCACGGCCTTGAGCATGGTGTCCAGAAAAGCCCGCTTGCCGGTGGCCTCATAATAGGCAATCGCCCCTTCAAGCAGATGCCCCATTGAGTACATTTCATGCAGGTCGCGCAGGTTGGTCCAGCGCTTTTCCGGCTCGCGGCGGATAAACCATGAATTGAGATAGCCATCGGGCATCTGGCCTTCACCAAGCCTTGCGACAATATCATCTATCTTGGCCTCGATGTCCGGGTTGCGCTGATATTTGAGCATGTAACTGGCTGCTTCGATCCATTTGCCAAAGTCGCTATCGAAAAAATGCTGCATCGACAGACCTGAAGGCTGGATGGGGCGGGCGAGGGGGCCAGGAGGACTCTTGAAGTCGAGAACCTCGAGAAATTTCTCTTCTTCCAGTCGCTTATACTGGGTCGGGATAGTGATATCGCGCACGATATCCTGCCAGCTCTTCCAGAAGCCTTCAGTGAAACGCACATGAGCATGATCCACCGGTTGGAAGCGTTGGGCTTGGCGGGAGAAAGGGGCGTCCATATCCGGGCTGTCTTGCTTCATGGGGGCTTTCCTTCGCAGTTATCTGGTTCCTGTGCACTGTGCTGGTTAGCTTAGCGCAGAACAAAATTATGTCTACATACTGTCGACAATTAGTATTCAATGCGGTGTAATCGGAAAGAAGAGGGCGGTTGATGATCTCTGCCAGACCCGCGAAGCGCTTTAGGACAGTCGGGTTAACCCGATGAAATTTAGACCTAAATGAGAGCGGAAAAACCCTCTGAGACCAGAGATCAAGAGTTGGGCCAACCGGTGCATGGGAGAGCATTTCGGGGCTTGGTTGGAAGAAAAAGGCGCAAAATATCGCATTTGAGAGGGTGAAAGAGGACAAGTTATCCCCAGTTTCCTTCTCTTTGAATTGGTCAGACCTATTACCAAAGAGTGTTGCATTGAAAGACAGGAAAAAGCGCGTCTCAGGGTTGAAACCGCTTCCCCAACAGGGGCGGAGCGAGCAAGTGATCAAGGCTCTGGCCAAGTTCATCACGCGGCAAAAAATGGTGCCGGGTGATCGCTTGCCGCCTGAGCGGGATTTGGCGGAAGCGTTGGGCGTGGCGCGGACCAGCGTGCGGGAAGCTGTCAGTCAATTGGCTGCCCTTGGCATTCTGGAACCTCGCATCGGGTCGGGTACATTTTTGCTGCGTACAATAACGTCCGATACCGTTTATATGCCGCTCTCTCTGGATACTGACGGGCTTGAAGATCTGCTGCTCAAGGCGCTGGAAGTGCGGCGCGGTATCGAGGTGGAAGCTTCTATCGCTGCTGCCAAGCGACGCACCGAGGAAGACATCGTGCGGATGGAAGACGCGCTTATCCATATGGAAAGTCTGTTCAAGCCCGAAGGGGGCAGCGGTCCGGCGGATCTTGCGTTTCACCTGTCCATATATGATGCCGCTCATAACCCGCTATTTCGCCAGCTTCTGGAGCAGTTCCGCGATCTGTTCGAACGCTTCTGGACGCGTCCCTATGGACGGCCAGACTTTGCCTCCAATTCCTTTCCCTATCACCGGACCCTTTTTGAAGCGATCCGTGATCAAGACCCTCATAGAGCCGAACAGGAGACCCGAAAGCTCCTCAATTCGGTAGAAGACGACATCAGGATGATGAAACCATGACTTCATGCGTGGAACGGGCACAGTTGATCCTTGCCCATGACGAACATAATCCGCAGGACGCTGTTGTTCCGCCCATTGTGCAGACTTCTCTTTTCACCTTCAGCAGCTATGAAGAGATGGTGGCTACTTACAGGGGAGATCTTGAGCGACCGGTCTATAGCCGCGGTCTCAATCCCACGGTTCGGGCGCTGGAAGAGAAGATTGCGGCGTTGGAGATGGCCGATGATGCGATTGCCTTTGCCTCAGGCATGGCAGCCATTTCAGCAGCCATTCTCTCGAATGTGGCGCCGGGGGACAGAATTGTGGTGGTGCGTAATGTCTATCCGGATGCCTTCCGCCTGTTCGGTACCTACATCAAGCGCATGCAAATCGATGTGACTTATGTTGATGGCACAGACCACGCCGCCGTGGAGGCGGCTCTAGCTGGCGCACGGCTATTCTATATGGAAAGCCCGACAAGCTGGGTGATGGAAGCGCTGGATGTAGGCGCTCTTGCGGCTATGGCTCAAAAGCATGGCGTGTTCAGCGTGATTGACAATAGCTGGGCCACGCCGGTCTTCCAGAACCCGCTCGAGCTAGGCGTTGATCTGGTCGTGCATTCCGCTTCGAAATATATCGGTGGGCACAGCGATGTGGTTGCCGGCGTCGTTGCTGGATCGAAAGAGAATATCGCTCGCATTCGGGGTGAGATCTATCCCTATCTGGGCGGGCGGATTGCGCCCATGGATGCCTGGCTGCTGCTGCGCGGTCTGCGCACTTTGCCGCAACGTGTAATGGCCCATCAGGAAAGCGCGCTTGAGCTCGCCCGCCGCCTGTGTGAGCGGGATGAGGTGGTCAAGGTCTATCATCCCGGCCTTGCGCCTTTGCCCCAGGGGCTAAAGGGAACAACAGGCCTTTTTTCCATTTTGCTGGCGGATCATGTCGACATGCGCAGATTCTGCAACGCACTCAAGCTGTTCAAGCTTGGCGTTAGCTGGGGAGGGCATGAAAGCCTCATTGTGCCGGGCGATGTTGGACTGCAACAGAAATCTGAACCCAATTCGGCGCGCGCCTTCGGGCAATCGCCACAATCGGTGCGCCTGCATGTCGGTCTGGAAGGAACCGAAACTCTCTGGCACGACCTTTCGGAGGCATTGGAGGCTGCTTCCAAATCCTGAATCTCTCTCCCTTGGTAAAAATGCCGAGAGAAGCGGCAGGATTTCAACTTTGTCTCTGTCATATGTCGACAATTATAATACAAAATATTGACGTATGAATATTCAGTGATAATACTATGAAAATACAAAACTATAAAAACACACCTTTCCATCGATCATCTTCAGAGGAGAAACTGATGTCTCAGTTCAAAATGAAGACTTGTGGCCTGTCCGGCACCATCACCCGGACGCTGCTTTGTGGTGTTGCTGCCGCAGCGACGCTTTCCATCGGCATTGATGCCAATGCTGCCCCTCAACAGGGTGGCACGCTCAAGGTTGTCGGTACCGCAGACATTGACCGGTTCGATCCCACCAGCGCCGGTCTGGTTACCACCAACAACTTTCTGCGCCCGACCCAGCGCACGCTGATCAGCTATGAATCGTCAACGGATGAAACGGTGCGGATAACACCGGTTGGTGATCTGGCAACCGAGGTGCCTCAGCCGAGCGCAGACGGCCTTTCCTACACGTTCACACTTCGCGACGGAGCGACATGGAACGCACCTGATGGTGCCCGTCAAATCACGTCGGAAGATGTTGAGCGCGGAATCAAACGCATGTGCAATCCGGCGCTCGGGTCTTTTGCTCTGACCTATTACACCTCGCTCATCGAGGGTATGGATAGCTTCTGCGAAGGCTTCTCCAAGGTCGACCCGACTGTCGACGCCATGAAGGCCTATATTCAGGAAAATGACATCTCCGGCATCACAGAAGCGGATGACAAGACCGTCACCTTCAAATTGAAGGAAGAAGCGGGCGATTTCATCTATATGCTGTCTCTGCCGAGTGCCACTCCGGCCCCAGTGGAAGTGCTCGATTATATGCCGGACAGCCCGGATTACCGCGACAACTATATCGCCTCCGGCCCTTACACCCCGACCGACTATGTGCCTGATAGCAAGCTGGTGCTGGAGCGCAATCCGTCATGGAATGCCGAAAGCGATCCGCTGCGTGCAGCCTATGTGGACAAGATTGACATCACCTTCGGTTTGCAGGCTGATGCTGCCATCCAGCAGCTTCAGGCAGGCGATGCCGATGTGGTCTGGGATATTATCATTCCACCGGCCATCTTGCAGATGCTGACAATGACGGGCGATGAAAAGCTTTCCACCATGGGGGTTGGCCGTACGTCCTTCATCTTCATCAACACGGTTTCCGGCAACAATGATGGGGCCCTCAAGGACGTCAAGGTCCGTCAGGCTCTCAACTATGCCATCGACCGTGCAGCCATTGTCCAGCAGATGGGCGGACCAGCTGTTGCCGCACCTCAGCATGGTATCTTCGGCCCGGGTGTGTTGGGCTATCATGACTTTGATCTCTATCCTTCTGAAGATTCCAAGGGTGATCCGGAAAAGGCCAAGGCCCTTCTGGCTGAAGCGGGCTATCCTGATGGCATCACCTTCAAGATGCCATACCGCAACAAAGGCATTGAGCCAGCTGTGGCCCAGACCGTGCAGGCAGCCATGGCAAAGGCAGGCATCACGCTTGAACTGACCCCGGTCGCGCCTGCGGACTATTATTCCAAGTTTATGACCAATCCGCGCAACACCAAGGAAGGTACCTGGGATATTGCCCCGGTTGGTTGGTCTCCGGACTGGGTTGGCGGGGCTGCCCGTTCTGTCTTCCAGCCACAATTTACCTATGACGGCAACCACCAGACCTACAATTACACCGACTATAACAACGCGGATGCAACGGCTCTGGCCAAAAAGGCCATCAATGCGACCACGCCCGAAGAGACGGCTAAATTGTGGGGTGACGTCGATGAGATGGTCATGAAAGACGCTCCGGTCGTTCCCATGGTCAGCGAAAATATCGTCATGTATCACGGTGAGGCTGTTGAGAATTTCCAGCCATATGCGCTCAGTGCGCAGGGTGACTACACCAACGTGTGGCTGGATCGCTAAGGCGTTTCCTTTCTTCATCAAGGGTGACCCGGCCGCTATCCTTACGGCCGGATCACCCGCGCTGTTCAAGTCTGCCGTCTGTTGCTGGCGGTAGGCCTTGATGCCTTGCTTCAGGACCAATCAAACAGACGAACGGAAAGCTGCCGGTCATGCCGTTAATCGAAGCGCACAATGTTACGATCCGAATTCCCACCGAGGACGGGGTCATTTATGCCGCCAATTCTATTTCCTTCTCGGTGGAAGCCGGAGAGGTTTTTGGCATTGCAGGGGAATCCGGCTCTGGCAAGAGCGTGCTGATGCAGGCAATTACGGGCCTGTTGCCCGGAGCCGAAATTACGGGGGAGGTGCTTTTTCAGGGGCAGGATCTTTTGAAAATGTCGCAAAAGGAGCTGCAGGACCTGAGAGGCTCCCATATCGGTATGGTCTTTCAGGATCCCCTCTCAAGCTTGCACCCTTATTTCACCATCGGGTCGCAGATCACCGAGATGATCCATACCCACCGCAAGATTAGTGCCGAAGAAGCGCGCGCACTCACGGTGGACATGCTCGAAAAGGTTGGCATTGAGGATGCCAAGAGCCGGTTTGATGATTATCCGCACCAGTTTTCCGGTGGCATGCGCCAGCGTGTGATGATTGCCATGGCGCTTGTGTTGCACCCGCCGCTGATCATCGCTGATGAACCCACAACGGCACTGGATGTGACGGTTCAGGTGCAGATCATGGATCTGCTTGATGAGATGCGTCGCACCTTTGGCACAACGGTCATCATGATCACCCATGATCTGGGTCTGCTCGCCAATATCGCCGATCATGCCATGGTGATGTATGCGGGTACGCGCCTTGAAATTGGTGCAACGGAAAGTCTGTTTTCCAATCCGGCCCATCCCTATACGCTGGGCCTGCTCAAATCATCACCCTCATCGCAGGAGACCGGCGGTAAAAGTCTGGAACCGATCCAGGGCAACCCGCCAAGCTTGCTTGATCAGCCCGGAGGCTGCATCTTTGCCGAGCGCTGCCCTCAGGTTCAGGATCAATGCCGCAGCGCGCGCCCGCCTCTGCAAAAATATGATGACGGGGCCGAAGCGCTTTGCCATTTCAGCGCTCATGATACGCAGTCCGTGACCCTAGCTACTGGCCAGCAAAAGTCAGTCAGCAAGCGGCCGATCGTTGTGGATGTGCAGGATGTGAGGCTCACCTTCCATGCCAAGAGCATGTTTGGCAAGAAGCGCAGCACCGAGGTGCTCAAGGGCATCAATCTGCAGATTCACAAGGGTGAAACCTTTGGTTTGGTTGGAGAATCCGGTTGTGGCAAATCCACTCTTGCCCGCGTGATTGCGGGCCTCATTCCGGCCAGTGCTGGCGAAGTTACGCTGGACGGGGTGCCCATTCTGTCTGTCACCGGACAACGTTGGCGGCAAATGCGGCGCCATGTGCAGCTGGTCTTTCAGGATCCTGTCGGCTCGCTCAATCCGCGGCGGCGCATTGGCGCGATCATTGGCGATCCGTTTCGCATTCACGATGTCGCCCATGGGGCCGAGCAGAAAAAGAAGGTGCAGGAGCTGATGGAAATGGTCGGGCTCAATCCCGAGCATTATAACCGCTTCCCTTCGGAATTTTCCGGCGGTCAGCGCCAGCGCATCGGCATTGCACGGGCTTTGGCCCTCAAGCCGTCTCTCATCATCTTTGATGAGCCCGTCTCGGCTCTTGATGTCTCCATTCAGGCCCAGATCCTCAATCTTATGCAAGAGCTGCAAAGAGACCTCAACCTGACCTACCTCTTTATCAGCCACGACTTGTCTGTTGTGCGCCATGTCTGTGACAAGATCGCGGTGATGGATGCGGGCCAGATTGTGGAGTTGAACGAATCCGATAAGCTTTTTGCAAAGCCTAGTCATCCCTTCACCCGCAAATTGCTTGATGCCATTCAGGATCCGCCACCCTTGCAGGAGCGTAGCGCCAGAAAACTGGTAGAGACCGTGCCGGCGACGGCAGTGTTCGATGATGTCGTGATGGAGGCCTCCCTATGACGCAGATCGATGAGACCATGCCAGTTGAAACCAACGCTCCAAAAGCCTCTGAAAAGGTGGTGCAGCGGGGTTCCTTCGCTTTGACAATGCGCCGGATCCTTAAAGATCCGGCTCTACTGACAGCCGTTGTCTTCATTGTCATCCTGTCCCTCTTTGCCATTTTCGCCCCTCTGGTTGTTTACTGGACCGGCCATGACCCCAATGCCCAATTCCGCGAAACCGGCATGTCGCCCTTCGGACTGCCGGTTGGTCCCAACGGGGAATTTTTGCTGGGGGCCGATCAACTGGGGCGCGATGTTCTGGTCCGTCTGGCCTATGGTGCGCGCATTTCTCTTGCGGTCGGGGTTCTCGCCGCCTTTGCGTCGGCGGTGATCGGGATCACAATCGGGATGATTTCCGGCTTTTTCGGTGGCTGGGTCGATGTTGTGCTCGGTCGAGTGATGGATCTGGTGATGAGCGTGCCGTTCCTGCTCTGTGCGCTTGCGCTTGTGTCGGTCTTCGGGCCCTCACTGACCCTGTCCATCGGTGTGATCGTCTTTTTCAGTTGGACAACAATGGGCCGCGTGATCCGGGCCGAAACCGCTTCGCTCACCAAACGGGAGTTTATCGAAGCAAGCCGCAGTCTGGGCGCCAGTCCGCTTTCGATCCTCTTGCGCGATATCCTGCCCAACCTGTCGGTGCCGATTATTGTCTACACCACCATGATGATTCCCAGCTCGATCGTCTTTGAAGCAACCTTGAGCTTTCTCGGGCTTGGTATCACGCCGCCTACCGCGAGCTGGGGCGGTATGCTTGCCGACGCCGGGGCCAACTCGGTTTATCTGGTTGCTTGGTGGCTTGTAGTGTTCCCTGGTCTGGCGCTGCTCATGTCGACGCTGGCCTTCAATATTCTGGGTGATGGGCTACGCGATGCGCTTGATCCCAAGGGACGCCGCATCAAACCACGCAAGAAAAAGGGAAATACCCTGTTTGGCTGGTTGGCCAAGGGCAAGGCGTCTGAGGGAGGCACGCACCAATGATCCGATATTTTATGCAACGTTTGCTGTTTGCCTGTCTAGTGCTGGTTTCCTTGTCCGTTTTTGTCTTCTTCCTGTTTTTTGTCGCGCCGGGCGATCCTGCCCGCGTGGTGGCCGGCGACAAGGCAACAGAAGCCCAGCTTGAGCAGATCCGCGAAAATCTGGGGCTGGATCGGCCGATCATCGTGCAATATGGCAGCTTTGTCAGCAAAGCCATACAAGGAGATCTTGGCTATTCCTATCGCAATCAGCAGCCGGTTCTAGATCTCATCACCCGCCGTATTCCGGCGACCGTTTCCCTTGTTATCGGCGGGGTGATTGTCTGGCTGGCTATTGGCATTCCCATAGGGGTCATGTCAGCGCGCAATGCAGGCAGCAAAAAGGACAGGCTCGGGCAGACTTTCATTCTGATCGGGCTCAGTTTTCCCACCTTCGTGCTCGGCATGCTGTCGCTTTACTGTCTCTATTTTCTGCCGCGAAAGGCGGGTTTCATGCTTTTCCCTGCGGGCGGCTACAAGCCGTTTCTCGATAACCCGGCCGATTGGGCATGGCACTTGGTGTTGCCCTGGACCACTCTGGCGCTGGTAACTGCGGCCATCTATGCGCGTCTGACGCGCGGCCAGCTCTTGCAGGTTTTGGGAGAGGACTATATTCGCACCGCGCGCGCCAAGGGGATCTCGGAAGGCAAGGTCATCTATAAGCATGCCATGCGGGCCACTCTTACACCGCTGATCACTCAGTTGGGAGCAGATATCGCCTTTTTGCTTGGCGGCTCCATCGTCATCGAACAGGTTTATGGCCTGCAAGGTGTGGGCGCGTTGGCTGTGCAAGCGGTGGCCAATCAGGATCGGCCCATCATCATCGGTGTGGTGATGCTGGGTGGTTTGTTTATCGTGATGGCCAATATCATTGTTGATCTTCTCTACACCCTTCTGGATCCGCGCATGCGCTAGCCCTTCGGGGGTGGGTGTCGCTCGATACCGGACTTGTAACAGGAGGCTATCCATGAGCCCTGATAAAACCGTTTGTCTGCCTGCCGATCGTCTTGCCGCGTTGCGCCTATGGATGGTTGACCAGAAGGTGGATGCCTATCTCGTAACCAGCGCCGATGCGCACCAGAGTGAGGATTGCCCGGAGCATGATCGTTGCCTTTTTTGGCTCAGTGGCTTTTCCGGGTCGCTCGGGCGGGCTTTGGTGTTGCAGCAAGAGGCCGTTCTGTTTGTTGACGGGCGCTATCAGGTGCAGGCGAGCAGACAGATTGATGCGGCCTTTTGGCAGATTGCCCATCTACATCAGACCCCGCCGGGGAAATGGATTGCGACACAGGGTGAGCATTCCGCCTTGCGGATCGGATATGATCCGATGCTCTGGTCTGTTGATCAGGTCGATGCATTGCGAGACGCCTTGGGAACTTGTGGCGCGGAGCTAATACCGCTCGATGATCCCTTCGGTGCCATATGGGCTGAACGACCTGCCTCTCCCGTGGGGAAGGTGCGGGCAATGCCGGAGAGTCTGAGCGGGCTTTCATTTACTGAGAAGCTTGCCCAGATTCGCGAAGAGCTTCGTGCAGATCAGATCGAGCTTTGGGTCGAAAGTCGCCCTGATGAAATCGCCTGGCTGCTCAACCGTCGCGGCAGCGATATTCCCATGCATCCGGTTCCCTTGTCTTTTGCCATCATTCCGTCAAAAGGTGCGGTGAGCTGGTTCATTGAGCCGCAAAAAATAGCCGGTGATGGCATGGAGGGTCTCGACGTCCAATCGTTTTCTCCGGCGGACTTTCTTTCCCGCCTTGGACTGGAGGCACAAGGCAAGCGTGTCGGCTTTGACCCCATGTTTGCGCCCGATGCCGTGAAGGTCTCTGCCGAAAGTGCTGGCGCAACGCTTGTTCCGCGTAGCAATCCAATCATGATCCGCAAGGCCCGCAAAACAAAAGCCGAACTGAAAGGGTATCGCGATGCACATCATGCCGATGGCATCGCGTGGGTGGAATATTGCCATTGGCTCAGTGTTGAAGTGCCAAGGCGTGCCGCCGCAGGAAATCCTGTGACCGAGTGTGAGGCAGGCGATAAAATCAACGAGTTCCGACAGGCTGTTTCAGGCTACCGAGAACCCAGCTTCAAGCCGATTTCTGCAGTCGGCCCGAATGCCGCCATGTGCCATTACAATCCTACGCCGGCACGCGATGCGCCGCTTCTGCCGGGTTCTCTCTATTTGCTTGATTGTGGCGGACAATATGAAAGCGGCACAACGGATGCGACCCGCACCTTTTCATTCGGTGACTGTCCTGAGGTATTGAAACCGGCCACAACGGCGGTGTTGCGTGGCTTCCTCTCCCTGTCCATGGCGAAGTTTCCCGGGGGCACCTTTCCGCACCAGCTTGATGCGCTGGCCCGTATGCATCTCTGGCAGCTCGGGCTTGATTATGATCACGGCACGGGACATGGGGTCGGCCATAATTTGCTGGTGCATGAATATCCTCATCGTCTTGGTAAATTGCCGAACTGTTTCGGGCTTGAGGCAGGCAACATCATGACGATTGAGCCGGGTTATTATCTTGAGGATGGTTTTGGCTTGAGGGTCGAAAATCAGGTCGAAGTCATCGCCGAAGATAGTGGCTTTTGCTCGTTCCTTCCTCTGACGCTTGTGCCAATCGATCTTGGGCTTTTCTCCCTGGATAGACTGACACAAGAAGAAGTGATCTGGCTGGATGCCTATCATGCTCGCGTGAGGGAGACACTGATGGATGGTCTTAGCCCTCAATGCCGCCTCTGGCTTGACCATGCGACGAAGCCAATTGCATCGGGCTCTGTTGCAAAAAATTAGACTATCTGCTTCAAACTGATATTTTTGGCAGGAGCGGGAAATGCGTAAACATTTCAAGTGGCGCCATTTTTAGGGTGATATGATCTTGTGGGCAGTCCGGTGGTATTTCCGGTATGGTATAAGCTATCGGAATCTGGAGCAAATGATGACAGAGCGTGGCGTTCCCGTGGATCACTCAACGATCTATCGCTGGGTTCAGAAATATGCCCAGAAATTGAACGACGGCTGTGCTGGCAGTGGCATTCGCTTCGTTCTTCCAGCTGGCGGGTCGATGAAACATACATCAAGATACGGGGCCTCCTCTGGCCGGCGCCTTGCTTGCCGGCCGGGCAATGAGTGGGCCTATCTCTATCGGGCGGTCGACTAGTTCGGCAACACGAATGATTTTTATCTCTCTGCGATCCGAAATGCCAAGGCAGCGAAGCGGTTTCTCTCCAAGACGCTGAGGCGTGCAAAGGAATGGCAGAAACCAGTCATCATCAACACGGACAGGGCTGCGTCTTATGGCATCGCCCTCGCTGAAGTGAAGAAGGAAGGTCGGTGCCCGAAGGACACCATGCACCGCCAGGTGAAGTATCTCAGCAATGTTGTGGAGGCAGATCATGGCAAGTTGAAGCAATTGATCAGGCCTGTGCGAGGGGTCAAAACTATGGAGAAAGCGTATGCGACCATCAAGGGATTTGAGGTTATGCACGCCTTAAGAAAGGGGCAGGCCAATCATTTCAATCTCTCAAATGACATCCTTGGAAAAGCTCGGATTGTCGAAAGGGCCTTTGGTGTTGGTCTTGGTGCTCTTGAGGAGGCTATCGCTCTGCTCAAGAAAAGATCACCTAGCTCTATGGCCTAAGTGGCAGGCGGCCTGAGTCTCTCGACTGCTCCTCAGAGTTTTTGCAACAGAGCCAACTAAAGTCCCAACCCCACATGTCCATGAGCCTAAAGAAAAAGATGTTCGTTCTGTAGAACCTGATGAACTTCCTAAATAACGAGAATTAACATGAATATTTCAAAAATCGAAGCCTGGTTTAAAGATAGATGCGATGGGGATTGGGAACACCAAGGTGGTATTACAATAGAAACTACCGATAATCCAGGGTGGTATATTCTAATCGAGTTTGACGATCTTAAACATGGTGTAGATAGTACAATCAAAGAAAGAAACATTTTGCGATCAAATTCTGATTTTGTAATGTTCAATTACCAGGAAGAAGCCCAATCATTAGGAATTTCATGTGGCGTAAACAACCTGTCAGAAGCATTGGAAATTTTCTTAGGTTTAGAGGATTAAAACAAACCACTACCTGTCTAAATCTGTAGCACCAATTTCGAGGCACCGTTCAACAAGAGCATTATAGTGCTGTTGCGAGATCTAGAATAGAATCATGAGACGTGCAAAAGAGTAACCGCTGTTCCGCTCTCACGTTTCGGGGATAGTTCCAAGGCAGGAGCTCATTGGCGTTGCACAGCTTGTGACCATTGACGATGGCTTTGAGCGTTCTGGCTAGCCATGCATGAGGATCGATGCCATTGAGTTTACTGGTTGCGATGAGCGAGGCGATGATCGCCCAGTTTTCGGCTCCCTCATCATGACCGGCAAAGAGAGCATTCTTGCGATTGAGGGCAATCGGCCTGATTGTCCGCTCTAGACTGTTGTTGTCGATCTCGATGCGCCCGTCGATGAGGAACAGGCAAAGACCTTCCCAGTATTTGGCGATATAGGCCAGCGCCAGGCCCAGTGGCGATTTCTTCGAGACACGAGCGCGGTGCTGACTGAGCCAGGCTTGCAGGTCTGTAATCAAAGGCGCAGACTTTTCCTGTCGTATTGAAAGATTCGTATCAGCATCCATGCCTTTGATCTCAGCCTCAATGCGATATAGAGCGGCAATCCGTTCGATGCCCTCCTTCGCAATGGGAGCTGTGCCGGCGCGCGTGATCTCTACCAGTTTGCGGCGGGCATGCGCCCTGCAATAGGCAAGGCGGATATCCTGGCTCCTTCGCTTGAGCAACTGATTGTAACCGGTATAGCCATCCACCTGCAGAATGCCGCTGAAGCCCTGCAATATCTGGTCGGCATAGTGCCCGCTGCGCCCCGGCGCATAGGTGAAGGCCACTCCCGGAGGACCGCCTCCTGCTCTAGTTCCTTGCCAGGGTCGATCATCCCGGACCAGTGCCTAAAAGTAGCCGGTTTTTGTCCTTCGTTTGCCGGGCTCAAGGACTGAAGCCGGGGTTTCATCTGTTACCCGGCAGGCGATTGCAGAGCAATCGTCCGAGAGGGCATGAAGAGCTTGCCTGATCGCTTCAGATCGGCAAGCAGGGTGTCAAAGACGGGCCGCAGTTCGAAAGCGGCCCTACCGGCCCCCACAGGAGCAGACCAAACTGTCCGGCTCGATCACTTCCTCGATCCGTGGCAGATGTCTTGGTAAGGCCCCGCAATTGGCCGAACGGCGCTTCTTGCGTGTGGGCTCTATTGGAGAGGGATCGGCCTCATCGGCGGCATGAACCACAGCAATGGCTGTCTCCAGATCCTCAAGGGCCAGCTGGAACTGATTGGGATCAGCCCTTTCCGACTTGCTGCCAAAGAGAGCCTGCTTGAAGGCCTTGACCAGCTTTTCAAGCTGGGCAATCCGTTCATCCTTGCGGATGCCATGCGCCTCGATGGCATCTACCCGCGCCTTCAGGGCTGCAATATCATCGGGTAGATCGGCTTCGGTCAACATGGCCAAAATCTAGCAGATTTCTGCCACCAGGACACAAACAACATCGGGCCCGAGTCATCCTGACGCAGTTATTCAACATCCTGTGGTGCCCGCACTTCCAGACTTCTGACCCGCCGCCAGTCAAGCCCGGCAAAAAGGGCTTCAAACTGGGCATGATCAAGCCGCATCATACCATCCCGGATCTCCGGCCAAACAAAGCTATGCTCCTCAAGACGCTTGTAGGCGAGCACGAGCCCCGTACCATCCCAATAAGGAGGCTTCAGCCGATCTGCCCGTCAGGACCGAAAGACAAACACTGTGCCAGTGAAGGGATCCTTGGCCAACTCGTTCCTGACAAGGCCAGCGAGGCCATCATGGCCCTTGCGGAAGTCATCCGGTTTGCTGGCCACCAAGCAGTCTGATGCGCTGCATCATTGCCCGAAATTGCTCATCCGGGATCGCGATTTGCATTCGCGGCGCAATCCAGACCTTCACTACCGCGCATAAGCCGAAGATCAACTTCTGCATTGCTGCCGTTTGAATGAAGAGCACTGTTCTCGTCGACCTGACCGCAAGGAATTGGATAAGCATCTGTCACAAGATGATTGCTTTCGGCAACCGTTGGGCGGTTCAAGAGATTTGAATCGTTCGAAATATGGTTACAGAATGGGCTAGCCTCGCATGCACGTCAAATACTTGCTTCGTAAAGAAGTTCTTCAAACATGGTCACGCCATTCGATCCCAACAGCCACATTATATCTGCACGAGCATTCGCAACGAACCTTGGTATCACGCAAGCAGAATTGGCTAAGCTGACAGGCATCGATCGACATGCATTGTACTCGCGAACGGATTTGCTCAAACTCGAAGAAGCAGTTCGCCCATTAATGAGCATCCTCAACTTAGCAAGCGAGATGACTGGGCCTGATCAGTGTGCGGCTCTTTGGTTTAAACATCAACCGTTTCCTAGTTGGGCCGGAAAAGCTGCGTTTGATTTGGTGTCGGAGCGCAAAGCTGAAAGAGTTCTTGCCTATTTGCGGTCGGTTCAATCAGGTCTCTATTCATAGATAGATCTGCGCCGTTAGGGTTGACACCGAAGCACCCGCAGCAGTTCGCAAAGAAAATATAACAGAAGGCTTTGGCTTGCGTGAAGCGTAGAAGCTCAGTCTTGATCTATGAGACAGAGTTGGTTCACAACCAGCAATCGCGGCCCATACCCGAAAATCGACAGTTGGTACTTGTCTAAGGGTAGCTTACTCATTCCTGCCATTCATTCAAAGCGCAGCATATCGAGTAATCAGGCGGCCCAAAAACTATCAAAGTAGCCGTTCACAGATACGCAAGGCTTCTGTATGGCTGGACCTCTTGGACGAAATCTGTTGTGCTGGTGAGCCTTGTCGCCTTTAGCAAAGATGAAATGATACTTGCCTTCATGGTTAAATCCAGCAAGTGCTTCGATAATCTGACGATGTAGATTCAAACGCAGGCCCCACAGCGATCTGCTTGAGCGTTTCTCCATCTCTGATAAGGAAAAGGGCATTGATCCCCTTCGCACGGGCTACATGCAACCCGGCCTCCGCGCCCATCACCATGAGTGCGGTTGCCCATCCATCCGCCGTCATGCAGTGCTCGGCTATCACGCTGACCGATGCCACATTATTCTGAAGTGGACCATTGCGGCGCGGGTCCATCGTATGGCTAAAAGTGCGGTTGCCAACCTTTACCCAGTGCCGATAATCGCCGCTGGTCGCGATGGCTGCGTCCTGCAAATGCACCTTACCAAATGCTTCTCGCATGCTATAGTCCGGTTTCTCCAAAGCAATAGACCATGGCACGTTCTTTACCTTAGGCCCGATAGCGCGCATTTCACCATCAATGCCAACAAGGCCGCTCTTGATGTCGAAAGCCTTCAACACCTCGGCCATAACATCCACACCATAGCCCTTGGCTATGCCGCATAGGTCGAGTTTCACTTGTGCCTTTTTCAGTACCGCCTGCTGTTCAGGATCCAGCTCCAAAAGCGCGTGTGTCGGCATTCTTGTTTGGCGCAGTTGCTCACCTATGCTCTTTACATCGGGTTCCCGCGACGTGGCTCCAAACCCCCATGCGTCTACGATGGAACCAACAGCCGGATCGAACAGGCCACTTGAAGCCCGATTGATCGCAATGGCTCCTTCCAGCACCTTGAAAAGGTCTGCTGGCACTTTCGTCCAGACGTCGACTTTGGCTCTGTTCAACTGCATAAGATCCGAGTCCGGGTTCCAGGTAGACATTTGCCTGTCCACCCGATCCACTGCGGCGTACAACGCTTCTTCGAGCCCTTCAGCCGGCTGTACCTCCTCGCTTATGATAATGGCGCTATAGCGGGTGCCCATAGTTTTTCCGTTGAAGACATGCTTGTGCAACCCGGTTTGCTGGCGACCTGCTCGTTCTATATCAAAAGACATCTTCAACATACCGTCCTTCCTTTCTCAGCTCTTTCAGATCAACCCCGGTGGATTGCAGTATATCTGTCAGCGTTTCTTCAATGCCTTTGGCCATGCCGCGTCCACCGCAGACCATGATCTGGGCACCATCTCGCACGAGCGCCGCAAGTTCTGCCGCATCCTGACGCAACCGATCCTGCACATAGAGCCGCCGCTGCGTGCGCGAGAAAGCTGCCTTCAAGGAGTGCAGGAATCCGCTCGTGTGCCATTCGCCCAATTCGTGACGGTAAAGGAAATCCGACTGCGGGTGACGAGCGCCGAAATAAAGGCGCATTGGTCTCTTGCGGTGATTATTTCGGATGAAGCCAACAAGAGGCGCAATACCGGCCCCTGCACCAATCAGAATAACCGGAGCTCTGGAATCTTTCAGACGAAAGCCGGGATTGGCCTGAAAGGCTGCCTCGATGTGATCGCCTGGCTTAAGGCCATGCAACTGCCCAGAGCAAAGACCGCCGGGAACATTGCGTACGCAAATTTCGACAAAGCCGTTCTTGCGGCCGGAAGCAAGTGAATAATAGCGTGGAACGTTATCTCCTTCTGGCGTGATGGCGAGCAGATCTCCGGGCTCGAAAGCAGGCAGCCTTCCGCCCACCAGGCGCGACATCCATGATTTTGTATCATTGGCCACCTCAAACCGGAATACTGAGGTTGGCGCCTGCACTTCATGCCCATAATCTGCCCTTGAAACGAGCTTCAATCTGTGGCGTTTCACATCAATCTGAACGGGATCCAGTTCCAGAGAGATGCCAAGATTTTGAGACAAGGCGTTACTCCAACGAGCGAACTCCTGCACGGACTGCCGGTTGATCGTGGCTAGTGGCATAAATTGATGCCAACCATTCCGGCTAAAGCGTGCGCCAACCGTGAAGGCAAATTGACAGAATTGCGAGAACTGTTTGTCACCAAATCCAAGTATGGCTACGGGAACACTTTTGTCGCCCTCATAGGCATCCAGTCTCGTCATAAACTGGTTGGCAGATGCGGGCGCCTCGCCATCTCCATACGTGGCTGCGAGGACGTAGATCTGGTTCGCATTAGGGTAAGTTTTGGCCATATCATTCATTTTGGCGGTATGAACTCGCAATCCGGCTCTGGACAACCCGTCGTGAAGGCTGCGCGCAAAACCCCAGGTGCTATTGCCTTCGCTTCCGACGAGAATGACCGCATCGGCATCCCGTGGTTTTGTGTTGTTGGCAATCCTTGGTTTGCTTTGTCTTTTCTTCCACCAGATAAGCGCTCCGGTTGCTCCCATGGCAGGCACACCTAGCGACGCAAAACCGAGCAGCAGAGCGAGCGGCGCAAGTCCGTCACCGGTATGCAGCATATAGATGAATTCATAAATCTGTTTTGCACTGCTATTGGGCGTATAAGCCAATAGCGCACCGGTTGCCTGATCCACATATCCAGAACCGTTGGCGGTCGTCAGCGTAAAAGTGTCACTTGCATCCCCGTTGTAGGGGAAGGTCAGGTCGCGCAATTGTGTCACCGACACATTCTGCAGCCCTTCGAGGGAGACGATGGGGGCTGGTGTTCCTCCCTTGACATCAGGGAAAGCGATGTTCGAACCGGAGCCGTCCGGCGCAAGCCCGAATGTAGCGGCGGTCATATAAAGGCCCGTAATGGCACTCAGGCTCAAGCCAACAATGGCCATCCGAGCCACTTCAAGGTGCAGACGTTGGGACAGCGTTCCCCGGATCGGACTGAAAAGCTGACGCCAGCCCCCCATTCGGCGTTTGAGCATAATCAGGCCAGACACACAGATGAGCAGCATGACCGCCGCCCCCAAACCGGCGGTCATGCGCCCGCCATCGCCCATAAACAGGGACCGATGCAAATCGGTGAGCCAAATCCGGGTCTGCGATGGCTGGTAGGCCCCAAGGCTTTCGCCCGTGGTCGGATCGATAAGATCTGAACCGGAATTGCCATTCTCAAAATAGTAGGCAACGATCTGCCCGGAGGCGTGGCGAACGATTTGGGATGTACCTGGATGGCTCTGTTTAACTGCGCTAGCCAGCTCCGCAACTGACAGGTTGGTAGCGGAACCTGTTGATTGGCTGGTTTGTTCCAGTACAGGATAAATGGAAAGGGCTGCCCCGCTGATGGCGATAACCAGAACTAGAGGCATGAGAAAAAGGCCGGTTATTTTATGAATAAGCTGCTGCATGGCAAGAAATCTCGTTATCAATCGAGGCAATCAATCCGAATTATGAAACAGGGGCTACATGTCGAAACGGAATGACTGGATGAAGCGACGGCCAGATGTCGCCTTGCCTGCATTGTTCCTATCAAGCGGTACAACGACTTCCGAGGGAGTAGAGCCCATATGTTCAACAGCTGTGTCTATGTGCAGCTCATAGCCTGCATCAAACAGGGCATCTGACAAATCCAATGTCACATTCAGCGTGCGCCCACTTCCAACGCTTGCACCGGTGATGCCATCCACTTCGGCTGAGTTGCCACCTGTTGCGCGAGACCAATCGCGCAGATCGCGATAATATTTCGAGCGGCTGCCCGACATCCACAATGAACCCTGATAGGCCCCGGAAGCATCGGTGACATACATCACCATATAGGCTTCCGGACCGCCATAGTTGCTCATGGTCGTTGAGAAGGTTACTGGTTTGGCTTGCGCTGCGGCGGGCAATACGAACGCGCTGGCGAGAGCAGCAGAAGCGAGGTATTTATTCATGTCTGGTTTCCTTTGAAAGCGTATTAGCCCCGACCATTTTTTGATCCGGTTCGGGGCCGAGAGTTTGGCTCCAGGTGCGTTAGATAGTCAGTTCATGGTGACTTTCGGGGATGATCCCCGGTTGATCAGTTTGTTGTTGTTGATCGGGCCTGTCGGGTTTTGTGCTGCGGCCTGTCCACGCCCTCCCCGATGATCGTCGTCGTCATCATCGTCCCAACCAAAAGGCATCTTCCAGCCAAACAGGCTAAAGTGATGATCCCCGTCGCGATCATGGTCGCGATAGCGGGCTTCTTCGCCTCGTCCATATTCGTGTTCCTGTCCGGCATAACCGCGTCCGTCATGGCCGTAACCGTCGGCATAGGTCGCTCCCGCTGCGAGTGTGATGCCGCTGATCAGCAAGGCACCTGCAATAAGTTTCTTCATGGCTCTGGTCTCCCGTTGCGTTGATTTGATGGAGGCACTATCGCGGACCAGACTGAAGGCGACCTGACTGATAATTTCTTTTTGCTTCAGCTTCCTGTAAGGTTGCGCGGCAACACTGCGGCAGGCTTCAAAAGCAGCTCGGTGTAAAATAATCAAAAGAAGGCGAAGAAAAATGCGGGTCTTGTTGGTCGAGGATGACACGGTATTGGGGTCCGCGGTGCGCGACCAGATTGCCGCAGACGGGCACAGCGTAGATTGGGTACAGCGTCTTGATGCTGCAAGCGATTATATTCTCACAGCGCCTTATGAGTTGGTCCTGCTGGACCTCATGCTGCCAGACGGCCTCGGCATTCCGTTCCTCAAGAAATTGCGCGGATCAGGCGATGTCACACCGGTGATCATTCTCACAGCACTGGATCAGATCTCTGACCGGATAGATGGCCTCAATGCCGGTGCTGATGACTATCTGGTCAAGCCTTTTGACCTTCAGGAATTGACAGCGCGCCTCAAGGCTGTTGCCAGACGCTATAGCGGCAATCCCAATCCGATTGTCAAACTTGGTGCCCTGGAAGTTGATATCGCTGCTCGCTCCATCTTACGTGAAGGCAAACAAATCACCCTGACTGCACGGGAATGGGCCTTGTTTGAAGCCTTCCTGCAACATCCGGGCAATCTGCTTTCCAAAAGCCAGCTTGAGGAAAACCTTTATGCATTTGACTCAGAAATCGAGAGCAACACCATCGAGGTTCACATCTCTCGCATGCGCAAGAAACTGGGTTCTGGGATTATAGAAACCGTGCGTGGTATGGGCTATCGGCTGGAGCAGCCATGAAATTGAAATCTTTCGTAAAAAACAGCCTGCAACTACGACTTTCACTCGGGTTGGCTCTCGGGGTTGGTCTTCTGTGGGCGGCAGCGACAACGGTCAGCGGCGTTATCGTCAAGCACGAACTGGATGGTGCTTTTGATCAGGCGCTTGCCGAGGCCGTCGAGCGCTTGTTGCCGCCCGTCATTCACGACATTGTCGAGGGGCGAGACACGCGCGATGAAATGGGCGACCTGGCGATTGATGGCCTGACTCTAGGGCGCATTGGAAGATCGTGGCGAGAAGAAAGAGGCCTTGATCGCGAAGGGTTCAAGCGTCGACTCCATCGGGAGCGGGATGATGAAGATGACGACGGAAAAGACGAGGACAAGCACGAAAGAGAAGATGATGAAAAGCCTGTCTTCACCGCGCCAGAAAGCCAATATCTCACTTATATCGTAAGAGATGCTCAAGGCAGGATCCTGCTGCAATCCAAAAATGCAGAAGCGGATATATTCCCCCCCATAGACCAATTGGGTTTTTTGACGCTGGATGATTATCGCATTTTCACGGGCTCCACGCTGGATGGGAATGTGATCATTTCTGTTGCAGACCCCATGGCTAGACGTCAGAGGGCTGCGCATGACACGCTGGAAGCGCTTGCCATGCCGCTCTTTATTCTGGTGCCGCTCAGCATGCTGGGGGTCTGGCTGCTGGTACGCATCTCTATGAGATCGATCCGTGGTTTCAGAACGGAGATTGAAGTGCGTGGCGCTGGAGATCTCTCCCCTATCAGCGCCCAAAATCTTCCAACAGAAATTGAGCCTGTAGCAGACTCGGTTAATAATCTGCTTGATCGCATGCGTAGGACGCTGGAGGCCGAACGCAGTTTCACAGCCAACAGCGCGCACGAACTTCGAACCCCCGTAGCTGCGGCCCTCGCTCAAACACAAAGATTGATCTCCGAGGCCGAAGACGCCTCGATTCAGGAACGCGCACGTCAGATTGAAACGGCTCTCAAGTCTCTCTCACGCCTTACAGAAAAACTGATGCAGCTCGCACGCGCCGAAGGCGGAGCGATGCTATCAGAAGAAGCCAGAGATATCCTTCCGATTTTCACTCTGGTTCTTGATGAATTTCGTGAGGATAGAGACCGACTGAAGATCCGTTTGCCGGACAAACCACTACCGTTGCTCATAGATGCCAATGTGTTCGCCATCCTCATGCGCAATCTCATCGAAAATGCCCTCAAGCATGCAACACCGAACAGTTTGGTAGAGATGGAACTGCACCAGAATGGCGAGCTGGCGGTGCGCAACGACTGCGATGTGATTGTACCAGACACACTCAGTCGGCTGACACGCCCCTTCGAACGTGGACATACGGGTGCCAAAGGCAGCGGTGTGGGGCTTGCGATCGTCGCAGCAATAGTCAAGGGAAGCGGTGCCACGCTCCGCCTCAACTCGCCCATTGCCGGAGAAGCCAGAGGCTTTGAAGCCATCGTTTCATTCGCCCGACAGGAAGACCATCGAGCACGTCGATAATCTCATACCTCAAACAAATCCACAAATTTGCATGACTGAAACTAATGACCCCACCTCCTCAACATCAAAATTCGAGGAGAAAAAATGGCGAAAGACAAACTTGCCGAACTGAGGCTCAAATCCCGTCTGATACATCAGCTACCAACGTTATCTCAATGCGAGATTGCGCGAAGGTGGCGTGTTGATACTGATACAGCTCGAGGAATTATTCGCGATGCGAAAATTCCTTGAGCTAGGGGACGTTGGGAACGGGCCAGATACTGCATTCTCGATATCTGGTGGCTGGAAGGCATTCCCATTTCCACGGCCCTGTTTCGTTCCGAGCACAGTGAACTGATGTCTCCTTTGCTGAAGGTAAGTGATCTGGCGGAAGTATGCCGTTGTTCGTCTGCCACCATTAGGAACTGGGTGCGTGAAGGCATGATCACAAGCATCACCCTTGGTGGATCTATTCGTTTTCATGACCACGCCATTTCCAACCTCTTTGAGGAAGATGAGGTGCCAAAGACCGAATTCATTACAAGGCGGAAAATCTAACAATAAGTGAGGTAAACGTCCCCGAAGAGTCACACTTGTCTGACCGGGTAGAAGTCATGAAAATTGGCAAAACCATATTTTCTGCCTTCGAAAATTTCAATTTTTTCAGTCAGAAATTCGACTTCATCAAAGAACATCGAACCACTGGAGGGGTGTGTGAAAACCTCGCATGAAATTAATTTTTCTATTAATTTCAGTTGGTTAGTTCGGTTTTACAAATTTTATATTTTTATCCAGATTTTCTCGAGCTCAGCTGAATTCCAGATGCTTTGAAAAGTATGAATGGGATGGTGTCCGTGGAAATGGCTGAGGAAATGCAAACGCCTCCAAATTATATCACGCTGGCAACCGCCGCAAAGTTGCTGGGTCGCAAAACCCAGACACTTCGCAATGAGAGGGATAAGGGCAATCTGGTTTGCTACCGGATGGGAGGCGTGGACTACACCACCTATCAGAACATGAAGGACATGTTTGAACTATGCCGCGTAGAGCCAAACCCTCGCTCCTCTTTCTCCGGGAGAGACAAGGTTGTTCGCCGGTCTATGTCATCCTCGACCGAGGCAACGAGACAAGCACGGGCTAAGGCCCTGAAAGCAGCGAAGAAGCTGAAAAATTCTTGAGTGACTATCTCGCGTCCAAATGGTCGACGCGAGATCTGGTTTCTCCCTCCAACATGGCTGTGGCTGAGGTCAAGAAAAACAATTGTTGCAAATATGCTGAAGAGCGCGGTGTTGCTGATGGGACAATTCGGCGTGAGTTTGGCGTTCTTCGCGCTGCTTTGAATTATTGTGAGCACGAGGAATATCTCCTCAAGGCTCTTGTTGTCCATCTGCCGAAAAAGCGCCATCCTCAATCTTGGTCGGGAAAAATCCGACTTTGCGGGGCATATCGATATCGAGAACGGGATTCTTTATCGTGCTGGCGCGAAGGTACGGCGAACCGACAAGGAACGCGCGCGCCGGCCCGCTTGCCTCGACAGATTCTCTTGCACGCTCGACTTTGGCGCAAGAACAATCCCATCTGTGTAGCTGCCTATCGCAGTGAGAAGGTCAAGGATATAAAGACAGGCTGGGATCGGATTTGCCGCGATGCAGCGATCACGGATGTCAATCGGCACACCTTGAAACATACGGCCATCACATGGGCTATGCAGAACCGCGCAACGCCTTCCGACGCCGCAAGCTTCTTTGCCACCTCTATCCGGACAATCGAGGACACCTATCTCCATCATCATCCTGATTTTCAGGATTCGGCTGTCAGTGCGATGGAAGGGGCTCACAAGAAGCCCAAGAAATAGCGCGTTGCCCCGGCGATTTCATGGGTCATATCATGGGCGCAATCGAGGCACTCCAAAGACCGCTTTTCTAAGATGTTGTATTTATTGGGGGAAATTTGGCGCACCCGAGAGGATTCGAACCTCTGGCCTCTGCCTTCGGAGGGCAGCGCTCTATCCAGCTGAGCTACGGGTGCCTCTGGTGGCTTTTTGGGATGATTGCACAAACCTTGATGCTTTTGGTTGTGCGTGGCTTTGTGACATCTCCAAGACACACAGATTATATGTCGGCTTTCTTAGCGGATGCATTCGACGGGTGCAATGGAAAAGCAGTCTAATTCTCCCGCTTTGTGCATATTCTGAAGATGCGGGTCCTGTTTGTCGGTGTTGCTCATTGGTTCGCGCTGTTGCTCATGATGCTCTCGCGTGATCTGTGCAGCCTCTCTTGGCTGGTGGCAGCATTTTGGGCTTCGGCGATCACTTTCAAACTAAATATAGTTTCAGAATAGTTATTGTTGTAATTAAGGGTATTAAAAGTAGTAATTTGTCTTTTTAAAACGATTTATGCTATTAATGAAATAATTATAACTTTCCTGATAAATATAGTTTGATTATTTCAACAAGGTGAGGTGCGATTTTGGACATGGAAAACCAGATTGCTTCAGAAATATTGTCCGAAGATGCGGTTGAGACTATTAGGGTTGTTGAGAGCAATAAATCCCTATCGCATCTTAGCTCTGCTTCCTTCGTCTTTCCTGCTGGTCAGTCCCCGCTGGCCGTTGCCTATATCTCTCCCCATCTCGATTTTGAGGATATTGTTCGTCGGCTCAATGAAATGGCGGGGAAAACCAGCGTTATTGCTGTGATGACCGCCGGGGAACTGTGCAACTGTTCTGACAATGCGCTTTATCGCAATGCTTCGGGCAGTTGGGAGAGTCTCACCGTCCAGATTTTCCCGCCTGATCTGATTGGCGATGTGTCCGTTCATAAGGTTTCCTTGCATAATGAGGATATTCGTGCGGGCAGCCCGAATAAAAGCCGGGACCAACGGATCGCTCGCATCGCTCAGGATTTGGGGCGGATCAATGTGCCTTTTTCTATTCGCCCCGAAGAAGTCTTCGCTCTGACTTTCATTGACGGTTTGTCTGCCTCTGAGAATTATCTGATGGAAGCAGTGTATCAGAGTGGCAAATTCCCTTGCCTCTTCATTGGCGGTTCGGCTGGTGGCAAGCTGGATTTCCTGGAAACCAAGATTGCCGATGGATCTCAGGTGATGCAGAATCATGCAATCATGGTGTTCGTTCGCTTGGCAAAAGGTCGGAAATATGGCGTTTTCAAAAGCCAGAATTTCAAAAAGAGCAGTGTTTCATTCCTGATTGCAGATGCCGATCCGGATTTGCGTGTGGTCCGTAGCGTGGTTGATCCAACAAGTGGCGATGTCGAGCCCTTTATTGATCGTCTGGCGCAGCATTTCAGGGTTTCGAGTGACAAGATCGAAGCTAGTCTGGCAGGCAAAAGCTTTGGCATCGAAATCGACGGCGAGATTTATGTGCGTTCGGTTGCGGCGATCAAGCCTGAGGAGGGGGAGGTTGCCTTTTATTGCGATGTCAATCCGGGTGATGAATTGTTTTTGCTTGAGGCGACCGACTTTGCGCAGCAGACCAAGAGTGATCTGGGGAGCTTTTTGCGTGGCAAGCCAAAGCCTTTGGGAGCCATCCTGAATGACTGTATCTTGCGCCGCCTGCACAATCAGAAATCGACAGCGGCTCTTTCGGATGCCTGGTCGATGCCTGTGGCGGGTTTTTCCACCTTTGGTGAGCTGTTTGGCATCAATGTGAATGAGACACTGAGTGCAATTGTCTTTTTTGAAGATGGGGCGAACCAGTATGAAGACGACTATCTGAAGAATTTCACGATACATTATTCGCGCTTCAGTAATTATTTTACGCGGTGCCGTTTGGCCAGTGCCGAGATGATCAATCTGGTGCGTTCCAAGATCATCGATACAATGTCTGAGCAATTTGCCAATGTCGGCGATATTCAAAGTGTTCTGGCCAACACGCAGCATATGCGAGATTCTCTTTATTCCATCCGTTCTTCTATCTCAGGTGTCAATGACGGGCCGGAGGCCGGGGCGGCTCAGGAAACTGACGAAACAAACGACCTTTCCTATCAGTTCGAGCATTTGTCCGGTGCCATGAAGGGCTTGAGAGACATTCTGGGCGTGATTGACGGGATTACCGGGCAGACCAACCTTCTGGCGCTCAACGCGACGATTGAGGCAGCCAGAGCCGGGCAAGCTGGCAGAGGCTTTGCTGTTGTTGCCTCAGAGGTCAAGCAGCTGGCCGGGGATACGAAATCAACTCTGGTGCATACCGAAGAGACAATTGGGGATATGGAAGGGGCGCTGGCGGCCTTGGGCGATCTGATCGCGCAGACGCGGCAGAAGTTCATTGACGAGGGGGATTTGTATAAATCCACCATTCAGCAGATCGATGACATGATTGCGCAGCCGGACGGCATCGACAAGACGCTCAATGAGTTGGGTGGAATTGTCGAGACGCAGGTTGAATCCGCCGAGCTTGTTCAAAAGCAGCTTGAGAAACTTGCCCGTTTGGGGGCGAGTGCAGCCTGATGCGTCGCGGCAACTGTTCTGGCGGAAAAGCAAAAGCCCCGGTCGAACCGGGGCTTATTTTGTTTGCTCGAGGTTGTGCGCTGGTCAGATGACCTTGCGCACCTCATGCAGAAAATTGTCGATGCCGGATTTGAGTTTCTCGCCGTTCGTGGCCAATTCCTGAGAGGCATGATGGACATCGTGTGCTGCGTTGGAGGCTTCCACGATGCTCTCGCTCACCGAGGAAATGTTGCAGGTTACTTCCGAGCTTCCGACGGACGCCTCTTCAATGCTGCGGGCGATTTCATTGGATGCTGCGCTTTGCTCTTCCACTGCGGCAGCGATCGCAACTGCGATCTCCTTGGTGCTGGCGACCGTGCGTTCAATGCCATCGAAGGAATTGACAGCATGCTGGCTTGCTTTCTGAATGCGCTCAATCTGCTGGCCAATGTCGCTGGTGGCTTTGCTCGTCTGGGTTGCCAGTGCCTTGACCACGACAGCAAAGCCTCTGCCAGCTTCTCCGGCTCTGGCGGCTTCAATCGTCGCGTTGAGAGCCAGAAGGTTGGTCTGGTCGGCGATGTCGGCAATCAGCGACATAATGGCGCCAATGCTATCGGCGGCGCTGGAAAGGCCCTTGAGGTCTTCGCTGGTCTGTCTAACCTCGTTGACCGCATTTTCGCTATGCTCGGCGGAGCGCATGACCTGCTGATTGATTTCGCTGATGGAGTTGGTCAGTTGTTCTGTGGCTGCAGCCACAGCGCTGACATTGCCGGATGTCTGTTCCGATGCCTGCTGAACGATGTTGGCCTGACTGCTGGATGTGGTGGCGATCTGGTTCATGGATCCGGCCGATGCTTCAAGCTCGACGGCAGCTGCGGCCACAATCTGCACAATGCTGCTCATCTGGTCTTCAAAGTCCTTCACCGCCCCAGAGAAGGTGTGGACCCTGTCTGACATGACATCCATGGCATTGTTGACTGTACGGCTAGCCGTTGCGAAGCTGCCGCTCATTCCTTTTTCCGAGATGCGCCGGAAATATTTGTTTCGGGCGACATATTCGAGGGAGGCGCTGGATTCGCGCAAATAGGCATCCGATCTGTCAATCAGGTCGTTGATGGCATGCAGAAGGCGCGCGGACTCGCCCGTTTCGGAAATATTGATGATGCGTTTTTCGAAATCGCCCTTGGCTGCTGCTTCGACAACATCGATGGCTTTCATGACTGCGGACTTGTACTGATTTTTCAGCATACTATCGATCTCTGTATCTAAGGCGCCTGAATCCTGTTGAACGGATTGTCATGCGTCACAATGTTGCGATGAATTCGTCATATGGAATGCCACCGGAATCAAGCAGGTCAGTGAGCATCTGGCGGGACGCTTTCATGCCTTCCTTGCGATTGGTATGGGCGTTTTCTTCATCCAGCAGTTTCTTGTAGAGTGGTATGATTGCGTTATTGACGATATCCCTGTCCGGGACACGGCGGTTGGAGTGATATCCGATAATGTTGCCCGATGCATCATGGCTTGGCGTGATATGTGCGTTGACCCAGTAATGATCGCCATTCTTGCAGCGGTTGACGACATAGGCGAAAATTTCCTCGTCGTTCTGGATGGTCTCCCACATCAGTTCGAAGACGCATCGCGGCATGTCGGGGTGGCGAATAATGCTGTGAGGCTGGCCCAGCATCTCCTTTTCGGAATAGCCACAGATTTTAACGAACTGGGAATTGCAATAGGTGACACGGCCTTTGAGGTCCGTTTTGGAAACTATGATTTCGGACTCTTCAAAAAAACGCTCAGTCCCTGTCAAGGTTATGTTCTTTGACATAAACGCTCCAGCGCAAAGTCCTTAGAACTCTGCTGATTACTCAATACTTTTCAATTCTTTGTAGCAGCTTGCTCTTAACAGAATATTTAATTGCAAAATTGGCAGTAGATTTGTTAATCAAGTACAAATGCTTATGAGGTTTGGGGTAATCCGGTCCAAAATTACCCAAACTTGCAGTTGAAATTTCGTGTCTTTTTGGTTTTTTCAATAAAAACTATAATTATAGGTATTTTCTATTCTTGTATTACTTGTTGTGGTTATTCTTTGCTTTTTCCGGTCTGTTCTGATCAAAAATGTCAAAAACTCATAGATGTCTTCGTGAAGGAAGGCAGTTTGGATTGAATATAAAAAACCCGCCAAAGCTGATGGGCAATGGCGGGATCTGATTGTATTATGTCGAGGCTGATCAGCTCAACTTGCCGTGGCAATGCTTGAATTTTTTACCTGATCCACAAGGGCAGGGGGCGTTGCGTGGCACCTTGCCAAAGGCATTGTGCGGAGCATCACCCTCGTTGGGCACAGCATCATTTTCGCCGGTATTCGGGTTGGCGTGCTGTTCGTGCATTTCTGGCAGTTCATTCTGTTCGAACGGGTTCGGTTCTTCCTGCCGCAGTTGCACATGGGCCAACTGCTGGGTTACCAGACGGCGCATATTGTCCATCATGGTCTGGAACAGCTCGAAACTCTCGGTCTTGTATTCCTGTAGCGGATCACGCTGGCCGTAGCCGCGATAGCCAATCACGTTGCGCAGGTGGTCGAGGGCCACCAGATGCTCGCGCCAGAGATGATCGAGAATTTGCAGCAGAACCGACTTTTCCACCTGACGCATAAGGTCCGGAGTGAAGTTGGCTGTTTTCGCTGCTGCCGCTTCATCTGCTGCTTTTTGCAGACGATCGATGATTTCTTCGTCAGCGATGCCTTCTTCCTTGGCCCAGTCCTTGACCGGGACGTCGAGATTGAGGATTTCCTGAACTTCGTTGTGAAGGCCATCCACATCCCACTGTTCGGCATAGGCGCGCTCTGGAATATGCTTGGCGACGATGTCTTCGACGACTTCGTGGCGCATGTCCGCAACGGTTTCAGCGACGCTGTCGTCCTTCATCAGATCGACGCGCTGATCGAAGATGACCTTACGTTGGTCATTCATCACGTCATCGAATTTGAGAAGGTTCTTACGAATGTCGAAGTTGCGGGCCTCAACCTTTTTCTGGGCTTTTTCAAGCGCCTTGTTGATCCACGGATGAACAATGGCTTCGCCTTCTTTCAGGCCCAGCTTCTGGAGCATGCCGTCCATGCGGTCCGAGCCGAAGATGCGCATCAGGTCGTCTTCCAGAGAGAGGAAGAATTTGGAATGCCCAGGGTCACCCTGACGACCGGAACGACCACGCAACTGGTTATCGATGCGGCGGCTCTCATGCCGTTCGGTACCGATCACATAAAGGCCACCGGCTTCAAGCGCTTTCTCTTTCTTGGCTTCGATGTCTGCCTTGATCTCGGCAATCTTCTTCTCGCGCTCTTCGCCCTGTACCTCTTCAGGAATTTCCTGAGCGATCCGCATGTCCAGATTGCCGCCGAGCTGAATATCGGTACCACGACCGGCCATGTTGGTGGCGATGGTGATTGCGCCCGGGCTACCGGCCTGTGCCACGATAATGGCTTCCTGTTCGTGGAAGCGGGCGTTCAGGACCTGATGGGGGATCTTTTCCTTTTTCAGTCGTGCAGACAGCTCTTCAGACCGTTCAATCGAGGTCGTGCCGACCAGGGCTGGCTGGCCCCGTTCGACGCAATCCTTCATTAGCTCGACGAGAGCGTCGTCCTTCTCGCGTAGGGTGCGATAGACCTCATCATCTTCGTCCACGCGCTGGATCGGCAGGTTGGTCGGAACCTCGATGACTTCGAGGTTGTAGATGTCCATGAATTCTTCCGCTTCGGTCTGGGCTGTGCCGGTCATGCCGGAGAGCTTGTCATAGAGGCGGAAGTAGTTCTGGAAGGTAACGGATGCCAGCGTCTGGTTTTCCGGCTGGATGGCTGCGTGTTCCTTGGCTTCAAGCGCCTGATGCAGACCATCGGAGAAGCGTCGGCCTTCCATCATTCGGCCGGTGAACTCGTCAATGATCACAACTTCGTTGTTCTTGACGATGTAGTCCTTGTCGCGGGCAAACAGCAGATGAGCGCGCAGAGCCTGATTGAGATGGTGAACAACGGTCACATTCTCGATGTCATAAAGCGACTCGCCCTGCAGCATGCCGGCTTCCTTAAGGATCTTTTCGACATACTCGGTGCCTTCTTCGGTGAAGGTTGCCGTTTTCTGCTTTTCGTCGATCTCGTAATGTTCAGGGCTTAGCTGCGGAATGAACTTGTCGATGGTGTTGTACATTTCCGAGCGATCATCCAGCGGGCCGGAAATGATCAGCGGTGTACGGGCTTCATCGACCAGAATGGAGTCGACCTCGTCGACGATGGCGAAGTTATGGCCGCGCTGGACCATCTGGTCCAGATCATATTTCATGTTGTCGCGCAGATAGTCGAACCCGAATTCGTTGTTGGTGCCGTAGGTCACGTCTGCTGCGTAGGCGGCTTTGCGTTCTTCGTCATTCAGGCCATGAATGATGACGCCAGTGGTCATGCCCAGGAAGCGGTAGACCTGTCCCATCCATTCGGAGTCGCGTTTAGCCAGATAGTCGTTGACGGTGACCACATGCACGCCCTTGCCTTCCAGCGCGTTGAGGTAACCGGCCAGCGTTGCGACGAGGGTCTTACCCTCACCTGTGCGCATTTCTGCGATGGCGCCGTCATCGAGCACCATGCCGCCCATCAGCTGCACATCGTAATGGCGCTGACCGAGCGTGCGCTTTGCGGCTTCTCTTACTGTGGCAAAGGCCGGGACAAGCAGCTTGTCCAGCTTCTCCCCGTTCGCCAGTTGTTCACGGAACTCCACGGTCTTGTGGCGCAAGGCCTCATCGGAGAGCTGGGAATATTCATCTTCCAGCGCGTTGATGGCGGCGACTGTGGGACGATACCCCTTGATGCGACGATCATTTGCCGTTCCAAAGAGTTTGCGAGCGATAGCTCCAAGACCAGCCATAGACCGGATCCTTCCTTGAAAATGCCCCCACAATTTTGTGACGGCCTTATTTGTAACGCAATTGCGGCGAGACTAGGTCAAGCGGGACGCAAGTCTCGGCTTTAACATGAATGTCAACAGCCAGATAACCTGATTGGCAATAAACTGCACGGCTGACAGATAAGATTGGGTCTTTGTCTTGTCAACGCCAAGAAAGGCGGGTAGGTCACATGAAAGGCAGTTTTTAAAGTTTTTTCGTTCCAAAGTGAACAACGATAGGAAAGATACAGATGGTTCGTGCCTATTTCCAACGCTCTGCAATGGCTGTAGCAGCTTCTCTATTTCTGATTGGCTCTGTCCCGAGTGTTCTTGCTCAGGATGCAGGAGACGACAGTGTGGTTGCTACTGTCAATGGCAAAGAGATCACCGCGGGCGAGTTTGATTTTATTGCAGATCAGCTTGGCCAACAAACCCAGCAGATGACACCTGAGCAGAGAAAAGAGACCCTGACGACGATGCTCGTCAACATGGAACTGGTCTCTCAGGCTGCGGTAAAACAGGGGCTGGATGAGTCTGAAAGCTTCAAGAAGCAGGTCGAATTCCTCAAGAAGCGTGCTTTGCAGACGGAATTCTTCCGCAAGAATGTGGATGAGGCTATCACGGATGCTGATTTGCAGGCCGTCTATGATGAACAGATCGGTGCATTGCCGGTGCGTCAGCAGGTCAAGGCCCGTCATATTCTGGTCAAGACCGAAGACGAAGCCAAAGACATCATCAAAGAACTTGATGGTGGTGCGGACTTCGCAGAGCTGGCCAAGGAAAAATCCACAGGCCCGTCCGGTGCTCAGGGGGGCGATCTTGGCTATTTCGGTCAGGGACAGATGGTCCCTGCCTTTGAAGCCGCAGCCTTTGCGCTTGAGAAAGGCAAATATTCCGAGGAGCCTGTGAAATCCGATTTCGGTTGGCATGTCATTCTGGTCGAAGACAAACGGGACGCGCCAAAGCCAACGCTTGAATCGGTCAAGGACAACCTCCGTGCTTTCGTTGCTCAGCAGAAATTTCAGACTCTGCTTGACGATCTGCGCAAGGAAGCGGACGTCAAGATCCCTGAATGATCTTGATGGCCAATTGCTTCTGACCATGGCGGCGGTAGGCGAGCCAAGGCTCGCAGGCCGCTAAAGTCAGCGAATAATTGCTAAAATTGGCTGGCATTTGTTCAGAGCACAGTTTATGGAGGGGGAAAGCATCCTTGTGGCCATGAGCCTTGGATGTTTTCCCTCTTTTTTATGGAAGGATGCCTGTCATGGACCTCAAGCCATCACCTTTTGCACCAACCGACTATCCCGCGCTTGATGCGATCGGTGGATTTCGCCTTGGTGTTGCTGCGACCGGCGTAAAATACAAGGGACGCAACGACTTACTGATCGTCGAGATGGCTGAGGGAACCTCCGTTGCCGGGGTTTATACCAAATCCAAATGCCCGTCGGCTCCGGTTGATTGGTGCAAGGCCCATCTAGGTGGTGGCAACGCGCGGGCGCTCGTTGTCAATGCATCCAATGCCAACGCTTTCACCGGCTCTGCGGGTGAGAAGACCGTTTCTGCCGTTGCGGCTGCTGCTGCGGAAGCTTGCGGTGGCAAGCCTTCGGAAATTTTCATGGCCTCGACCGGTGTTATTGGCGAACCGCTCGATCCGGCTCCGATCACATCCCTGTTCGGTACATTGTTTGATCCTGAAAAGGCCGATGCATCCTTCATGGATGCGGCGCGGGCAATCATGACAACGGACACCTTCGTCAAGGTGGCCACCGCGAGCGTGGATATCGATGGGACGACGGTCGCCATTCACGGCATCGCCAAGGGCTCGGGCATGATCGCGCCGGATATGGCCACAATGCTGGGCTTCGTCTTTACCGATGCGCCGATTGCCTCTGAGGCTCTTCAAGGCCTTCTCTCCAAGCATGTTGATACCTCCTTTAACGCAATCACCGTGGATAGTGATACATCGACCAGCGACACCCTGATGGTCTTTGCTTCCGGCGCTGCCAAGGGGCGCGGCTGTCCAGAGATCGAAAAGGCGGACGATCCGCGTCTTGAAGCCTTTTCCGATGCGCTCTCGGCTCTCTTGCAGGATCTGGCCAAGATGGTCGTGCGTGATGGCGAAGGGGCAAGCAAGTTCCTAGAGATCACGATCAGTGGTGCGGAGGATGATGCCGCAGCCAAGCGTGTGGCGCTCGCTGTTGCCAATAGTCCACTGGTGAAAACGGCCGCTGCCGGGGAAGACGCCAACTGGGGGCGTGTTGTTGCCGCTGTTGGCAAGGCCGGTGAGATGGCTGATCGGGACAAGCTCGCCATCTGGTTTGGGCCCTATCGTCTGGCTGTGGATGGCATGCGCGATCCGGATTACTCCGAAGAGCTTGCCAGCGACTATATGAAAAATGGCGAGATCGAGATCCGTGCAGATCTTGGGGTTGGCGAGGGAACTGCTACGGTTTGGACCTGTGACCTCACCCATGGCTATATCACGATCAATGGCGACTATCGCAGCTAAGGTTTGGTTTGATGTCTGCACCTGAAGGAACGAACGAGCCGTCGATCCGGCTGTTGCTGGTGGTTGCTGTCGCCTTGGTGGATGAGGATAACCGCATCCTCATCGCCCAGCGCCCTGAGGGCAAGAATCTGGCCGGGCTATGGGAATTTCCCGGCGGCAAGCTGGAAGCGGGGGAGCGACCGGAAGTGGCGCTTATTCGCGAGCTGGAAGAAGAGCTGGGCATCAAGACCAAAGAAGCTTGTCTGGCGCCGCTGACTTTCGCCAGCCATGCCTATGATGATTTCCACCTCTTGATGCCTCTTTACATTTGCCGCCGCTGGGAAGGGGTGCCGCAGTCTCGTGAGGGGCAGGCGCTTAAATGGGTGCGTGCTGGTGCCCTGCGTGACTATCCGATGCCGCCGGCCGACCTGCCGCTGATCGCCCCGCTGGTCGATCTGCTGGGTGCATAGAACTGGCTTCCTGTTTACGGAATTAATAATTTGGTTGCTATTATTTCAGGTTGGAAAGAGATTCTTTCCGGCTTTTGAGATTTTCTTTATAAATTTTGATAAAATTACGTCCAGATGGTTTTTTGCGGGAGCCAGATCTTTCCTGCGGCAAATTGTTAGGATCAGTATGCTTCACAAGTTTAACGCTTTTCTGAAAGATCAAAATGGCGCTACGGCTATTGAATATAGCATTATTGCCAGCTTGGTGGCTGCTGCGTTGGTTATAGGCTCCGGTCCTCTGGTTTCAAACCTGAATCGGGTTTTGAATGCATTTGCAGGCTATATCGGGGCTACTGCGCCTTAAGAGACGAGTGGATCACGGAGTGTTTGCTGCCGCGCCTCGGTTCGATGCGCGGCTTTTTGTTGTCTGGCGTGATTGGGCATTGCAGGCCAGGGCCATTATTTGCTGCCCGATTTATCCCCCAAAACACTGGCAAGAGACATTTTGGCGCTGCCCGGCTTGAGCGGCTTTTGCTGGCTTTCATCCGGAGCCCAGCCGGAAAGGGATATGATCTGGAAGGTGGCGCGGATACGGCCATCTGGATCAGAAAAGCGGTCTTGATAGATTTCCGCCGCGCGCATGAGACAATCACGTCGCATGAAATAGCGCGAGCGGTCTATCAGCACATTGGTCGCTCCCATGCGCCGTAAATCCTGCATGAGCGAGAAGAGTGAGCTGTAGCGCACCGTCAGTGTGTCATGATCCACAACGGGCAATGAAAAGCCTGCCCGTTGCAGCAAGCTTCCCATGTCCTTAAGGTCGGGCAACGGGGCAACCCGCGGGCTTGCGCCGCCTGATATTTCGCTGTCGGCCATGAGGAATGCTTCGCGCAGTTCTTTCAGGCTATCTCTTCCGAGCAGGGTGGCCAGCAGCAGGCCATCGGGAGCCAGACTCTGGCGGATTTGCACCAAGGCGCCGGGCAGATCGTTGACCCAGTGCAGAAAGAGCGGAGAAACCAGAAGATTGAGACTTTGCGGCTTGATGGGTAGGAACTCGGGGTCAAACAAGAGCCCCTTGTCTTCCTTCGCCAGAAGCGTCGAGGCCTGTTCGAGGCGGAACACATAGTCCGTCCCCTCCCGATTTTTAAGCTGTCGGGCAAGAGCTCCTGTATGGCCGCCCAGCTCGGCTATGACGGGAAAGGGGCGCAGAATGATGGAAAGACGGTCGAGCATGTCACCGGCGACTTCCTTGAGCAGGAAGTCGCCCGCGTCGCCATGGTGCGCCAAGGCCCTTTTACGACGGTCGGCCAGCAATCGGGTGTCGAAAAGGCGCGGGACGCCGGTCGTATCTGTTACCATGAGAGCGATGCCTTTTTCGATTCTGGATCAACTTGTATGATAACGCTGCTTGTTGCATTGTGCTATCGGTATCATTCACCCGAGGTTAGCTAGTGGCGAGGATTGGGGGGAGTCAATGCTGAAATTTCTCCAGAACGTGCAGGGTGGCCTTGATGGCGGTCTGCTGAATGGATCGCGGCTGATCGGGCGTCCTCTTTTGCGGGCAGGCCGTGCAGTGCAGGATCTCATTATTCCACCCCGCTGTGCAGGCTGCGGCAAGATCGTGCAAGAGGCCAACAGTCTGTGCGGGGCTTGTTGGGGCGAAATGGAATGGATCGCGCGGCCCTATTGCTCTGTGTCTGGAGCTCCCTTTTCCTACGATCTGGGCGAAGAGCTTGTCAGTTCGGATGTTCTGGCCAATCCTCCGATTTATGATCGCGCACGCTCTGTCGCGCTGTTCGGGCGCACGGCAAGGCGTATGGTGCATCAACTCAAATATCTGGATCGAACCGATCTGGCCACCGTCATGGGGCGCTGGATGGTGCGGGCCGGAGCGGATTGCCTTACTGACCCTGATGCCCTTATCGTTCCTGTGCCCCTGCATAAAAGGCGCCTGTGGCGGAGGCGGTTTAATCAGTCTGCGCTGCTGGCCAAGGTGATTGCGAAGGAGACGGGAACCGTTTTTATGCCGGATCTTCTTCAGCGCACGCGGCCCACGCGTCAGCAGGTGGGGTTGAGTGAGGATGAACGCCGGGTCAATGTGGAGGGTGCCTTTCAGATCAATCTGGATGACAAGACATCTCTCTCGGGTCGAACGGTGGTGCTGGTGGATGATGTCTGGACGACTGGGGCAACGCTGGATGCCTGCTGTCGTGTATTGAGGCGTTCCAATGCGGGAGAAATTTGCATTATCACTTTTGCACGGGTTGCCGCTGGCTCTGAAATGCCCATATAAAAGGTTGAGTTTTGAATAAATCCAAACTGGCGTTTGCATCCTTCCCGAAATGGCAAAGGGCCGGTTTGGTCGAATGGAGACCGAAATGGCAGAAGTTGTTATTTATACGCGTAAAATGTGCGGATTTTGCACCGCAGCCAAAAAACTGCTCACCGACAAGGGCGTTGCTTTCCGTGAGCTGGATGCGACCTTCGATTTTGATATCAAACAGGAAATGATGAAAAAATCCGGTCGCCGCACCTTTCCGCAAATCTTCATCGATGAAGAGCATGTTGGCGGATGTGATGATCTGTTTGCCCTTGATAAAGCTGGTAAACTCGATGAGATGCTGGCCGCCTGAGGAACCGCGGCTGCTCTTTATTGCGAGCCTTTTTGTCTGCTTGTCATTGAGAATGGGCTTGGGTAATACTCAAAAAGTGATCCTGTTGCGGTCCTGCCGGACCGTCAATTCCTAGATAACTGGAGAGTTGCATGACGTCCTTCCGCGCTGCTTGTGTTCAACTGCGTTCCGGTCGCGATCCTGCGCATAATCTTGATGAAGCCGAACGGCTGATCCGTGAGGCGCGTCGCGATGGGGCTGAATATATCCAGACGCCCGAACAGACCGCGACCATGGAGATGAACCGTAAGGCGATGATGGCCGTGCTTTCATCCGAGGATGATGATGAAGGCCTCAAGCGGATGCAGGCGCTTGCCGAAGAACTGGATATCTGGCTGCATATCGGTTCCATGTCTTTCTTGGTGAAGACATGTGATGAGGTGAAGGCGGCCAATCGCAGCCTTCTGATCTCGCCTGCCGGGCGGATTGCTGCGCGCTATGACAAGATCCATATGTTTGATGTGGATCTGGAAAATGGTGAAAGCTATCGTGAATCGGCGAGCTTCGTGCCGGGAGAAAAGGCTGTTAGTGCCATTTTGCCTTGGGGCACATTGGGGCTGACCATCTGTTATGATCTGCGTTTTCCCTATCTCTATCGGGCTTTGTGCAATCAGAAGGGCGCCAATATCCTGGCCATTCCTGCTGCTTTCACCAAGCGCACCGGTCAGGCGCACTGGGAAGTGCTGATGCGGGCCAGAGCCATTGAAAATGGCGCCTTCGTTATTGCCGCCGCGCAAGGGGGCAAGCATGAGAATGGTCGCAAGACCTATGGTCATTCCATAATCGTGGACCCGTGGGGCACTGTGTTGGCCGAGGCTCAGGATGAACCCTGTTTCATCGCGGCCGATATCGACATGACGCGCGTGGATGTCTGTCGCAAGGCGATCCCGTCCTTACAGCATGACCGTGCTTTTGAAATCTGATCGCAAGTAGCGTATAATTCAGAGGATGAAATTTCGCTTGCCAATTGGTGCGAAATGGATTTTTGTGCGCGATGCACAGTTTGTCTGAAATGGAATTAGGGGTTTGACTTGATTAAGTATTCGCTGCGCTGCGAGCATGATCATGTGTTTGAGGGATGGTTTCGCAATAGTGATGATTGCGAGACGCAGACCGGTGATGGCCATGTTGAATGTCCTTTTTGTGCATCGACGAAAATCTCGAAGTCCCTGATGGCGCCGCGCGTCACCGGAACGCGCACGCAAGACAGTGCCGTGCGCCCAAGTGAGGGGCAGGATGCTGCTGAGACAGCGCCTTCACCCGCCGTGCCGCAGCCAGCGCCGCCGAATGCTGTCGTGCCTCAAGGAGGTGCAGCGATGGCAGCCCCACAAGAAGGGCCCGATCCCCAGCAGGTGCAGAAGATGCTACGAGCCTTTCGCGAACATGTGGTCAAGAATGCCGATTATGTTGGCGACAATTTTGCCGAAGAAGCCCGAAAGATGCATTTCAAGGAAACAGAAGAGCGCGGCATCTATGGCGAGGCAACCGTTGATGAGGTGAAGTCGCTGGCAGAAGACGGGATCGATTGTCTTCCCATGCCGGTTTTGCCTGAAGATCAGAATTGATCGGTCAAATTTTTTCTCTAGATCGCAAATGAAAACCCGCACCGGCTGATGGCCGATGCGGGCTTTTTTGTCGGAAAAATGTGTCCCGCATTTAGGCGGCGGCGAAGTCTTCGACAAATTTCTCCACGATGTTGCTGAGGTCGCCAGCCTGTTCTGACAGACCCTTGGAGAGATCTTGCAGCTTGGTGGATGCCGTGCCGGTCTGCTGGGCTGCGATATTGACGCCGCTGATATTCTTGGTCACTTCATCAGTGCCGGTTGCGGCCTGTTGGCAGTTGCTTGCGATCTCGGCTGTGGCCGATCCCTGCTCATCGACTGCGGTCGTGATCTGGGAAGCGGTTTCCTTGATGCTTGCAATGACCTGGGCAATCTCTCCGACGGAGCGAACGGTGCCGTCTGTCGCTTGCTGGATTTCGGAAACTTTCAGTCCGATTTCCTCGGTGGCCTTGGCGGTCTGGGATGCCAGTTCTTTGACCTCGGCGGCAACGACCGCGAAACCTTTGCCAGCTTCACCGGCCCGGGCTGCCTCGATGGTGGCGTTCAGGGCCAGCAGGTTGGTCTGGGCCGCGATGCCATTGATCAGCTCGATGACGTCACCAATGGCCGCAGCGGCGGCTGCCAGAGACTGGATGCGGTCGTTGGCTGCATCCGCTTCGGCGTTGGCCTTGTCGGCAATTTGAGCAGAATGGACCACCTGATCGTTGACGACACGTACGGAGGCTGACATCTCCTCGGTGGCGCTGGCCACGGTCTGAACGTTGGCCGAGGCCTGATCTGCCGCGACGGCAACAGACTGGGATTGTCGGGTTGTTTCCCTTGCTGTTTCGGACAGATCCTGCGCTGCGGTGGCCACTTCGCTGGACGAAGAGGCGATGCCGGTGGAGAGGGCCTGCATGCGGGAGACAAAATCCTGAGCCAGTTTGGCGCGACGGTCCAGAAGTTGGCGTTCCGCTTCTTCGCGGCTTGCTGCTTCCTTGCGCAGTTTCTCCGCGTCCTGAAGACCTGTGCGCAAAATCTCGGAGGCCTGGGCGATTTCGCCGATCTCATCCTTGCGGTCGGCACCATCGACGCGGTCTACCGTATCTCCGGATGCAATGCGGCGCAGAATGTTGGCCATTTTGACGATCGGAGCGGAAATATTGTGCGCGACCAATGCCATGGCAACCATGGCCACCAGAGCCACGATAAGAGCAACCGCCAATTGCCAGAAGAGAGCCGTGTTGTTGCGTTCGTCCATGGCCTGACCCATGGCTATGGACTCTGCCATTACGACCGAGCGGGGCACATCGATGACCACTGACCAGCTCTGATCGGTGCGGCCAAGGGCGATCGGGGAGAAGACGCGCAGGGAATCGTCCTTCTTGTCGATGAAGATTTTCGAACTGCCTGCGCCGAGCGTTTTGGCTTCTTCTGCGCCATTGTCCTGATCAAAGCTGAATTTGCCGCCGATGCTTTTGGGGTCAAGACTGGATGCGACCAACAGGCCGTCATTGGTGACGATCTGCACCGAGCCTGCGCCATCATAGATGCTTTTATCAACCTTGTTGGCCAGTTCCTGAACGAAGGAAAGCTCGAAGTCAGCCCCTGCGACGCCTGCAAATTTGCCATTTATCGTGATGGGAACGGACATGGTTGCGAGATAAACCGACTTGCCTTGAACGATATAGGGCAGCGGGGCAAGGATATTTTCATTTCCGGTGCGTTGCGGGTTCAGGAACCACCCGCCTTTGACCAGACCATTGGGGTGTTTGTCCGAGCTGTCATATTCGACAAGAGGCTGCACGGCGATCTTGCCGTTGCCATCGCGTGTCCAATAGGGCAGGGCACGGCCTGTTGCGTCCGAACCCATGGCTGCATCGGATTTGAAAATGGCGTCCATGCCGTCAAGGGCGTCCGGTTCCCAAGCACTGTAAGTGCCGTTGAAACGTGGGTTGTCGGTGAGAGAACGATGCAGCAGTTCATTCAGCTGGGTGCGTCGTACTTCATCTCGAGAGCCGCCTTTATTTTCCGGCATGGCAATGGTTTCAAGGGCTTTGGCCATACTGCGGGCGGTTGAAAAGGCGGTTTCCACCTCGGACTTTATGACGCCGGCCTGAGCGGCAGCGAGGTGCGAAAGAGAGGACTGGCTGTTCTGGTCCAGTAGCTCTCCCACGTTGGAGGCTACATAGTCTGCGTTTTTACTGGCCGACCAAAGATTATATCCAACAATCGTGCCGGTAGATCCGATGACACAAATGGCTGTGAAAGCGACGATGCGTACGCGAATGGAATGGAGGTTCATTGTTCAAAACCTTGTTAAGTGCCATTCAGACTTGCTGATACACTGCTGATTTATCCGGCGGGCTCGATGCCGAATATTCTAAGGCTTCCTTGAACTGCTTTAACAATCAAAGAATTGAATGTTATGATCCGGTGGACAGGTTAAAAGGAGGTAAAATATTCTTTTATTCTGAAATAACGTAATACTTTAATACCGTTTTTTTTCTGGAAAACTTTTTCTATCTGAAATTATTGATATTTTCTATTGAAACCAGAGCGGGTTGTTTTGTGAATTTGGTATTATTAACTACATAAATGCTGACTGTATACCTATGGTGGTGGTCATTTTTACCTGCTCTTTTACTGTGTGGATTTGCGGGAGCAGAGAACCATATAATTGACGTCGAGATCCTTTGAACGAGACCACTTATCGAACAAGGGGTTATAGGTGACGCCGACCTTCTCGACGACATCCAGCCCGGTGGGGGCAAGGGCTCGTTCCAGTTCATCCGGCGTTACGAATTTGTTCCAGGTGTGTGTGCCGACAGGTAGCCAGCGCAGGATATATTCCGCGCCGACGATGGCCAGTGCATGGGATTTGAGGGTCCGGTTGAGGGTTGCGATCACCATCAGTCCGCCGGGCTTGACCATGCTGGCGCATTCGGAAATGAACAGATCCACGTCTGATACATGCTCGACCACTTCCATCGTCAGGACGACATCAAACTTGGCACCTTCCGTGACAAGACTTTCCGCCGTTGTCGCCTTATAGGTGATGTCCAGATCATTTTCTTTGGCGTGGGTGGAGGCAATCCCGATGTTGGTCTCAGAGGCATCAACGCCAACGACATTGGCGCCCAACCGGCAGAGCGGTTCGCAAAGGAGGCCTCCGCCACAGCCGACATCGAGAATATCGAGTCCCTCAAGCGGCGTCTTGTCTTTTGCGTCAAGGCCGAAATGGCTGAGAAGCGTCTCGCGCAGATAGGAGACGCGCGTGGGATTGAACTTGTGAAGCGGGCGAAATTTGCCCTTGGGGCTCCACCATTCCTGAGCCATTGCAGAAAAACGGGCAATCTCTTCGTCATCGACGGTGGTTGCTTTGGCTTGCGCTTCCTTGGTGCTCTGGGATGTCATCGTCTGCCCCTTGTTGGCTTATTCGTCTTTTGAGAGATTGTACGAAACGGAACGGCCTTTGGATTGGTTGTGCCCGTCATGTTATCAATAACTTCTTTCCGCAAATGGAAAAGTCAAGCCTTTGAAAGCTTGCATGAGAGGCAACTGCCGAGTATGACTATGCGCAACCGGCGGCAAGGTCAATCAGCCCTTATGATTGTGCCGCTTAAAACGTAAAAACCAGTGACAGAAAGCGATAGTGAATGGCTCGTCTTGTCATGAAGTTCGGGGGTACGTCTGTTGCTGATATCGAGCGCATCAGACGCGTTGCCCGACATGTGAAGCGTGAAGTGGACGCAGGCAATCAGGTGGCCGTTGTGGTTTCTGCCATGGCGGGTAAAACCAACGAGCTGGTTGGTTGGGTGCAGGAAGCGTCTCCGCTCTATGATGCGCGTGAATATGATACCGTTGTTTCCTCAGGCGAACAGGTGACATCGGGGCTTCTCGCTTTGACCCTGCAGAATATGGGCGTTGATGCCCGGTCTTGGCTCGGGTGGCAAATTCCTTTTAAAACCAACAGTGTGCACGGTGCTGCTCGCATTGAAGAGATCGATGGATCGGTTTTGATCGAGCGTCTGGAAATGAACCAGGTGGCTGTTGTGGCCGGGTTCCAGGGCATCGCTCCGGATAATCGCATTTCGACATTGGGGCGCGGCGGATCTGACACCAGCGCGGTGGCGATCGCTGCGGCGATCAATGCAGACCGGTGCGATATCTATACCGATGTGGACGGGGTTTACACCACCGACCCGCGGATCGTGCCCGAAGCGCGACGGCTTGAGCATATCTCTTTTGAGGAAATGCTGGAAATGGCTTCGCTCGGCGCGAAAGTCATGCAGGTGCGCTCTGTTGAAATGGCGATGGTTCATAATGTGCGTACCTTCGTGCGGTCCTCTTTTGTCGAGCCAGATGCGCCAGAACTTATGAATACGGACCAGCCCATCGGAACTTTGATCTGTGATGAGGATGAGATTGTGGAAAAACAGGTTGTAACCGGAATTGCCTTCTCAAAGGACGAAGCGCAAATCTCTCTGCGTCGGCTCGAAGACAAGCCGGGCATTGCTGCGCATGTCTTTGGTCCTCTCTCAGAGGCCAACATCAATGTTGATATGATCGTGCAGAATATTTCTGAAGACGGCACGATCACCGACATGACCTTTACCGTGCCCAAAGGTGATTTTGAGCGCGCCAAGGATGTGCTTGAGCAAGCGCGCGGCAACATCAACTATAACATGCTGCAAGGCTCGACCGATGTGGTGAAGGTCTCTGTCATCGGTATCGGTATGCGCAGTCATGCTGGCGTTGCTTCCAAGGCCTTCAAGGCATTGGCAGACAAAGGCATCAACATTCGCGCCATTACGACGTCCGAGATCAAGATTTCCATCCTGATCGACGCCGAATATGCCGAGCTGGCAGTGCGTGCACTGCACTCGCTTTATGGTCTGGATGAGAAATAGAGTGATAGGGAGAGGAAGCCTCTTTGCAGGCCTCCTCTTTTCGTCTTGCTGTTCCAGTTTGGAGTGTCTTTTCAATCATTCTAAAAACAGGGCAGATGATTGATCTGTCTGATCGCCTCGTGCCATAGTGCGCATGAGACGAATCCCAATTGCCAATATGTCGCTTCTTTAAGGCCTCATGCAGAGCAATGGTGAATTCGTGCAAGGGTGCCACGTGCGTGGCCCTTAATGACAAAAGCGGAAAATCGGAGAAACCCGGATGCGGGGAAATCTGGCTGGGCCGCGTATCCTTCTTCGGCGCCTTCGCGAGACGATGGCAAAGCCGACCGATGCGCAGGAACGATTAAACGAGATTGTGCGATTGATCGCGGCCAACATGGTGGCCGAGGTTTGCTCTGTCTATGTTCTTCGTTCCGATAACCTGCTGGAACTCTATGCGACCGAAGGTCTGAACCCGCTGGCGGTGCATGAAACGCGCCTGCAGGTCGGAGAAGGTTTGGTCGGTCATATCGCGTCCGAAGCCCGTATTCTCAATCTTTCCGAGCCGCAAGAGCATCCCGCTTTTGCCTATCGCCCCGAGACAGGCGAAGAAATCTATCATGCCTTTCTTGGTGTGCCGATCCTGCGCTCCGGTCGGACGTTGGGTGTTCTGGTCGTTCAGAACAAGACACAGCGCGTCTATTCCGATGAGGAAGTCGAGGCGCTGCAAACCACGGCAATGGTGCTGGCTGAGCTGATCGCCTCGGGTGAGCTCAAGGGCATGTCCGGCCCCGGTGCCGATCTCGATCTGGTGCGTCCGTTGCGGCTGGAAGGTCTCTCCATGGCCGAAGGGCTCGGTCTGGGGCGTGTGGTGCTGCATGAGCCGCGGATTGTGGTCACCAACCTGATCGCCGAGGATGCGCTGGCCGAAGAAAAGCGCCTGGAAGCGGCGATCGAGCATTTGCGTCTGTCCGTTGATGATCTGCTCAATCGCGACGATATCTCCCATGTTGGCGAGCATCGCGACATTCTGGAAGCCTACCGCATGTTTGCCTATGATCGCGGCTGGGTGCGCCGGATGATCGAGGCGATCCACACGGGCCTGACGGCGGAAGCTGCGGTTGAGCGTGTGCAAAGTGATACACGGGCGCGTCTGATGCGCTCGACCGATCCCTATTTGCGGGATCGATTGCATGATTTTGATGATCTTGCCAACCGGCTTATGCGTAAGTTGAATGGCGATCAACTGGCAGAAAAGAACGGCGAGAAGCCTACAGATTCCATCATCGTTGCCCGCAATATGGGCGCTGCCGAGCTGCTTGATTACGGGCGGGATCGGGTGCGCGGCCTTGTGTTGGAAGAAGGGGCGCCCACCAGTCATGTGGTGATCGTTGCCAGAGCGCTTGGTATTCCCACTGTCGGGCAGGTTTCGACCGCGGTTAATCTGTGCGAAGATGGCGATCCGATCATTGTCGACGGCGATACCGGCCATGTGCATATGCGCCCTCCGGCAGATGTCGAGGCGTCCTATGTCGATCAGGTCAAGTTCCGTGCTCATAGGCAGGAGCAATATCGTAAGCTGCGCGACAAACCCGCTGTCACCAAGGACGGGGTTCCTGTCGATCTTTACATGAATGCTGGCCTGCTGGTGGACTTGCCCAATATGACAGGGGCAGGGGCCAAGGGTATCGGTCTGTTCCGCACCGAGCTGCAATTCATGGTCGCGGCCAGCTTCCCGCGCATGCGTGAGCAGGAGAAGGTGTATCGTCAGGTGCTGGACAGCGCGGCTGAAATGCCCGTGACATTCCGCTCTCTTGATGTGGGCGGGGATAAGGTTTTGGCCTTCTTGCGCATGGCGGCGGAAGAAAATCCGGCCATGGGCTGGCGCGCCATTCGGCTGGGGCTGGATCGTCCGGGGCTGTTGCGCACCCAGATGCGCGCCCTGCTGCATGCGGCCGCTGGTCGGTCGCTGCGTCTGATGTTCCCCATGATCACTGATGTCTTCGAATTCGAAGAAGCCAAGGATCTCTTCATGCGCGAAGTGGCGCACTTGGAGCGGCATGGCTATGAAAAGCCCAAGAAGATCCATCTTGGCGCCATGCTCGAAGTGCCGTCCTTGCTGTTCCAGCTGGATGCCTTGCTGGATCGCGCTGATTTCATCTCGATTGGTACAAACGATCTGCACCAGTTCATGATGGCGTGTGATCGGGGCAATACGCGTCTTTCGGGGCGGTATAGTTCCCTGACGCCTTCTTTTCTGCGTGCCTTGAAGAGCATTATCGACAAGGGGCAGGAAAAAGGGGTGCCGGTGACTGTCTGCGGTGAGCTGGCCGGGCGAGCAACCGGTGCTATGGCGCTGTTGGCCATTGGCTATCGTCGCTTGTCCATGGCGCCCTCTTCGGTTGGACCGGTCAAGGCCATGTTGCTGGAATTGCCGCTTGAGCAGCTTGAGGCAGAATTCGCCGAAGCGCTTGCCAAAGCCGTGCATGCCGATGAAATCAAGCAATTCCTTCAGGATTTTGCCGAGCGTTACGACATTCACATTCCGGCCGGAAATCTTTAGCGACACATCGTTCCAATCGACTTTGCTGCGGTTCGGGTTGTGGCATTGTGCGATGGACGCGTGTCATGCTTTTGGCCGCTTGCTACAGGACTGAATAATATGGTTGGTGTTTCCATTCCGCTTGGGCGCGTTGAGGCCCTGATACAACGGTTTGATGCCCTGTCGGCTGAAATGGCAGCGGGGCCTGAGCCTGATGTTTATGTCAAGCTGAGCCGGGATTATGCTGAGTTGGAGCCGGTGGCCATCAAATCCCGTGATTATCTGGCAGCTCTCAAGGAGCTTGAGGATCTACAGGAAATCCTGAACGATCCCGAGATGGATGCCGACATGCGTGATCTGGCGTATGAAGATGTCAAACCCACGGAAGAAAAGATCGAGGAACTGGCAGCCGAGCTGCAGATCCTGCTTTTGCCAAAAGATGCTGCCGATAACAAGAGCGCCATTCTGGAGGTGCGGGCCGGAACGGGCGGCGACGAGGCCGCCCTGTTTGCTGGTGATCTGTTTCGCATGTATCAGCGCTATGCTGAGGAGCATGGCTGGAAGGTTTCGGTCATGTCAGTCAGCGAAGGCGATATGGGCGGCTATAAGGAAATCATTGCCAGCGTGTCAGGCGTCGGGGTGTTCGCCAAAATGAAATATGAATCCGGTGTTCATCGGGTGCAGCGCGTGCCGGAAACAGAATCCGGTGGGCGTATTCACACCTCAGCGGCAACGGTGGCGGTGTTGCCGGAGGCTGAAGAGGTGGATATCGACATTCGCCCTGATGATATCCGCATTGATACCATGCGTGCTTCCGGTGCCGGTGGGCAGCATGTGAACACGACGGACTCCGCGGTCCGTATCACGCATTTGCCAACAGGCATCGTGGTAACATCTTCGGAAAAATCCCAGCACCAAAACCGTGCAAACGCGATGAAGGTGTTGCAGGCCCGTCTTTATGAAGCCGAACGGGATCGCGCCGACAGCGAGCGGTCCGAAGCACGTCGTGGGCAGGTTGGATCGGGTGACCGTTCCGAGCGCATCCGTACCTATAACTTCCCGCAAGGGCGCGTGACGGATCATCGCATTAACCTCACACTTTACAAGCTGGATAAGGTTCTAGCCGGTGAAGCGCTGGGTGAATTGATCGATGCCCTGATTGCAGAAAATCAGGCGCAATTGTTGGCCGCTGTCGAAGAAGATGCGGTTTAGTTTGTTGCTGTCTGCCTGAGGTGGGCTGTCTGGAGCCGGAAGGCGTGCCATGCGTTTGGATCAGATGATCGCGGGAATGTCGAGGGCTCTGACGCAAGAGGGCATAGAAACCGCGCGTCTTGATGCGCGATTGCTGGCTTGTCATGGATTGGATTTGTCGGAAACCGATATCATCCTGCAATTTGACAGGGCTCTTCAGCCTGAAGAGATCAGTCTGTTGAATGAACTGGTCGAGCGTCGGCTCACGAGAGAACCCATTGCGCATATTCTGGGCTATCGCGAATTTTGGGGGCTGCCTTTCAAGGTGACCGCTGATACGCTTGTGCCGCGCCCCGATAGTGAAACGCTCGTGGCGGGGGTGCTTGATGCGGTGAAAAGCAAACAGGCGCCGCTCTCTATTGTCGATATCGGCACCGGCACGGGGTGCCTGTTGCTTTCGCTCCTGTCTGAATTGCCCAATGCGTTTGGCATCGGATCGGATATCAGCTCGGCTGCGCTTACGGTGGCGCGGCAGAATGCGTTGGATCTGGGCTTTTCGGAGCGTTGCGCGTTTTTGCGAGCCAGCTATGCCGAAGCTTTTTGCGGGGGGATGGATATTCTCATCTCCAATCCGCCCTATCTGGCCGCTGATGAAATGGGTGCCATAGAAAAAGACGTCGCCGACTATGATCCGACCAATGCTCTGGTCTCTGGAGAGACGGGGCTGGAAGCCTATGAAGCGCTCTTCTCTGCGATTGCGGGATGGGACGTGAAGCCATCCATCATGGCGTTCGAGTTCGGTTATCGTCAGGCTGAGGCCGTGCGCGCTGTCGCCCGGAAGAGTGGTTTGACATCTGCGATTGATGACGAAGGCCATATTTTGAAGGATCTTGGCGGGCAAAACCGAATTTTATTGCTGCAAATTCGTCAAAATTAGCCTTTTTGCCAAACTTCTGTTGAAAGCACCGCGTGCGGTCTGACAAAAAAACGCCAATGGGCTTGAATTTGTGACGTAACTCGATAGATTGAAATCACCAAGAGCAAAATCCGGCTGATTTGCGTAGCAAAAGACAGCTGGCGATGGGGTTCCTCTCAGATTCATCTGTATTTTTAGGATCCCCGTAGCGGATTTCAGATTTTATTCAGTCAAAGAAGCAACTCGATCGTTGAATCGATATAGCTCGTGACTTTTCAAACAGGTTGACAACGCGGTGTTATGGTCTGCGAGATCAGGTCAGGGCACGTGTCCGTGGGGACATTTGGCAATCAGTTTGCCTTGCTGAACCTTTTGGTCGGCCTATTTACGAGAGAAAAACAATGCGACAGAGCCAGAAAAGCAGCCGGACACGCAGTCGCGGGCGCAAGCCATCCAATCCGCTGTCCCGCTCCTATGATAGCAATGGACCTGATGTAAAGATTCGTGGTACAGCGAGCCATATTGCAGAGAAATATCAGTCTCTTGCAAGGGATGCCCTAGCGTCTGGCGATATGGTCATGTCCGAAAACTACTATCAGCATGCCGAGCATTATTTGCGCATCATAGCTGCCGCGCAGTCTTCTTCCCGCGATGACGCGCGCAATAATAATTCCAATAATGACCAGCCATCCAATTCCGAGCGTCCAGCCCGTGCAAAACCGGCCCCTCAGCCCGAAATTACCGGTGATGAACCTCAGCCGGAGATCAGTGGTTTTGAGAATACCGCTGTTGAAATGGAAGTTGCCGTTATTGAGAAATCTGATGATGAGCCGCAGCCTGAGGAAAAGCCTAAAAGGAAAAGGACACCAAAAGCAGCAGCCGATGGGGACGAAGACGGCAAGGACGGGGCTCCGCGTCGCCGCCGCCGCACCACCTATCGCTCGCGCAAGAGACCTGAGGCGGGTGAGAAGGGTGGCGAGGCAGCACCATCTGCTCCTGAGGCCCCCCAGCCAGTGGCTGCTGAAGAGTAAAGCGCACGGCCTTGATGATATGTTAGAACCCGCCAGAGATGGCGGGTTTTTGCGTTTTATGGTGAGAGCTGCCGGTTCCTCTTTCGCCTGTTGTCACCAACCAAATGGTCAAAATAGTGTAACAGGGTTTGTGCTATGTCAGGAATTGAGAGCAGGAGAGGCTCCGACGCTCTGTCCTGCTGCTCTGTTTGTTGAGCTTTTCCGTGCTTCTTTTTCTCTCCTCACGCGATTGTGCTGGGCTGACAAAATTTGCGCTCATTTATTCTGCATATGACGTCCATGTTGGACGCTGCCTGATTTATGAAGTAGAAGTGGTTCGATATTTCGCGGGCGCATATTTGCAGATGGTCTATTAACGGGTTGAATAAAATGAAAATTGCAGTGGCAGGTATTGGCTATGTGGGGTTGTCGAACGCTATCTTGTTTGCACAAAATCACGAGGTTGTTGCGGTCGATATCAGCGAGAACAAGGTTCAGATGCTGAACAACAAGAAAAGCCCGATTGTTGACGATGAAATCGAGGATTTTCTTGCAACCCGTGCTCTCAATCTGACGGCAACGACTGACGGAGCAAGTGCCTATCTGGATGCTGACTTTGTCGTGGTTGCCACGCCAACCAATTACGATCCTGAGACTAACTATTTCAACACCGAGTCGGTTGAAGCTGTTATCCGGGCGGTTATGGCGGTCAATAGCACCGCGACGATCATGATCAAGTCGACCATTCCGGTTGGCTTTGTTGATGATGTGCGCGAGCGGATGAACACCGGGCAGGTTGTTTTTTCGCCCGAATTTTTGCGTGAGGGGCATGCGCTTTATGACAATCTCTACCCTTCGCGTATCATCGTGGGGGAGAAGTCAGAGCGTGCTAGGCAGTTCGCCGACTTGCTGATTGAGGGGGCGGTCAAGAAAGACGCGCCTGTGCTTTTTACCGATGCGTGCGAAGCGGAAGCCATCAAGCTCTTTTCCAACACCTATCTTGCCATGCGCGTTGCCTATTTTAATGAACTGGACAGTTATGCCATGGCCTTTGGCATGAATACGCGCCAGTTGATTGATGGTGTCGGGCTCGATCCACGCATCGGTGATCACTATAACAATCCCTCGTTCGGCTATGGTGGCTATTGCCTGCCTAAGGATACCAAACAGCTTTTGGCCAATTATTCTCAGGTGCCTCAGGTGCTCATCCGGGCGATCGTTGACGCCAATACGACGCGTAAGGATTTTATTGCGGATACGATTATCGCCAAGCAGCCCAAGACGGTTGGTATCTACCGCCTAGTGATGAAGGCCAACTCCGACAATTTCCGTAGTTCCTCCATTCAGGGGATCATGAAGCGCATCAAGTCCAAGGGGATTGAAGTGATCGTTTATGAGCCCTCTCTGGATGAAGATCATTTCTTCAATTCACCCGTGATCACAGATCTTGCTGAGTTCAAGTCTAAGTCCGATATCATCGTTGCAAACCGAATGGCCAAGGAAATACTGGACGTAACGGACAAGGTCTTCACACGGGATCTGTTCGGCTCGGATTAGTACTCTTGTATCGTCTTGCGTGTTTAAAGATGCCCCTTCTTCAAAACACGGACGAATGTCGACAAGTTTTACAGCTTCAAGGGGTATACAAACGCGCTGAATTTGATAATAGGTGAAGCTGTTATTATCACTTAATCCCAGAAGTTAGTTGAGTTCGCCAATGCATTTTACTCACTTAAAGGCCCTCGAATATGAGAGCATCCATATTATTCGCGAGGTTGCGTCGGAATTCAAGAACCCGGTGATGCTCTACTCGATCGGCAAGGATAGTGCCGTGATGTTGCATCTGGCGCGCAAGGCGTTTTATCCGTCTCGCTTGCCGTTTCCGTTGATGCATGTTGATACGACGTGGAAGTTCCGGGAAATGATCGAGTTTCGCGACCGGATTACCAAGGAATATGACCTTGATCTGATCGTGCATACGAATGAAGAAGGCCGGGCGAACAATGTGAACCCGTTCACCCATGGTTCTTCGCTTTATACGCAGATCATGAAGACGGATGCGCTAAAGCAGGCGCTGACCGCACACAAGTTTGATGCAGCCTTTGGTGGCGCACGACGCGATGAAGAGAAATCCCGCGCCAAGGAGCGCATCTTCTCCTTCCGGACAGAAAATCACAGCTGGGATCCGAAGAACCAGCGTCCGGAGCTTTGGAACATTTTCAACACCCGCACCAAGCCGGGCGAAAGCATCCGGGTCTTCCCTCTGTCCAACTGGACCGAGCAGGATATCTGGCAATATATCATGCTTGAGAATATCCCGATTGTTCCGCTCTATTATGCCAAGGAGCGCCCTGTCGTGCAGCGCGATGGCACCTTGATCATGGTGGACGACGACCGCATGCCGCTCAATGAAGGCGAAGTGCCGGAAATGAAGATGGTGCGCTTCCGCACCCTTGGCTGCTACCCGCTGACGGGCGCGGTTGAAAGCTCGGCCTCGACGCTGGAAGAGATCTTTGAAGAAATGCTGATTGCCCGGACCTCGGAGCGCGAAGGACGCATGATTGATCATGACGACACCGCATCGATGGAGAAGAAGAAAAGGGAGGGCTATTTCTGATGAGCGACGTGGAAACAACCTCGAAATCATCGCTGGAAGGCGGCCAATTTGCCCGTCAGGAAAGCCGGGACATTCTGCGCTTTCTTACCTGTGGCAGTGTTGATGATGGCAAGTCCACCCTGATCGGGCGGCTGCTTTACGATAGCAAGACGATCTTTGAAGATCAGCTCTCTGCGCTGGAAGTGGTCAGCCGCAAGCATGGCACAACCGGGGACGATATGGACCTTGCGCTGCTGCTTGACGGGCTTCAGGCCGAGCAGGAGCAAGGCATCACGATTGACGTGGCCTATCGCTTCTTTGCGTCCGACAAGCGCAAATTCGTTGTCGCCGATACGCCGGGGCATGAGCAATATACCCGCAACATGGCGACCGGTGCGTCCAACTGCGATCTGGCGGTCATTCTGATTGACGCGCGCAAGGGCGTGCTGACCCAGACCCGTCGTCACAGCTTCATCACCTCACTGATCGGTGTGCGCCATGTGGTGCTGGCGGTTAACAAGATGGACCTGATGGACTTCAGTCAGGAAGTGTTCGACAAGATCGTTGCGGATTATAACGCTTTTGCGCAAGGGTTCGAGTTCGAGACCATCATGGCGGTGCCGATGTCTGCCCGCTATGGCGACAATGTCGTGGTCAAGAGCGACAAGACCCCATGGTATGAAGGCCCGAGCCTTCTGTCCTATCTGGAAGAGATTGATGTTGAGAGCGCGGACCGGTCTCTGCCTTTCCGCTTCCCGGTTCAGTGGGTCAACCGTCCGAACCTCAACTTCCGTGGCTATTCGGGCACGGTGGCCTCTGGTGTGGCGCATGTGGGGGACGAACTCGTTGTCGCCAAATCCGGCAAGGTCTCCAAGATCAAGTCCATCGTGACGATGGATGGGGATTTGCAGGAAGTGGAAGCCGGACAGGCTGTCACGATCACGCTGGAAGACGAAATCGACATCTCGCGTGGCGATCTCTTGGCCCCGCCACAGCATCGCCCGCAGGTGACCGATCAGATCTCGGCCCATCTCATCTGGATGGATAGCAGCCGACTGATGGTTGGCCGGGCCTATATCATCAAGATGGGCAACCAGCAGGTTCAGGCGACGGTTACCGAGCTCAAGCACAAGATTGACGTGAACAACGCCTCCCACAAGGATGCGGGCAAGGCGCTGGATCTCAACGAGATCGGCTTCTGCAACATGTCCTTTGCGGAGCCTCTGGCGATGGATACCTATGAAGAGAACCCGCATACGGGCTCCTTCATCCTGATCGACCGTTATTCCAACCAGACGGTTGCGGCTGGTCTTGTCTGGTTTGGCCTGCGCCGTGCCGAGAATGTGCATTGGCAGGCGGTTGATGTGGACAAGGCAGCGCGCGCCGAGCAGAAGGGGCAGAAGCCACGGGTTCTGTGGTTCACCGGTCTGTCGGGGTCGGGCAAATCCACCATTGCCAATCTGGTCGAGAAGAAGCTGCATGGGGAAGGCCGTCACACCTATCTGCTGGATGGGGACAATGTGCGTCATGGCCTCAACCGTGACCTTGGCTTTACCGATGTGGATCGGGTCGAGAATATCCGCCGGATCGGCGAGGTCTCCAAGCTGATGGCTGATGCGGGTCTAATCGTTCTGACCGCCTTCATCTCCCCTTATGCCGCCGAGCGGCGCATGGTGCGCGAGATGCTTGAAGAGGGCGAGTTCATCGAGGTCTATGTGGATACGCCGATGGAGGTGTGTGAAGCACGCGATGTGAAGGGTCTTTACGCCAAAGCTCGCGCGGGCAAGATCCAGAACTTCACTGGCATCGATGCGCCATACCAAGCACCTCGTCATCCTGAAATTTATGTAAATACAGACGAGATGTCTGCCGAAGATGCTGCAGATGCCATTGTTGCGTATTTAACAAAGGACTAACTCATGACGCCTTTTCTCAAGAGCTTGATCGAAGCGGCCCTTTGTGCTTCCGAGACAATTCTCGATATCTACGAAACAGATTTTGATGTCGAAATCAAAGGTGATGATTCACCGGTCACGCAGGCCGACAAGGCCGCAGAGGCCGTCATTCTGAAGCATCTGGCCGCGTTGGCACCTGATATTCCTGTTGTAGCGGAAGAATCCGCTGCGGAAGGAAATATTCCTGATGTGGACGGAGACTTTTTTCTCGTCGACCCGCTGGATGGAACGAAGGAATTCATCAAGAAGAATGGTGAATTCACGGTCAACATCGCCCTTATTCGCGACAATGTTCCAGTAATGGGTGTGATCTTCACACCTGCCAAAGGCTGGCTCTATGCTGGCGATGTGGAAACAGGTTGCTGGAAGGGGGATGTAGCAGATCCTCGCAGTTCTCATACGATTGAAAACTGGCACGAAATAAAGACGCGTCCAACAACGAATAAGGTCGATGTGGTCGGCTCCAGGTCGCATCATACGCCGGAAGCAGAAGCCTACCTCAAGGACTTCACCGTGGGCGAGCAGAAATCCATCGGCTCTTCGCTCAAATTCTGCCTTCTGGCAGCCGGCGAAGCTGATCTGTATCCACGCTTCGGACGCACGATGGAATGGGATACCGCCGCTGGCGACGCAATTCTCTCAGCGGCTGGCGGCACGGTAATCACACCTGATGGCGAACGCCTGCAATATGGCAAGGTCGTGCAGGATGACGCGCCATTTGCAAACCCGTTCTTCATTGCAAAGACGTTCTGAAGCGGTTGTACCGCGTAGTAAAAAGGCCGCTGCGTCTCATCGCAGCGGCCTTTTTGTTTTAACAGTTGCGCGGCAAAGCCTCACTTACATATACCCAAGACTTGCTTCCAGTTCGCTGTCCAGATTGGATTTAATGAAAGACAGATCTTCCTCAGGTATGGTTTTGGAAAATTCAGGACGAAAATCCTCAAACCGTTTGTAGTTTTCGAAGGATGCAAAGCTTTTACCTTTTATCTTCTCGAAATTCGGGCAATCGAGAGACGGAAATTTACTCTTTAAAAGATCAGATAGCGCGCCGGGATTCTGATTGAACCATTCATATTTCATCAAAACCACATTTTCCGCTCTTAAAGGCAAAGATAGAAGATTCTTCAATTTAAGAGCACGAAGCGCCAAGACATTCTCGATCTGAGACCCATCAATCGGATTTCTGTCACCGGGAATTGTCTTTTCGATGATCATATTCTGATCCTGCCGTGGCCTTGGAATAGGATGAGACTCCCATTTTGTCCGAATGAAATCAGAAAACGCCATCTCGTGGAGTTGTTTGGATGCATGCCAGGGTTTTTTATGCATGCTAAGTAACCAGTCATTCCAGTTTCTGACGATACCGAAAATCATCAAGTTTGGCGAAACATTCCAAGCTGTAATGAAAGCATGCTTCCATCCCCAATTCTTAAACTGCATATCCGGGATAGTGTCGAGCTGCGCCTTCAGAAAGTTTGTTCCAGAACTGCGTTCACCCAATACTGTGAAGTTACTGGGAACTTTTTCACCGACTTGGATATAGTACCCATTCTTCCCTAATTCACTTGCGATTTGCATTGGAGTTCTACCTTATTGATTTTAGTGCACCGCTAAAACAGATCATCACGGCGAATAATTACCTCGACAACACCAGAGACTCTCTCAAAAGCCCATCGGCTGCGATTACTCATATTCGGTTGCCAATGTCGAATCTCATTGGACAGCGTAATAACGTGGCTCAAAACTTAAGTATTCCAGATATTAACTAGGAGGACCTATATTTGCGCTTAACTTGTTCTTAGATCAACCAATGGGTTTCTAAGGGCATATTTACCCAACAAACCCTTGTCCAAAAATGTCTGTTTGAGCTCTTCGCCATTCTTAATTTTTTTGAATGGGCCGACAACACCGTCCTGCCGCTTGAATGTCGGAGGCGTAATGTCAGACGGAAAGTCAACCGGAATACCCTGCCCACGAAGATAAAGATATTGCTGTTCCAGAAGAACTGGTTTGGTTACGTTGATATCTGCTTCATAAGAGAAGGTCATGTATGACTTGCCGGCCTTACGCACGCGCTCCTCAGAGGCTCTATACCAGCGATCTTCGACCTCGGCCCACTGCATGAATTCATCAAACTCAATTTCCGGCTTGGTATCCTTCGTGTCTGCATTCACCCAGACATCGGAGAGCATCGCTTTTTTGTAGGAAATAAAGGTATCAATACGACTGCGAACAATAAACAAGATCAGGCTATCTGGCTTGCCGATCATTTGATCAAGTTCATCTCCGGTCATTTGGTGCGGAAACACCTTATATGAATAGGCCAATTTGCCTGCATTGGTCATAGCATCTCTGAGAATTTCAAGAAACACCAACCGATTTTCTGCAACATATTGGGTAAGAGCAGGATCTGTCTGATCTTGAAAGTCTATACCGGCCTTTTCGCGAAGACTTGCCAGAATTTCCGGAAAGCGCGCCAGCCCAAAAGCACCCCGTGGATTGAAAATCTCGAACATATTAGCAAAATTATCAAACTCACCAAGACTATCACAGAAATAGTTTGTTCCCGTTCTGGGCGCAGCGATAATGGTGATTTCTCGCGCAGAGGTCATATATATTCAATTCCTTGTTCTTCGGCTTCAGTGCGACTACAGCAGCTACAAACAGCATAGCAATTTATAAAACATATTTACCGGAAAATAGAAGTTTCTAAATGTCTCCACGCTGTTTTCCCTAACCGAAAGTCACGATAGACTTAATAATATCTCGCAATCTCAATGAAGGCTCAACCGAACTGCCTGACGATGTAGGTCCGTTGAACCAGTTACGCAATCAGGAGACTTCTTCTAACCCGTTGGCTGTCACTCGGAGTTTCCTCGGAGTAAATTCGATGGCCTCCCCCGATTCACGCAAGCGGTCTATTGCATCAAGGGTTGCCTCCACCTCAAAAACATTGAAATCCCGAAGAAGCTTCGGCGATATTTCCCACCATTTTGATTCCAGCAAACGCTGAATGATTTCATCGGGGAAACGGTAACGGATGATTCTCGCAGGATTTCCGCCAACAATCGCATAGGGAGGCACATCGCTGGTAACATTGGCTCCACCTGCGATAACCGCCCCTGTAGAAATCTGCTTTCCCGACATCAAGGTGCAATGCGAACCTACCCATACATCATGGCCAACCTTGACCGGGCCATATTCTTGCGGAAAGGCAGGGCGCTCGCCTCGATAAACAAAATCGGCAGGAATGTTACCTTCCTTGTAAAAATCTCCATAGTGCCAAGGATTGGTAGTCAACGCTTCCATGGGGTGATGGCCGTTCATGACCCGAACACCAACCGCGACGCTGCAGTAGCGTCCTGTTGCCATCCCCAGAAGTGAACGGCCATTATCTGATGCATAAGAAAAAGAGCCTGAATGCATCAGAAGCTTGGTTGGATGACGGGAATATTCTTCAACAACCGATCCGATGCGGCTGCGGAAAACGTCTCCTGGCTTGATTTTCCTTTTACCACCGAAAAACTCGATAGACATTTCAGCAAGCAAATCAGAAGTGGTTTTATCCACCTCCACATTTATGTATTTAGCCATTCAGAGACCACTCCTGAAAAAATCAAGACTTAAAGTATTCCTATATAAAAATCAGAATTCTTGCAGGAACTCAAATCTCTTGTTCAAAAATATCGCGGCAATTTTTCGTACATCCTTGGCATTGTATCCCGAAGAAGAAAGTACCTCCCAGAATATATGTGCAGGTAGTTCTTTCAGCAGGGGATTGGCTCGTTCGAACACTTCGTTCAAAAAGCCCGCAGGCACATAGCGGCTGCACCAGAGAATGTGCTTATACAGCCACTTGGCATAATCCTTCTTATAGCTATCAAACAGATCATCCTTCTTGAGCTTATCCAGCATGATCTGTGCATGATCAAAAATCTTGATAAAACGCGTACCGCTCGCTCCAATCGTCTGACCGCTCCGGTTCATACGATGGACATGGGTAATCTCATTGAGGAAAAGGAATTTGTCGGCCTTGGTGGTCGTTTCCCAATGGAACGGATTATCCTCAAAGAAAAAATCTCCAACGGGGAAGCGGATGGCCTTCTCTTCAAGGAAAGAGCGCCGATAGATTTTGCGCCATGGAAAGGGAGCCATTTCCAGAAGGGTATTTCTTAGCTTGTCAGTGCGCCACTCAGCTGCAACCTGCCCCCAGAGATGATGCTCGGGATATTGGCTATATTTGCCGTCATGGTTCCAATATTCGCTACAGTTGCAAACGATGAAATCGGCTTTGCTCTTCCAAAGCCTCTCAACGGCCTGCTTGGTATATTTCGGAATAACCCAATCGTCGCCATCCACAAACAGGACAATGTCGCCCGTAGCCAGATCGAGACCTGCATTGGCTGCCGTGGCCACGCCGCCAATGGTGTTTTTGGAGAAGAATACAGGCTTGATCGTCACGTCCCGTCGATCATCGGCAATCGCCTTTATAATGGCTTGCGTGCCGTCGGAGGAGCAGTCATCAACCACAATCAATTCAAGGTCATCAAACCCGCAATCAAGCACAGACTGGAGCGTGATGGCCACATATTCTTCAACATTATAGCAAGTGACAATAGCACTAATTTTCACGACGCCACTCCTGGCTTTTGGCTTTAAAAACTTCTATTTCCGCTTGATACCGCTCTTTCCAGAACAGGCTGGTTTCGCTTTCATCACGGCACAACCCATTGATGAGCCAACTGAAAACATCTTCGGTGAAACCATCATAGGCAGCATAGAGCTCCTCATTGGTCTCGTGATGCTGAATCTCTTTTGAAATATCTTCCAGCATCGGAAACAGCTGCAAACGCATTTCGCCAATATAGTTGGTCGCACGCTCCCCTTCAGGCGATTCAAAGTGGACCACAAGAGGAGGAGCCCAACCTAGAATTCCGAAATAGGAGGATTTGAGAAAGCTCATCCAGTGAGGCTGAATGTCTTCATGATACCGCGCTTCGGGGAAACAGATGCCGCTTTTGACATAGAAGTCGCGGTTATAGGTCTTGTTCCATGGGAAATTTACGGTTTTGAGAACGCCGGGAACCTCGCGCAACGAAAACATACCCGCAGGATATCTGGAACTTCCGATCGAAGAAAAGAAGGAACGATCTACTTCGTGCATTTCATAGGTCAGAGGATCATCTTCATGCGCGGCCAGATGATACTTATAGATCACAAAGTCTGCGCCATTCTTGAGAACCGATGACTTGATATAGAAAAAGAAGCTATCGCAGATCACGTCATCTGCGTCGATGAAGGTCAGATACTCTCCACTCGCGAGCGATGCTCCGAGATTTCTGGCAGCGCCTGGTCCGCTATTCTGATCCTGCTTGTGATAGATTAGCTTGATATTATTGGGCATTTCAAAGCGAGCAATAACGCCCTCGGTGTCATCGGTTGAACAATCGTCAACAATAATCACCTCAAGATTCTCCTGCCGCCTGGAAAAGAACTCCAGATGGCGTGCAATTCCCTTCTCATCATTATAGGCGGGAATCACAAAAGAGTATTCAGCGTGGACCATTCTAATAACTACCTACAAAATATAAACATTCGAGAAACCAGCGATCAAACCTTGATATGTTCGATTGCGAAGAGGCTCAAATCAAATTTTGTACCATCAAAGAACCAGATGATCTCAATATTCCGGGCTTCCTGAAGCAGCTCTTCTTCCATTTTGTGAATCACAAACTGCTCCGTGCGTCCATCGGTAAAGACCGCTAGCGGGCTGTTGAACCGGTCGATAAAGCGCTCTTCAAGATGATAGCGCACACAGGGGCGGAAAGCCGTCATGCCTTTGCTGTTAGCATCGATCAAGCTGACAATATAGCGAGCGTCTTTGGCCTGAGCGATCGGCACTTGAAAATTGATGGAAACCCATTTGGAATCGGCCCGGTCTTCAACACACAAACGAAGTCCCGCTTCTTCTTGAGCTTGCTCCAGCTTGAATTCAATCTTGCTGTCAGGCTGCACATCAACGCGAATGCCTCGCGCAAGCTCTACAGTCGAAGATAGCTGTTCAGCAGGTTTTGCTGACAGTGCCATTTGTGTTAACTGATTGAGATCAGCAAAAGGGGCTGCGGCTTCTTCCAGCTCAGAAATAAGTTTGGCAAGAATTGAAGTTTGCATCATTTGTGTCCTTGACGTTTCTTGGCTTTGCAACAGTTCAGCCGAATCCTGCGCGAATACTGACTTGTCCTCGCATAATAAGTAATTTCACGAGAGATTATAGTAGGAAATAACTTTCTCTACCTTTAGCCTATGGGCGCCACCAGCAGAGCTTAAAATGCCCGAAACCGAGTAGCTCCGGGCATATTTTTATCAATCTCGCTCTTGCAGCGCCTTGACGATGAGATCGGAGGCCTGTTCTGCAGACATTTTAGCAGTGTTGACATAGATCTCCGGATTGACCGGCTCTTCATATGGCGCATCGATGCCAGTGAAGTTCTGGATCTTGCCCGCGCGAGCTTTGGCGTAAAGACCCTTCACATCGCGTGCTTCACACACCTCCATCGGCGTATCCACATAGACCTCGATGAACTCGCCCTCTTCAAGCATCTCGCGCACCATGCGCCGCTCGGCGGCATAAGGGGAGATGAAGGCGGTCAGAACGATTAGACCCGCATCAGCCATCAGCTTGGAGACCTCGCCGATCCGGCGGATATTCTCGACCCGATCCACATCGGTAAAGCCAAGGTCACGGTTGAGGCCATGACGCACATTGTCCCCATCCAGCAGATAGGTGTGACGGCCTTCCCCATGCAGCTTCTTCTCGACCAGATTGGCAATGGTGGATTTGCCCGACCCCGACAGACCGGTGAACCACAGAACCCGTGGCTTCTGCCCCTTCTGCTCGGCGCGCGCTGCCTTGTCCACATCAACCGCCTGCCAATGCACATTCTCGGCACGGCGCAGGCCAAACCAGACAAGACCAGCCGCAACCGTCTGGTTGGAATAACGGTCGATCAGGATGAAGGAGCCCGTATGCGGGTTCTCTTCATAGGTATCCATCGCCAGAGGCTCCGCAAAGGACATGTTGCAGAAGCCGATCTCGTTGAGATCCAGCGCCTTGCCCGCATCCTTGTGGGAGGCGTTGTTCACGTCAATCTTGTGCTTGAGCTCGGTAACCGTCGCCTGAACCTGCTGGTTGCCCATCTTGATGATATAGGCCCGGCCAACCATCAGTCGGCTGCTATCCATCCAGATGAGATGGGCCGAGATCTGATCGGTCACCTGCGGGCGATGCTGTGGCGGGGCCAAGAGATCGCCACGCGAGATGTCGATTTCGTCTTCCAGCGTGATCGTGACAGCCTGTCCGGCTTCCACTTCCTGCAAATCCCCATCCATCGTCACGATGGACTTGATCTTGGAGACCTTGCCGGATTTGGCGACAACGAGTTCGTCCCCCACATGCGCCACACCAGAGGCCACCGTGCCCGAATAGCCACGGAAGTTGAGGTTCGGACGGTTGACCCACTGAACCGGGAAGCGGAAAGGCAGAGACCGGTCCGCGCTCTCAACATCAATCTCTTCCAGATAGGACAGAAGGCTCGGGCCTTCATACCATGGGGTCTTGTCGCTCTTGACCACGACATTGTCGCCATAGCGGGCAGACATCGGCACCGCCATGATGGTCTCGAACTCGAACCCTTGCGCAAAAGCGTTATAATCCGCAACGATCTTGTCGAACACTTCCTGACTGAAGTCCATCAGGTCCATCTTGTTAACCGCCAGCACCACATGGCGCACACCGATCAGTGAGGTGATGAAGCTGTGACGACGGGTCTGGGTCAGCACGCCCTTGCGCGCGTCAATCAGAATGACCGCCAGATCGCAGTTGGACGCACCGGTCGCCATGTTGCGGGTATATTGCTCATGCCCCGGCGTATCGGCGACAACGAATTTGCGCTTGTCGGACGCAAAGAAGCGATAGGCCACGTCAATCGTGATGCCTTGCTCCTGCTCGGCCTGAAGCCCGTCAAGCAGCAGCGCAAGGTCCATATCGTCCCCGGTTGTGCCATGCTTGCGGCTGACCACTTCCAGCGCAGAGAGCTGATCTTCAAAGATCGTCTTGCTATCGTAAAGCAGCCGCCCGATCAGGGTGGACTTGCCATCATCAACACTGCCACAGGTAAGAAAGCGCAGAATGTCCCGGCTTTCCTGACGGGCAAATTGGCCGCCTTCCAGCGATGATTTCGAGGTTGTTTCCACGTCGCTCATCAGAAATAGCCCTCCCTTTTCTTCTTCTCCATCGATGCGGTGTCGTCATGATCAATCATGCGTCCTTCGCGCTCCGAGGTCCGGGCAATCAGCATTTCTTCAAAGATCTCTTCCAGCGTCGAGGCCGAGCTTTCAACCGCGCCCGTCAGCGGGTAGCAGCCAAGGGTGCGGAAGCGCACCATCTTCATTTCCGGCACTTCGCCTTCATTGAGCGGCATGCGGTCGTCGTCCACCATGATCAAGGTGCCATCGCGCTGCACGACAGGGCGCTCCTTGGCATAATAGAGCGGAACAATCGGGATATTCTCAAGCATGATATATTGCCAGATATCCTGCTCGGTCCAGTTGGACAGAGGGAAGACCCGGATGCTTTCGCCCGGCTTGGTGCGGGTGTTGAAAATGTTCCAAAGCTCCGGACGCTGGTTCTTCGGATCCCAGCTGTGATTTTCTGTCCGGAAGGAGAAGATGCGCTCCTTGGCGCGGGATTTCTCTTCATCGCGTCGTGCGCCACCAAAGGCTGCATCAAACTTGTGTGCGGTCAGCGCCTGCTTTAGCGCATCCGTCTTCATGATCTGCGTATAAAGCGAAGAACCATGGGTGAACGGGTTCACATTGTTCGCCCGGCCTTCTTCATTCGTATGCACGATCAGATCAAGGTCATATTCCTTGGTAATCCGGTCGCGAAACTCGATCATTTCCCGGAACTTCCACGTCGTATCAACATGCATCAACGGAAACGGCAAGCGAGACGGATAAAACGCCTTGCGCGCCAGATGCAACATCACGGCACTATCCTTGCCGATCGAGTAGAGCATCACCGGGTTCTTGAATTCCGACGCAACCTCGCGAATAATATGGATGCTCTCATATTCGAGGGCCTTTAAGTGAGTAAAATGCATTGGCGAACTCAACTAACTTCTGGGATTAAGTGACAGAGTTTACTGTCATACATGATTATGTAATCAGAACGTAAACATTGGAGCCTTTATATCGTTGTGCTTTGGTGTTTGTCTACCAATAGCCACTAAAAATTCGGCAAGATTGGTTTTGGATTTTCTGGTTGTTGCTGAGTCTATAGGGGCTCACTGTCATGTCGATCTATGGCTATCACATATCTCTATGTGGCATCCCGCGACGAACCTCTTGACGTTACGTTAGCCGTGTGAGACGACACTTTAACTATTAGGAATCATTGCTTCGGGTGAGACAAACTTTCACCCCAAATAGAGTATAATCTCATCTATATCCGGGACTTTATGCAATCACGTCCCTGAAGCCACCTTTTCGATAGTCTCTTAATTTGCTTATCGGCATGCGTGATCATGGAGAGCGGGTTTGAAGAATGTTAAGTTGAAATCCAAAGGCTTAGACAATAAAAGCGAATTCTATCTGTATAAGCGCGGTTTTCAAAAGCAGGTTTCCGCTATCTGGGCGCTTGTCTTCAAGGAATATAAAATCCGTCTGGGAAAGAGCCGGATTGGTCTGTTCTGGTCGCTTTTTGAACCGATTGTCGGGATGAGCATTATTACCGCCGTCTGGTGGGCTTCCGGACGAACCAGTATTCGAGGTGTTCACGTGACCCTCTTTGTTGGCTGTGGTTTTATTGTTTTCAATACGGTCAGAAATGGGTTCGGCTATCTGGCACATGCCATTCAGGCCAATATGGCCCTACTCAATTATCCTCAGGTGAAACCTCTTGATACAATTCTGGCCCGTTTCATCACCGCGATGTTCATGCATGCATGGGCAAGTGTCCTCTTGATTTTGTTGGTCTGGTGGCTGTTTGGTGCCGTGCCGGATTTCCCCGACCCACTATTGTGTGTTGAAGTTATCCTGATTTCGATGTTGTTTGCCATGGGGATCGCAACACCGCTAGCGGTTCTTGGGACGCTTAATGAGAATTTATTCAAGGTTGTTGGGATTGTAACGAGTCCGCTCATGATTATTTCTGGCGTCATTTTCTCGATTCTTGATCTGCCGGCAAACATCCAGACAGTTCTTGCTTATAATCCCATAATCCATCTGACAAACGGTTTCCGGGCAGGGGCTCTGGGAGTGCCTTTGTTTGCGGATTCTGATCTGTCTTATCCGCTCGAATGGGCTGTGATCGGTCTCGGGATCGGTTATGCTCTTTACTTCAAGTATCGTTTCAAGTTGCTGCAATCATGATCGAGCTCTTCGAGGTCTCAAAATATTACCCGACGCCCAATGGGCGGCACTATGTTCTCAAGGATGTCTCCTTGGTCATACCTGACGGTGCGCAGGTGGGCGTGTTGGGGCCAAACGGTACCGGTAAGTCCACGTTGATGCGGCTTCTGGCCGGTGTTGACATGCCCAATACCGGCACAATCCGACGGACAGGTTCCATATCTTGGCCGATGGGCTTGGCCAACTCGATGCAGGGGTCTTTGACAGGCCGAGAGAATGCTCGTTTTGCCTGTCGTTTGCAGGGCGTTCCGCGCAAGGAAATGGATGTTATTATCGATGAAGTGAAAGAGTTCGCGGAAATTGGTGATTATTACGAAATGCCTGTGCGAACCTATTCTTCGGGGATGCGCGCAAGGCTTAATTTTGCCATCGCGATGGCCTTTACCTTTGATTGCTATATCATTGACGAGCTGACCGCTGTTGGCGATAAGAATTTCAAGGAGAAAAGTGCCAAGGTCTTCAAGGATAAGCGTGCAGTGGCTTCCTTTATCAAGGTATCTCATAGCCTCAGAGAATTACGTAATGAATGCAATATGGGGCTCGTGCTGAACAAGGGCAGTGCGGTCATGTATGACTCTATAGAAGAGGCTATCGAGGTCTACGAACGAAACATCGGGTCGGAGCCTTCAGCGCGGAAAAAGCGGCCCAACCAGAAGAGAATGCACCCCAAGAAAGGGCCTCTTGCGCGCAAGAAACAAGCCGGAAACGGGCCGAATGCAGGTGTTAAGAGAGGCGTTGGGCCCAACGCCACTAAGAATCAGGGAGCAGGCCCGAATGGGGCGGTGAAGCAAGGCAATGGACCTCATGCAAACAGGCTGCAAACTGGTGGTCCGAACGCCAGCATCGAACAAGGCGGCGGACCTCGCTTCAATCAGAAGCCCGGTGCGGGGCCGCATGTCGCTGAGGCGAGAGGCAATGGGCCGCATGCGAACAGACAGCAAGCTGGTGGGCAGAAGGCTAGAATGGCACAAGATAACGGGCCTCGTTTGAATCAGAAACCCGGCGCGGGGCCGCATGCTGGTGGGAGCAGAGGCAATGGGCCTAACGCCGGTAAGAATCAGGGAGCTGGCTCAAATGCTGCAATGGGGCAGGGCAAAGGGCCTGCTGCGAATAGGAAGCAAGGCCCTAACGCCGGAATGAAGCCGCGTAGCGGGCCTCTCGCGCATGAAACCGCAGAGCAAGGCCCTCAAGCAGGCTTGCTGCGGGGGCAGAATCGTCCCAATGCCAATATAAAAAATGCAGAAGGGCCGAATGCGTCGGGCCCAGACCAGGCCGGAACTCCAGAGCGCCTAAAGCCACATATCGGAGCCAAAGATGATCAATGATATTAAGAGCAAATTGCCCGCTCTGAATCTGTCGCTATATCTGTTTCTTTTCGTTCTCATATTGCCTATAGCCATTGTTGCTATTTATCAGGGGCTGATTGCAACCGACCGGTATGAGAGTCTTGCATCTGTCTATATTACCGAAGCGAAATCTGAGAGCAGCCCGCTGGATCTCTCGATGCTAGGGCTCACGTCGTCAACTGCGTCTGACCGCGATATTATGGTTTTGAAGTCCTTTATTGAAAGCCCGACGCTGCTTGATAAATTGAATGACGATGTGGGGCTGTTAGACCATTTTGCCTCTTCGGATGCCGACTATTTTTCACGATTATCGGCCGACACGGAAAGGGAATATGCGCTTGAATATTATAATGACATGGTGACGGCTACTCTGGATGAAGAAGCCAAGTTGCTGGAGATTTCTGTTCAAACCTTTGATCCGGCCTATTCTCAGAAGGTGCTGGACCGCATCCTGTATCATTCCCAGAAATTCATCGATAATCTGAACGAGAAGGTTTCCCGTTCGCAGTTGCTTTTCTTTGAAGGCGTGGTGCAGCAATCAGAAGAAGAGTTGATGCAGGAGAAAAAGGTTCTGCAGGACTTCCAGCAGAAGAACAAGATTTTCTCAACTGAAATTGCTTCGCAAACCATTGCAGGAACCATCTCTAGCCTTGAGCAGCAACTGGCTGCCAAGCAGGCGCAAATTACCTCTCGCCAGGGGACGCTCGGCGAGAATTCCCCCACTCTGATCAGGCTCCGGGCGGAGAGCGAAGCGCTCAAGCAGCAAATCGAGAAGGAAAACGAGCGTCTTGCTGGTGGCTCAGGGCGCACTCTTAGTGAGATTGACTCCGAATTCAGGGATATCAATCTTAGGATTGAATATAAGACCCTGCGTTACAAGTCGCACCTGGAGGCGCTTGAAGCTGCACAACTGGAGACCGCACGCCGCATGCGTTTTTTGACCATTGTGTCCGCCCCAACCATGCCGGAAGCATCTCTGTTTCCGCGAAGGGGCTATAATATTCTGACCGGTGCGATTATCGCGCTGATGGTCTATTTCATGGTGTCGGTATCGCTTGCGGTGATGCGCGAGCATGCCTAGATGAGCTCGCCTAGTGTAGGCTTTTTGGTGTGACGCCAAGACTTGCTGCGTAAAGAAAACAGCGCTCTGCTTCCTCGTTGGAGGTGGGGCGTTTTTCGTGACCGGACGATGATTGGTCTGGCGTGGTGCTTTTGAAGAGACCATCATTCTCGAATGAGATGCTCGACGAGTCTTTGGCATACCATGGTCAAGGATATCTCGGAGGGTGAGTGGTCGCTTGATGCTTCTCGGGTGCAGGACTGCCTATGGTGTGTTTCATCTTAAGCCAATGTCTATGTCACATTTACCGATAGGGCAGACAGATGCAAGACAAGCGGAAAAAAGCCATGAGAAGGTAAGGGGAAGACTGCGAGAATCAATGAACCTGAGTCTCAGGTTGCCTTTGCTGCCGGCGGGTTTACGAATACCGGCATTCGATCTGGCGTCGCCTCTTTTGGCTCGACAGGGTCGATTTCAACTGTAACAGGCTTGGGGGCATAAAGGGGTGGTTCGTTTGCAACCAATGTCGTCAGTCTTGGCGGCATTTCCTCAAAGGCGTCATAGCCGTTTACTTTACGTTCGATGAGGTTGTTGGCAAACGCAGGCACTGCGGCCTTGTTTCCCTTGGTTGTGAAGAAATTGCCTTTGACCTGAATGCTAGCCGCAACCGCCTTCACGAAGTCTCTGACAAAATTGTCGTCCGGCAACTGCGGATGCGTCCAAAAACTGTCCAGACTACCCTGATGGGTAAGGCCCTCGATGTCGAAAATGGCGTGGCCCAGAACCTTGACTGGACATCCGGAGCGGACCGAATGCAAACCAACAGTGCTGTTGATCATGACGCATCCCTTGGCGTGCTTCAGCATGAATGTCAGGTTGCCGCCAACAATGAAATGGACGCGTTCGGATACACCAAGCTGCTTGGAAATTTTCTTGATGAAGGGGCCCCAGCGCTCCAGTCCATTGTCCAGAGGGTGTGCCTTCAAGATCAGGTCCGTGCTTTTATCAGAGGTTCTGGCAAAGGAGCGAATGACCTGTTCGATTGCGCGTTTTTGATGAGAAAATGGCGCATTTGAACGAAGCTGATAATCGCTTTGCAACTGAAGAGAAAAGATGAAAAATGACCGTCTTTTGCGCCCGAGCTGCGTGACCAGTTTGCGTGCGGCTATGTGCCGGCGCTTTTCAAGGAAGAGGCCGGGAATGCCCGAAATATACTCGACCAGCGGGTTGTAATACCGGTCTGCTTTGTAAAATGGATAGAAGAACCACAGGAAGTAACTGAGCAGATTGTAGGTAACCTCGTAGAAGATCTCTCGTGGTTTGGTATAGGGATATTTCGGCTCAAAGTCAGGCTCATCGGCCTGATTGGCAATTGCACTGATCTTTTCAGGGGCGATTGGGAAATGGGAAAAGGCCGACATGCCGCCTCTTTCCAGAGTGATCCAGTCGGGCCGCAGATAACCGAATTCGAAGGCATAGGTTGGAATATCAAGATCTGCAGCTACCTTTGCAGCGATCTGGTGATAAGGCTTCCGGTCCGCGTAATAAATGATGTCGGTAACGCGGTGGGTCTGGATGAAGTCCCGCAAATACTGTTCCCATGACGAGAAAGGCTTGCGGAAATTGTGAGACTTTCTTCCCCACCATAAAATGGCATCGCCAAGGCAGAAATTGATGCGAAGCACTGTGTGTCCTTGATCCTCAAGGTGATTGGCTACATTCCTGGCAAAGAACGAGGGGTGACCCTGAAGAAAGAGAAAAACTCTCTTCCCATCCTGTTGAGTAGGATTTTCCAATGCCTGGGTCACGCGAACACCATGAGGTCAAAAATTTAACTATAGGTTCTCTGATTGCTTTCAGTGAGCTCAATCACTGAAAATTTCAACCTTATTTCCGGTCGTTGCTATATTTCTTACAGATGAAGTTGCAAGATTCATAAGTTGCAGGATCTTGCCGATTTCGACAGCACGCGCATTTGAAACGAATACAGAATCCTTATCCTGCAGATGGAAGGATTGCGCATAAAAATACGACTGTGCGTGCTTCATGTTAATACGATAAATAGTCGGAACTTTGCCACGGACCTGATGAGTGTAGCCAATGTTCAAAGTATCAAGAACTTTCGGGTCTTCGTAGCGGAAGACAAAGACACCTGTCGCATCGGCTCTGCTATCGTTCAGCCCGCCAGCTGCGGCGATCGCTTCCAATACAGAGATCGTTGATGAATCGAATGTATAGACAGATGGCTTCTGGACTGCGCCGAGCACGGTGTAGCGTTGCGGATCATGGGAAAGATAGATCCGGTCGCCGCGCGACACATAGATATTCTCGTCCGGCTGATCAATCACGGTTTCCAGCAGCTGGACACCCTGACGGGAGCCGCGCATGAGCGTGATATAGGTTTCACGAGCCGGGAATTTGGTGCCTCCAGCCTGAGCAACGACGTCGAGCAGACGAACGCCTTTGGATGACAAAGGATAAAGGCCGGGCTTGGTCACGTCACCACTGAGGGTTACAACGTTGTTCTCGTTCTGAACGACATTCACCATGGCTTGAGGCTGAATAGCCTTGCCCTGCAGGCGCTCAACTACGAGATCCTGAATTTGCAGAGGGGTCTTGCCCTTGACCTTGATGGTGCCGGAATAGGGCAGAGAGATCTCGCCCTTGTTGTCCACGACGACTTTGGGAAATTCGGCCCGGTTGCCTGAGCTGCCAGTGAAGAGGCCGCCCTGATCGGCTTCGAAGACGGTGATAGCCAAGATATCACCGGTACCAACTGTGGATATAGGCAGGCGGTGGCTCGTGGATTTAAACTTGCTATGCAGACCAACGGGGTTGAAACGGGCTAAGCCATCGACAACTTTCGAATCGACGTCAACCACAAGATAGTCATTCTGGGTGCTTTGCTTTTCAATTTCAGCAGATAGAGGCCCTTCTCGTGGCGTAAAAACGCAACCAGCCAAAGAAGCGGAAACTATCAGAGCAAGAAGAATTCTAAGCATGGGTATATAACTCGTTGGTAACAAACGGGAATAACACCCCCGTATGAGATCTGCGCGTCAGCTTTTGCATCATGCTTCAGTCACGATACAAAAATAGCATAAATTAAATCAATCAGTTAATCCTGTTTAGCAACATTTTTGAGCAGACAGTTGCACAAACACCACGTTTGATTTCAAACATATATTCATCAATGCCAATCTGGATATCACTGATAACGCCTAATTTCAACGGTATTAAGCCTTTTGCTGCATTAACTCCCAGTCTTTCTCAGAGCCCAAGTCTGAAGGCAATTCTGGCAATTTGCAGCATTATTACATCCTTAGCTGATCCGGCTTTATTATTCCTTAACCTTGAAAGCTGATCTACGGTCTCTTCTGCCTCACAATATTGGAAAGTGAGGGGGGAAACATAGTGCGGATACTTGATCATAGCCAGATAGACGAGTTCATCCAAGTCGCGCTTTGTGGTGCGGCGCGGGCAGCTGGTTTTATCCTCGCTGACACCCCAGCCGGCATAAAAAGGCAGGCCATGCACGACCACATGCTTGTTGCGCAACAAGGCCTCAAAACCAGATAGAGAGCTGATCGTGTGTAGAGAATCGCACTGTTCGATCAATTGGATAATGTCGGTATCAAGCTCTATCGCGTCTGCATATGCCAGCATTTGCGCGTCCGATAGATTGCCATCGCGCAGGCCATTGGTCACGTCCGGGTGTGGTTTGAAGGTGATATGGGCATCGGGGTGATGGGTGCGCACCCATTTCAGCAATAGCAGATTGGGATTTTCGCCCGAGGCGAGCGCCAGACTATCGCTACGGCTTTTCTGGATGGAGGCATCATCGCTGACCTGACCGGGGACGAGAATGCGCAAGGCTTCTGTTGGGGTGTGCTCAGTTCTGCAGCCTTTGGAGGAAGCCTTGTTGCCGAGATTGTATTTTGAGACGCCCAAATCAACGACCTTTTGGCGGAAGGCCTGCCCCCGTAAGCGTTCTTCACCGCTGACAGTATCCTGTTGCAGCATGGTTTCCAGATCGCTGGGGTGGGACGGATCGTAATAGATACCGCTTGCATCCATGATCAGCGATGCTGCCGGAGTGAAGGCGGCTCCCAACCCAACGGAACGGATAAAGCCGTCTTCTACATTCACGATGGGGACGCCCTCGGCGTCACAGGCTGCGCGCTGCTCCGGGCTGAGGCGGGTCGCCCATGCAAACAGGCTGGCATTGCTGTTTTTGGCCGCTTTGAGCGCGCGTTTGAAGGAACGGATAAAGCGTGGCTTTCCGGGCAGAGGAGCGAGCATGCCCGCCATGGATTTTCTGTTCCAGAATCCAACACCGTAAATCACGGCCGGTCGCTGCATCCAGTCACTGGTCTGATTTGCCACGATGAAAGGGCCTCCCTATTCAGGCCGGTCATCACGCGCGACGTGATAGCGGAAAGGTCTGTTGACCCGGCGCCGTAGCCAACCGGGAAGGAGATTGCTCACCAGAATGAGCCAGTAAAGATGTCGTGGGAAAATAATCCGAGCACGCTTCTTATCGATGCTTTTGCGGATGATCTCTGCGGCGCGAGGGGCTGGCATCAAACCAGGCAAGGCGCCAACCTGCATCTCTGTTTGCTGGCTTTCGATATGGCCGGGATAAACGATGCTGATTTGCACGCCATGGTCGGCGAGATCTTCAGCCATCGATCGGCCCCAAAAGGCAAGGCCTGCTTTGCTTGCGCTATAGACAGGGCTATCGGGTTGCGGCTGGATGGCAGCAAGAGAACTGATAAGGGCCAGATGGCCAGAGCCTCTGTCCTTCATGCCTTGTGCGCACTGATCGAGAAACTGGATGGTGCCCGTCAGGTTGACACTAAGTTGTTGGTTCTGCGTATCTCTTGACTCAAGCAAGCCGTTTTCCTGCCGCCCGGAATAAACCCCTGCATTGGCGATCAGCAGATCCGGCAGGCCGATGAGATCGACTTCTGCCAATGCGTCATCAATGCTGGCTTCGCTGGTAAGATCCAGCGGCAGGCAGTGGACTTTGGCGCCAGATGCTTGGCACTCTGCACAGATCTTTTCCAGAGTGCGCACCGAACGGGCGGTCAAAATGAGATCAACACCCGCATCGGCGTAGGCGTGCGCCAGTGCCGCACCCAGTCCGCGACTGGCTCCAGTGATCAATATGGAGCGCGGGCGCATGCTCATTCTTCCGTATTGAGAGTGCTCAGGGAGGTGGCTATGGAGAAGTTTGCCTCTTCCAGCTTGCGTAATTCCTCGGCTGTAATGTCGACGGCCTGTTGCAGCTGCTCTTCGCTATGGGTGGCGCTGATGAAAAAGCGCAGACGGGCGCTGTTCATGGGCACGGCCGGATAAGTGATGGGGAAGGCATAGATGCCTCGGTCCATCAGGTTGTTGCTCAATTTGACTGCGCGCAAGCTGTCGCCAACAATAACCGGGACGACGCAGAATCCTGCGCTAAGGCCTGTGTCCAATCCGGCGTCTTGCGCAGCCTTCTTGAAAAAGCGGCCATTGGATTGCAGTTTTTCAACGCGCCATGGTTCGCGCTGCATGATCTCAAGCGACTTTGCCCCGGCTACAGCAAGTGGCGCAGACAGGCCAACACTATACATGAAGCCGGACGCGAAGAATTTCAGGATATCGATCAGCACCTGATTGCCGCAGATATAGCCCCCGCAGCCACTCATGGTCTTGCTCATGGTGCCCATCCAGATGTCGATCTTGCTGGGATCAACGCCCTGCTGCTCGAACAGACCCTTGCCCGTTGCTCCTAAAACACCCAGTGAGTGGGCTTCATCGACCAGAAGCCATGCTGCGAAGCGTTCCTTGATCTCTACGAGGCGGGCGAGATCCGGCATGTCACCATCCATGGAGTAGAGGCCCTCAGCAATAATCATGACGCGGTCATGGGCATTGCGGGTTTCTTCCAGAATGCGTTCCAGATCATCAAGGTCATTATGCTTGAAGGAGCGTCTTGTGGCGCCGGAAAGCTTGCAGCCGGTGGTCACTGAATTGTGGCTATAGGCATCGAACACCACCAAATCGGTGGGGCCGAGCAACTCACCGATGGTGGAGACGTTGGTTGCGTGCCCTGAGACGAACACGAGCGCAGCTTCGCTTTCATAAAGCTCGGCTAATTGCCGCTCAAGTGCGGAATGGAAAGGGCGTTCGCCTGATGTGGGGCGTGAACCAGATACGGAAGTGCCAAATTCATCGATAGCGGCTTTGGCAGCGTCATGGACCTCATCAAGACCATTAAGGCCAAGATAATCATAGGAGGCGAAGTTGATCAACTCCTTGCCATCCACGATGGTCGTTGCGCCAGCGCGTGTTTCGTGCAGGACGAAATAGGGATCCTTCGTTTGCAGTTTTTCGGCCATCTGCCGTTGGATGGCGATCTGCTGATAAAGATCCAGGGTCGCAAAGTCAGTCTTCGAGCGGTCGGCCTTTGTTCGGGATTCGCGGGTCGGCGCAGTTTTGGGCGCGGCACCTTTGGCCATTGACCGAGACAAATTCAAAATCGCGTCCCGATCAAATTGCTGCTTTGACATTCATTGCTCCATTCATTCTTCTGCCGAGTGGGCCTTCAGTACGCAGCGTCAAAAGATCATGGGATCTTCTGGTGCGCGGAAGCATGCCCCTCGTTCTCCGGATCATTCGCATGATCGGCCTGTAAAAATCAATCTACGAATAACGGTAGCGGTTTACCAGAAGAAAAGGCAAGAGCCGACATTACATGTCGCTCTTGCGCATTTCGTTGAGCTTGGTTGCAACGATCGTGGCTTCGCTTTCGTTGCTTACATGCTGATGAAGCGGAGTTTCTTCGGTGAAGGACAGACCACTGTCGGCGTCGCCGCGAATACGCTCAAGCACCTTTGCCGCGATATCCTCAATGGTCGTGCCATCGGCAATGGCCCCCATGGGGATTTCAATGTCGAGCTTCTGCTGTGCCGCGGTGCGCAGTTCCATGCCCATCAGACTGTCCATGCCCAGATCCGTCAGTGAACGCTTGAGGTTGATTTCCTCAACTGGCATGCGGAAGATATCCGCCACTTCCTGCGCCAGAATCTTCGCAATTTCACCACGTGCCGCTACGTCATCAAGACCGTCGATCAAGCTGCTTACATCAAGGGACTGCTGGCCGCTTCTGGACGATTGAGCTGCTTCCTTCTTGAGCAATTCATAGGCCGGTGTTTTCAGAATTGGCAGATTATCATGCGCATAGGCCCAGTTCATCGGAGCCAGCGTGATGGTTGCCAAATGGCTTTCTGAAGGTACCTGTGCGAGCAGTTTGGCGAGGTGATCCAAGGCTTGCCGCGCCTTGAATTCGATGCCGCCCGTGGTTCTTGCCAGAATCTCTGCGGTTTGTTTGTCGCGTTCCAGAATGCCTACGTCGGTGATCGCACCCCAGCCGATGGCAAGGGCGGGCTGGCCTTGCTGCTGACGTTTGCGTGCCAGACCATCCATGTAGCTGTTGGCTGCCACATAGTTTGCCTGACCCGGGTTGCCCATCAGGACGGAGACGGAGGAGAAGAGCCAGAAATAATCCAGATCATCCTTGCGCGTGACCATATCGAGATTGTCGCCGCCGAGCACCTTCGGTCCGAGTACCTTGTCGATCTGTTCGTCGCTCATATTGGCAAGCAGCACGTCATCGAGAACAGCGGCCATATGCATGACACCGCTGATCGGACGCTCCTTGCGCAATTCGGCAAACAGGTTCTCCAGTGCCGTTGGATCGGATACATCGCATGGCTTGACCACCAGCGCGCAATCGCTTGCGGCCAATTTGGTCTGCAGCGCCAATGCCGCATCGGAAAGTTTGCCCGAGCGACTGGTGAGGACGATAGATTTTGCGCCCTGATCAGCCAGCCAGCGGGCCACCTCGATGCCGAAGCCACCGAGACCGCCAACAAGAATATGATGGCCTTCGGAGTTGACTTTGAATGGCGCTTTATCAGCCGGGTCGGCCATTGGTTTCGGGGCCTTGACGACGATCTTGCCGATATGGCCAGAGCGCTGCATCAGGCGGAAAGCATCAACGATATCAGCGCTGTCAAACAGGCGATATGGCAGCTGTGTGAACTGTTCCTCAGCGATCAGGTCAGCCAGTTCGTTGAAGAGCCGTTTGGCGCGCGCCGGTTGCTTGTTGAGCAGCTGGTCTGCATCAATGCCGAAATAGCTGATGTTGCGGCGGAACGGGCGCAGGCCAATCTGTGTGTTGCCATAGAAATCGCGCTTGCCCAGCTCAAGGAAGCGACCGAATGGACGCACCAGCTCAATGCTGCGTTCCATCGCTTCGCCAAACAGCGAGTTGAGTACGACATCGACGCCTTCCTGATCCGGACCATCGGCTTTGCGCGTGATGGCGCGCACCTGATCGACAAAATCAAGCGAGCGGGTGTCAAGCACATGATCTGCGCCAAGCATCCTCAGGAAGTCGCGCTTTTCATCATTGCCAGCGGTGGCGATAATGCGGGCGCCGCGCCATTTGGCAATCTGCAATGCAGCAAGGCCAACCGCCCCTGCTGCGCCGTGAATGAGAACCCATTCGCCTTCTTCAAGGCGGGCCAGATAATGCAGGGCATAATAGCTGGTCAGGAACGCCACCGGCATTGTTGCAGCCGCAACCAGATCCACCGTTTCCGGCAATTTGGAAACCGCACTGTCAGAGACCGTTACGTGAGAGGCAAAGCTGGCAGGGGCCAACGTCATCACCGGATCGCCAATCTTGAGATCGGAGACCCCCTTGCCCGTTGCCACGACGCGGCCGGAGCATTCAAAGCCGAGGGTCGGGCCGGCAAAACCGTCTTCCAGCGCTTCCTCAGGCAGTAGTCCTTGCGCCCACATCACATCGCGGAAATTGAGGCCAGCGGCCACGACTTCGATTTCCACTTCGCCTTCTGCCGGTTTGCGGCGTTTAGCTGGAATCCACTTCAGGCGGTCGAACGAACCTGTGCGCGGATGATAAAGCTGACAGCCATCGTCCTCGCCGAATGTACTTTCCTGCTTTGCAGGCTGCGGCCAGCCGCGTCTTACACGAATGACACTCTGTGCTTTATCTTCAAGCAGGATCTCGCGTTCTCCACCCGGCTCTTGGATGAGGCTTGCAAGCCTAGCAGCCTGATCAGAGGCGGTCAGCGTATCAGCGAAATCGACCAACCGTACGTCATGGTTGTCATATTCGTTGCTGACCGTGCGGCCAAAGGCCCAGACAGAACTTTGAACCGGATCGCTTTTCTGATTCTCTGCTCCCGGATAGCCACCCGGAGCGATGATCCAGAGGCGCATCGGGATGCTTGACGTGGTGCGCACGAGATCGGCCAGCTTATGCAGGCGACCGGCGAGGCGATCCATGGATGCTTTCTCAGTGCTGTCACTACCAGCGGTATAGATGACATCCAGTTTGTCATCAGGCTGGCTGGCGCAAATGAGATCGGTCACCTTTTCCCACTCTTTCGCGTTTGTGACGTCAAAGCAGGCAAGATTCGGAGTCGGTGCTTGCGTAGTGAGCGCTTCAGCAATGGCTGTTGCCCCGGCATCTTTGCCATCTGTCAGAAGCACGACGGTTCTGTGCTCTGCGTCTAGCAGCGGAATATCGGTTGTGTCTTCTGCCTTCGCAGCTGGTTTGCTTGCTGCGGTCAGAAGATAGGCTCCGGAGAGATCCGGTTCTCCTTGCGCGTTTGCAAAAGGTGCCATTTCAATCGAACCAAACCCGGCTTCGCTCAGCCAGCCGCACCAATCTTCGGCAGCGCCAAAGCGCGAAACAGGGAACGACGGATCAACGGAATGGTCGAACCAGCTTGTGGCTGGTCCGAAGACAAGATCCTGATAGACGTTGGCATCCGACAGGCTCATCAGCATCATGCCATCCTTGGCGAGCAGAGCCGACAGCGGGTTCAGCATGGAGGAGGCCTGATCCATCATCTGCAGGCCATTGGCCGAAACGACGAGATCAAACGGACCGAACGGCTCAAGTGCTTCAAGATCCGAGCGCAGCGCTACGGCTTCGAAATGGATCGAGTTGGCAAACAGGATGCGCAGGCGGTCAATGATCAGCTTGTTGGTGTCGGCTGAAACCAGAATGCCCTTTTTCTCTTCCAGCAGCGGGAGAATGGCCTTGGTCAGCTTGGCGCCGCCTACGCCGAATTCCAGAACACGCAGCGGACGCCCTTCCGGCCACAGGTCAAGTGCGGCTTTGAAGGCCGCGGTAACCTGCGCCACATGGGCTTCAGACAGAGGCGAGGAGCTCAAATGCTGTTCGAACAGATCGTGCGAATAGAGATCCTGCGGCTGGGCGTGGTCTTCTGCGTCCTGCTGCATGGTGCGCAGCATCTCGGGCATGCGCATCAGTGCATGATTGAGCATGACGCAATCTGCCGACCAAAGCGGATTTTCGCTCACCAGCATTTGCAAGATCTGGCTGAATTCGGGCAGACCACTGTCGGCTGCCAACGTTAAACCGTCTTCAGTTGCGCTGATCAGGCCGGACTGCTCACAGATGGAAACCAGAGCACCGAAAATCTGCTTGCGGTGGATGGACCGGCTTCTGAGATCTTCATCCGCATGTTCACCATCCAGATCGTCCCGTGCGATGAGGCGTGGTAGGGTGGCTTCGGACAGTGTCAGATCGTCTTTCGCGAACTGATGAAGAATGTCATAGGCACCACGTCGACTGGCTGCCTGCAGCAGCATTTGGCCGTCGTCGATCGGGGCGCGATCTGGCAAGGCAAGGGCCTTGAGGGCTTTGGCAAGCGCTGCCGCATCGATAGGAGCGCCTTGCGCTTCCATACCGGGAGATGACAGCTTCAGGGAATCGTAGAAATAGGTAAGGCGGTCCAGCCCTTGGCGCTGCACAAGAGCGGATGCACGGAAGCGGCCATCCCTTAAGGTTGCCACCAGAGATCCGTCGTCGCCGAACATGTCGATATCGGCCTTGATGCCGCGCGCGTTGGAGCGGATCACATGCACGCGGGCCGACCGTACGGCCTCGCCGGATTGCAGAATGCGCAGACGCCCGAAGCGAACCGGAATAAAGGCCATTTTCTCGGCGTCTTCTTCAAGACTTTCATAAAGCGTGTTTAGGCCATGGAAGCAGGCGTCGAAATCAAGCGGATGCAGCGCATAAGGGGCGGCCAGCTCTTCACGCTTGGAGGTGAAGGCGTCGCGGTCTGCGATGACGAGTTCGATATACTCGTCGCCATGGCGCTCGCAGTGGGTCATGCGCTGGAAGGCCGGGCCAAAATCCAGCCCGAATTCACGCGAGATGGCGTAGAGCGCTTCGATCTTTTCAGGCGATGATGTGAGCGTCGGATCGGGTGCCTTGAGCTCATAGTCTGAACAGTCTTCGCCAACCTCGCCCGGAATTTTGGCGACGCGACATTTCGCATGTAGCTGCCATTCGTCATCAACCAGTCGCGCGCGGCTGGAAATTTCAACCACGCCCGAAGTGGTGTCGAGACGGGTCAAAACGGAAGAAACCTGATCTTCTCCGAGCGGCAAGGCTTGCAACAGATCCATATCGCGAATTTCGACGCGGTCGGTTTTGAAGGCAATCTGCGCGGCAGCCAGCGCCATTTCTGCGAAGGCGGCACCTGGCAGGATGACCTTGCCATCCACCTTGTGATGCTCAAGATACGGAATCTGTGCCGTGTCCAGCTCGGTGGACCAGACATGCTCTTCATCTCGGATCTGCTGACCGAGCAGAGCGTGGGGAACGACTTTGTCGTTGAAAATGTCAAAGGCTTCGCTGCTCGGGCGCAGCTTGAACGGTTTGAGCTGCCATGGATAGCTGGGAAGCGCAACGGAACAAGGCTTGTTGGCACCAAAAACGGTTTTCTTGTCAAACAGCATGCCGTTGGCAATGGCCCGGCCGATGGCCAGTTGCACAGGGTCGAGGTCTTTTGCTGTTTTCTGCGTCAGGCTTTCTGTCGCAACAATGGTCTGGGCGCGATCCCGCGCTGTTTCCGCGATGTAGCCTTTGAGAATGGCGCGCGGACCGATTTCGATAAACTGGGTCTGGTCATCTGCGAAGGCAGCTTCAACGGCGCTTAGGAAGCGTACCGGTTGGCGCACATTCTGCCACCAATATTGGCCATCCATTTCCTTGCCTTTGAGGCAGGTGCCTGTAACCGCGGAATAGAACGGCAATTTCGCCTTGGTTGGCTTGATGCTGGCCAGATCCTTGAGCAGGCCATCCTTGATGGGCTCCACCACGTTGGAGTGGAAGGGATAGTTGATATCCAGCATCTTGGCGGCAAGGCGCTTCTTGCGGGCGATCTTGAGAAAGGCTTCCAGCTCTTCGGTTTCGCCGGAAAGTGTCAGGGACTTATCGGTGTTGATCGCGGAAATTTCGACCTTGTCAAAGCCCTCTGCGGTCAACAGGGCCTGAGTTTCTGCAACAGACAGCTTGATCACGGCCATGCGGCCTGTGCCTGCTACAGCTTCCTGATGGTGTGAACGCCAATAGATGACCTCGACGGACTGCTTGAGATCAAGGGCACCGCAGGCCCAGGCCGCAGCGACCTCGCCAACTGAATGGCCCATGACGCCACTGGCGGTCATGCCGGAGGTTTTCAGAGCTTCGGTCAAGGCGACCTGCACGGCAAAGAGCAACGGCTGCGCGACCGAGGTCTGCTTGAGATCTTCTTTCAGAGTGTCTTCAAACAGCTTGTCTTTGAGGGACCAGCCCGAAAGCGGCTGGAAGAAGGCGTCGACCTTGTCAAAGGCCGCAGCAAAGGCGGCATTCTGCTCATAGGCTACAAGCCCCATGCCAGCAAACTGGGCGCCATTGCCCGAATAGACAAAGACCGGTGCATTGGTTGCGCGGGATGCGGTGGCGTGGATCAGCGCCGGATGCTTTTCTTCCTGCGCGAAGGCTTCAAGCGCTTCGGTCAGCTCCAATTTGCTTTTGGCAACAATGCTGAGGCGTTCGTCCAGAAGGGAGCGGTGCCAGCCAAAGCCATTGCTCCAGTCTGCAAGGCTCGCGGTATCATCCGCGGCAATCGCGTCCGCGCTCTTGACTGCCAAGGCCTTGAGGGCGTCTTCGGTTCTGGCTGAGAGAACCAGGAGCGTCGGTGTGTTTTGCTCGGTGCTCGTTTCGCCGCCTGACTTGGTCGAGGCTGCGAGAGGCTTGGCTTTTGCCGGACGTGGTGGCTTGGTATCGGAGACCAGAACATGCGCGTTGGTGCCACCAAAGCCGAAATTGTTGATGCCGGCATAGCGAATGTCCTTGCCCTTTTTCAGAACCGTGGCTTCGCTGTTCAAGGCCAGATTGAGGTCTTCGAACGGGATATCCGGATTGGGATTTTCGATATGCAGGCTGGCAGGCAGCAGGTTGTTTTCAAGTGACAGCAGCGATTTCAGAACGCTGACGAGGCCTGAGGCGGGCTCCAGGTGGCCCAGATTGGACTTGACCGAACCAATCGGCAGCGGCTTGTCGCGCTTCTGGCCCAGAACTTGGCCCAGCGCAAAGGCTTCTGCCGGGTCGCCGACGCGGGTGCCGGTGCCGTGGGCTTCGATGAAGGCGAGCGCATTGGGGTCCAGATTGATGTCGGAATAGAGTTGCTTGAGCAGCGCTGACTGGAAATCCATGGACGGCAGGGCAACGCCCGAGGTGCGGCCATCGGAATTGATGCCCGAGGCGACGATGCGGCCAAAGCTCTTTTGCTGTTTCGGATCAAAGGCTTCCTTGCGCTGCAATACGAGGGCAACGGCCCCTTCGGCGCGCACATAACCATTGGCATCTTCATCAAAGGGGCGGCAAAGCCCCTGCGGCGACAGCATGGATGCGGCGGCAAAGCCGACAAAGGGGAAGGGCGAGAGCAGCAGGTTGACCCCCGCAACGATGGCGGTGTCAATTTCGCCCGACTGCAGGCGCTTTAGTGCCAGATCAAGGGCGACCAGTGATGATGAGCAGGCGGTATCGACAGTAAAGCTGGGGCCATGCAAATCGTAGACATAGGAAATGCGGTTGGAAACCAGTGACAGGGTATTGCCCGTCATCATGAAGCTGTCGGAGCTGGCAGGGTCGAAGAAGAAACGGTTTGAGTGATCGCTGCCTGAGTTGCCGACAAACACGCCGATATTGGAACCGGCAACTTCGGAGATGGGCAGACCGGCTTCTTCGAGGGCTTCCCAAACGAGCATCAGCAGCAAACGCTGCTGCGGGTCCATTTGCGTAGCTTCACGAGGAGACAGGGAAAAGACGGAAGGGTCAAAGCCCCAGACATCGTCCAGAACGCCAGCGCGAAATGTATAGGTTTTGCCTGCCTGGCCCGATTTGGGATGCAAATAACGAAAGGTCGAAAATCGGTCCTGTCCGATTTCCCCTACGCTGCATTTATTCGAAACCAGTAAATCCCAGAACTCAGATACACTATTGGCTCCAGGAAGGCGGCAAGACCGCCCAATTACTTCAACCCAGTTGTCACTCATCGTTATTACAATTGTCTTTCACTGTCTTTACAGCTCGTAGCCTAGGAAAACGAAGAACAAACCCCGCAACATAAACGCTTTTTACAAAAAACAAATTCCGCGAAATAAAACCGAATTCAAGCTTTTTGCTTGAGTTCCGCCAGATAGTCAATAGCTCTTTCAATCTCGCACGTCTGCCCGGCGCGCAAATCTACGTAGCGTGGATAAAAGACCAATGCTGCCATTGCTAATTGAGCCAAAGTTGCGGTCTGGCGACGTTTCGGAGCCGCCAAAAAATCTTCTGTTAGCCCCCATCCGGCATAGAAGGGCATGCCAAAGCATCTTACCGGTTTCTCCCATATCAGGGCTTCAAAGCCCATTTGTGACGTTACGGTATATATCTTTGCGGCATTTTCGATCAGCCGGGAAGGAAGGCACCCTTCTGCAACTACCGTTATATTCTTCTGCCTGTCTAGTTCACTAGCATCAAAATGGCCAGATTTTGACCTGGTAAAGATATCCGGATGCATTTTTACAACAATCTCGCGGCCCGGATTCTCCGTGCATGCGGTCTCCAGCATGGTCTGGAATGCCTTTGCATCAGCCATGCCGAAATGGATCGATGCGTCATTGCGCACCTGATCGATCACGAGAACATAATCTTCCGGCAGCTTGCCTTCATATTCCGCACCGGCATTATATTTGGAAAGGCGAAGCTCTCTCCAGCGCGACAGGATGGAGGCAATACGGCGCTCTTCATCCGGCGTCAGCTCGGTGGGAATCAGCTTTTCAAGTCTGGATGGAGCATAGGCATCATAATAGATGCCCAGATCATCAAGGGCGATCGCCAGTGGTGGATCGTTGCGATCATGAGAGCGCAGGAAACCGTCTTCGAGCAGCAGCATCTTCGCGTTGCGCTTCTGGGCCATGCGCCTTGCGTGACGTCCGGACTTTTGCCCCCAACCGACATAGGTCTTGGCATTCATGGGCTGGAAAGGCAGGCAGAAGGCGGGGGGCTCGCCCAGAATACTGGCAACGGCCGGCTCTTCACAAATGTCGAGGGACGGAGAGGCGTAGGTGACTTCTTTGCGTACCGCGGAGCGGAAAATACTGTCAAGCAGGGTTGATAGCACTGTCTGTCCTTCAAATATGAAAGCTGGGGTGCCGCGCAGAGGTCGACTGCATCAAATCCAAGCAGCATCTGGTCTGCTTTTTATTTATCGTCATTCTTGAGGATGGGCAATGGCGCGTCTGGAGCTAATTGAAAGGCTCGTGACTTTATCGTGGTCTTGTCCCCCGCGAATTGCCCTTCCGTGCTATCTTGGTCCTGCGTTGGAGTGGTGCGGCCCACAATGTGGGCCGCTGTATTTGTATCACCGTGCCGAGATGACCGGACGGTTTTCAGGAGACAGAGCATCCGAAAGGGTGCTTGTCTTTCCTTCCATGACATCGACGAGAAGCTTTGCTGTCGTCGGGCCTTGGGTGAAGCCCTGATGGCCGTGGCCGAAATGGAACCAGAGCCCCTTGTGTTTCTGGGCCGGACCGACAATGGGCAGCATGTCAGGCATACAGGGACGGTTGCCGAACCATGGTTCGTCTTCCACCATTTCACCCACATCCATCAGCTCGCGCGCGCTCTTGAGGCCATGCATGAGCTGCTTGGGGTTGGCCGGGTCTTTGCGATTGACCAGCTCGGCGCCGGTTGCGATGCGCATGCCCTTGTCCATGGGGGAGAAGACGCAGCCGTTGGCGTAATCCTGAATCGGGCGGCTCAGCGGATTGTCCATTTTGAAATGGGCGTGATAGCCGCGCTTGTAGACCATCTTGATCTTGTAGCCGAACGGGCCAAGCAGATCCGGCGCCCAAGGGCCGAGTGCCACCACGACATCACTGCCGGTAACTGGGCCGTCATCGCTTTGCACCTGCCAGCCATTTTCCGTCTGTTTCAACGACATGGCGTCGCCCTTGACGAAGGACCCGCCACGCTTGATGAACAGATCTGCATAGGCCGAGGTGAGAGCGCCCGGATCGGAACAGGCCCATGTGTCGGTCCAGTGCACAGCGCCGGCGACATCGATCTTGAGGGCCGGTTCGAGTTGACGTAGTTCCTGCCCATCGACCATGCGCAGAGGCACATCATACATGGAAGCAATGCGCTCGGCATCGATGGACTGGTCGTCATAGGCGCGCTTGTTGCGGCACAGCTTGAAAAAGCCCTTGCGTTCGATCAGACGTTCGGTTCCGGATGCCTCGATGAGCGGCTGGTGATCGTCGGTGCATTTGACGGTCATCTGTTCGAAGATCTTGGAAATGCGTCGATGTTGGGTTTCGCCAGAATGGACGAAATAGGTCCACAGCGACGGCATGATGTTCGGCATGTCTTTCCAGTGATAGACAATGTCGTTGGTGCGACCGATACCATAAAGAAACAGGGTCACCAGATTATGCGGGATGTGGTATGGTTCTGCGGCTTCGCGCTGGATCAGACCGGCGTTGCCGTAACTTGTTTCAAGGCCCGGGTTGGAGCGATCCAGAAGGGTGACTGCGTGTCCGCGCTCTTGCAGGGCGAGGGCCGTACTGACGCCAACCATACCTGCGCCTAGAACGATTATCTCTGACATTTTCTTGTTCTTTCAAAGGGTGAAGCCTCAGGCTTCGGCAATGACTGTGATTTCTACTTTCGCGTCCACCATAAGTTCGCAGCCAATTGTGGTGCGAACAGGGAGAGGATCGGAGAAGAAGGTCGCATAAACAGCGTTGAAGGCAGCAAAATCAGCGCGGTCGGTCAGGTAGCATGTGCAGGAGATCACGTTGGAGAGGGAAAGGCCTTCGCCTTCCAGTGTCTTCTTGATGCCTTCGAGGCAGTTTTTGGTCTGCGCTTCGATGCCCTCGGGCAGGGAGCCATCCGCATTGAAGCCGATTTCACCGGACAGATAGACGGTGGAGCCGGAGCGGCGGACTTTGGAGAAGGGGAGATTGGCCATAGTGTAGTCCTTGGGAGGTTATTTGGTCTTCAGTCGGGAGGATTCAGACGGTGTTATTCGAAACTCAGAAACCCCTCGGCTTGGCTGATTGGCGCTGCCGATTTGAGCAATGCAAGATCCGGGCCTTTTGGTGCGAGATCCGAAATGGACGCGATGATCGCTTCCAGCTCGTTGGCGACCGCCAGGACACCCAGATCATCGTGGCGACGCCCGACAATCTGTAGGCCGAAGGGCATGTTGTTGGCGTCAAAGCCGCAGGGAATTGTGATGGATGGGTGGCCGGGGATGGTCGAGGCATAGGCCATGGCCAGCCAATGATAATAGCTCTTTGTGGGCTTTCCGTCGATTTCAGCCGGATATAGCTCCCGCCACGGGCGAGGGCTGATGGTTACGGCCGGTGAGATCAGATAGTCGTGACTTTCAAAGAATTTCTGCCAGTCGCGATAGTAACGGCTCTGGGCGAACATGGCTTGCGCCACATCTTCGGCGGAATAGCTGCGGCCCTCTTTCACATTCTCGGTGACATTCGGGCCGACCAATTCGGGTTTGGTGTCTACTAAAGTTGCATGAATGCCCAAGAATTGAACACCGCGCAGCACAGAAAATATGCGATCTGCGTCCGTGCATTTGGGACTCGTCTGTTCGACCGTGCCAAAGAAGGGGGCCAGCTGTGGCATTATCGTTCGGAAATGATCGCGGACGATGCTTTCCGTCGGGGCGAAATCGTAGTCTTCGGTCACGGCAATCTTGAGCGAAGAGAGATCTGCGCGCGGCAAATTCGCAAAGCTTTCCGGATCCCACGGGGTCTTGCCATCGGTGATGATGGTGTAGGGATCTTTGCGATCGGGACGTGCCAGAACCGAGAGCATCAGGGCCGTATCGGCAACCGTGCGGCCCATGGGGCCAGAGGTTGGCATCGGAATGAGGGCTGCGGCGCGGCTATCGCCGGGGACAACGCCTGGGCTGGGGCGGTAGCCGACAATGCCGCAGAAAGCCGCCGGATTGCGCAGGGAGCCGCCCGTGTCCGAGCCGGTTGCCAAGGGCGCATAGCCGCAGGCAAGGCTGACGGCAGACCCGCCTGAAGAGCCAGCGCAGGTGCGGGTGAGGTCATGGGGGTTGGCGGTGACGCCATAAACCCGGTTGCGGGTGTTGCCGCCTGCGCTCCATTCGGGATTGTTGGTCTTGCCCATGGGCATGGCGCCGGCCTTGCGCATGGCGGCAACGATTGGGTCATCCCGCGTTGCGATATTGTCCTTGAAAGCTTCAGAGCCGAAGGTGGTCGGCAGGCCCTTCACATCGATCATGTCCTTGACGCCGAAAGGCAGGCCGTGCAGGGCTCCAAGCGGTTCACCATCCATGACGGCCTGCTCGGCGGCCTTGGCTTCATCTGAGAGGGCTTCGAAGCGGCGTGCGACCAGCGCGTTGACGGCATGGTCTACAGCTTCGACCCGCTCGATGCAGGCATTGGCGAGTTCAACCGGAGAAAGGGCCTTGCGAGCGATCAGCTGACGCGCCTCGATTGCGCCCAGATCTGCGGGGTTCGTCGCGGTTTGCTTGACCATTTTATTTATCCTTTTTTCAAATCGAATTGGGGTGCAAGCGCATTGCCCTTGTCCACGAAAGACTGGAATTGCAACTCGGGAACGAAAGAACCGCCGGTCGTCCAAACGACATGAATTGCGTTTTCCATCGCTTTGGGAGTGAGATGCTGACTGCTGAAAGCCTGACCCTGCGCGGTTTCAAGCATGAAATGCGGGCCAGCAAAGCCGATGGTGGCTGAGGGCTCCAGCTTGAGATTGGCCGCACCATAGGCAATGGAGAGCAGGCGCATCAAATCATCATCGCCAACGGTGTAAACGCCAGCAAGGCGTTGCTGCATTTTCTGGGCAACGATATGGGACATGGTGGCAACCGCCATGCCATCGGCTTCCGTCTTGTTGGTCAGGCCGATATCATAAACAGACATTGGCTTTTCCAGACCATGCATCATCTGCACCAGAGCGGAAGGCGATTGCACCGGCTCGGCAAAGAAGCAATGCACATTGGACCCAAACACACCGCGCGCGCCATAGGCGATGCCGCCCGGTGCGCCGCCGATGCCGCAAGGAAGATAGAGAATGAGCGGACAATCAGGGCCGATATTGATGCCAGCTTCGATCAACTGGCTCGCCAGTTCCAGCGCTGCGGCGCTGTAGCCGGAAAAGAGCAGCTCTGAATCCTCGTCATCGACAAAATAGACCATAGGGTCTTTGCTGGCAGCATCACGGGCTGCGGCAACGGCGAGGTTATAGTCTCCACGATGCTGCTTGACCTTGACACCGAAGCGGCGCAGGCGCTCGATCTTCCAGGGCTTGGCGTCGGCGGACATATGCACAACGGCATTATAGCCAAGGGTTCTGGCGGCAATGCCCACGCTGAGACCAAGATTGCCGGTCGAGCCGACAGCAATGGTGCGTTCGGCAAAGAAACTGTGTGCGGCCGCGCCTGTGAGGGCGGAGACAGGATCCGTGGGGGCGATGAAGCCAGAGGACCGGGCTTCATTCACGGCGGTCATGAGGACCTCATAGATGCCACCGCGGGCCTTGACTGATCCGGCAACCGGCAAGGCATGGTCAGCCTTGACAAACAGGCGCCCGAAGGTGCGATCCAGATAGCCAAGAGGGGCGCGAAGAGCATCCACTTCGATGAGATCGGAGGTAATGGTGCCAGCTGTATCTTCCAACTCGGGGAAAATAAGCTGGAGGAGTGGCGCCAGCATCCGCCAATTCTCGACGGCCTGCTGCAAGCCAGCTTGCGCCTCATCGTCACGTTGGGGCGCATAATCAGGGTTGCACCAGAGGGTTGGTTCTGCGGCCCTGATCTGCTCTAGCAGGGCGTCATTGCTGAGGAAAGGAGAAGAATGCGTCATGCCATCAGCGCCTTTCGGAGCATGTTGCCCGTCAGGATAAGGATTGTGAAGGCAAAGACGATGCGCAGTTGCTTGGGGGAGAGGGAATGGGCCAGACGCACCCCAAGCGGTACGGTGAGCATGGTGGTCATGACGATGACGACAACAGCGGGCAGGTTGACATAGCCGACGGTGAAAGGAGGCTTTCCGGTGATATCCCAGCCTTGCGTGAGAAAGGTGATGAAGCCGGGGATGGAAATCATCAGCCCGAAACCGGGGGACGTGCCGACGGCCTTGTGCGGGGGCACGTTATAGGCGGTCAGCAGCGGCACTGTGAATGAGCCGCCGCCAATGCCCATGAGGGCCGAGAAGAAGCCGATGATGATGGGGTAGATCTTGCTGAGGATGCGACCGGGTAATTCGGTTGAAAGGCGCCAGTCCTTCTTGCCGAGCAGCATGTAAAGGCCCAGCATGATGCCGATGCAGCCAAAGACAAGTTGCAGCTCATGGGAGCGCAGGGAGGCAGCAGCGAAAACCCCGACCACCGACCCAAAGGCAATGAACGGGCCCCATGTCTTGATCAACTCGACGCTCACCGCGCCCCGTTTGTTATGTGCCAGTACCGAGCGGATCGAGGTGAATATGATGGTGCCCGTGGAGGTCGCCACGCAAATTTGCATGAGCTGTTCGGGCTGGTAACCCAAAGAGGAGAAGGCATAGAAGAAGGCGGGCACAAGGATGATGCCGCCTCCCACGCCCAGAAGGCCTGAGATGATGCCCGCAATGGCACCAGCGCCAGCAATGACTGCAAAAAGCGTGAGGGTTGCTGCCATGTTTTATTCTCCTTCGGAAGGCACCGCCCCTTTGGCGGCGATGTCCCAGAACAGCCCCGTCATGCCTTGCAGGGCCTGTCGGGAAAGGGATTTGAGGATGTGCTCGTTGGGGGCATGCTGGCTGCAGGCCGCATAGCTGTGCGGAATCCAGATGGTTGGTAGGCCGAGCACATCGGCAAAGCAGTCATTGGGCAGGGAGCCGCCAAGGTTTGGCAGGATGTGCGGCTTAGTGCCGGTGGATGCTTCGAGGGATTTGGCCGCAAAGCGGACCCATGGATGGTCCGGATCAAGGCGCGTGGCCGGGAAGGCATGGCGCTCAGCCTTGACGACCTCGACCTTGTCAAAGCCCTTGGCGGCCAGATGACTACGCAGCGCCGGAATAATGTCGTCGGGGTCTGTGCCAACAACGAAGCGCAATTGACAGGTGGCTTTGGCATAGCCGGAAATGGCGTTGACAGGGGCCTCCGGCACGCCGGATTTCATGGCGAGCACGGCAAAGCTGTTCCAGCCGAGCACCCGCTCCTGCGGCGTGAGGTTTTCTTCACCCCAATTTTCGTCAATCTCGATGGAGCCTGTATCGACGGGAGGCAGCGCCGCGATCACTTCGCGAATGCGCGGGGTGAGGCTGGTCGGGCGCCATTCTGGGATCTGGATCTGGCCCCGTTCATCGGTGATGGAAGCAATCGCGTGGGCCAGAATGATGGCGGGATCGGCAATCAGGCCACCAAAGTTGCCCGAATGATTGGCACTTTCACGCAGGTCCACCACCATGTCGAACAGTTCGCCACCGCGCGAGCCGGTGAAGATGGTTGGGGCGGCGGGGGAAAGGCGCGGGCCATCGGATGCGATGAGTACATCGGCGGCGAGCAGCTCCTTATGCTGTTCGCAGAAGGTCTTCAGCCCGGGAGAGCCGCACTCTTCTGCCATTTCCAACAGGATCTTGGCGTTGAAGCCCAGCTTGCCTTCTGCCTCGATGACGGCCGCCATGGATTTGATGTTGATGAGATGCTGGCCCTTGTTGTCGGCAGCGCCACGGCCATAGACCTTGTCGCCTTCCTCCACCATGTCAAAGGGGGAGAGCCCTTCGCGCCACTGGGTTTCCTGCGCACGGATCACATCGCCATGACCATAGCTCAGCACCGTTGGCAGGGCCGGATCTTCCATGCGCTCGGCCACCATGATGGGAGGCGCATCTTCCTGAGGGTTGTCGAAGATCTTGCAACTGAAGCCGAGACCTTCCAGCAGGGGCTGCATTTCATCTGTGAGATAGGCCAGAAGATAAGGTTTGCCGCGCGGATCCTGACTTTCGGTCGGGTGGGAGACAAGGCGCTTGATGTCCGAGAGGAAAGCGCCCTCATCAAAATAGCTGGCGCTGATGGCCAGAGCCTTATTGCGATCACTCATCTGTCTGCTTCTCTATTCTTGTCAAATTTTAAACGGTTTCGGGCGGCGACCGTCCGGGCGGGCTATGGGCAATGGCGGGGGCAGCGGTCAGGTCAGTCCCTGATTTCTGCAATGCCATCGCCCCATGGGGAAAAGGTTTCTGTAGTGCCGGAATTGGTGCTTCCGTCACGCAAAACGCCGGCTGGGCAGGCGAAGGCATAGGGGAAGGGCATGCGCTTTGCTGTTGCCAGAGACCAGCGGGCCGACAGGGCGTCGGTGACATCATCTGAAAGGCGCTCGTCGGCGACGATTGTGTCGCCGCCTGAAACGTCGATACGAGGGGCCTCTATGGCATCCTGCATTGACATGCCATAGTCAAGCAGGAATGACGAGATTTGCCCCACTGCGGGCATGATCTTGCGCCCGCCTGAAGCGCCCAGTGCAAAACGGCGTTCGCCTTTTTCGCCAATCACGGGGCAGACATTCATCAGGCAGCGTTTGCCCGGAGCGAGGGAATTGGGTTTTCCCTGCTCGGGATCGAACCACATGATGCCATTATTCATCATCAGGCCGGTGGAGGGCGACAGGGTGCGCGAGCCGAAGATGGAGAGCAGGGTCTGCGTCATGGCGACCATGTTGCCGTCTTTGTCGACAATGGAGAAATGGGTGGTGCAGCCCGGGGCCTTGGCGCTTTCATGATCGCCCATATTGGTGAGGCGATCCTCATAGGCGGCACGCATGGCTTCGGCCATGGCGGCAAAGCTGGTTCCGTCCGGCGCAGTTGATGGTGTGTAGGCGCTCTGCCAGTGGCTCATGGCGTGCGCAAGGGTGGGGCCTGCGGTGAGGGTCGGAACGGCCCAGATGTTGGCGCCATTGTAAGGGATATGCAGCGGATCCTGCCACTCGGCGCGGTAGCTGGCCATATCCTCGGCAGTGAGGAACCCGCCCTTGTCGGTTACATCCTTGATAAGGGCTGCGCCAATCTCGCCGGTATAGAAATCCTCGGCTCCCGCTTCGGCAAGGCGCTCAAGGGTTGCAGCATGTCCGGACTGGTCAAGGCGGATATCGGAAAGAGCCGTCCAGCCAAAGATCTTGGGCCATTGACCATCTTCAAGGAACAATGCTGCGGCGTCTTTGTCCTTTGCCAGCTCTCTGGCCGAGGAGGCGATGATGAGGGCCGCGTACCAGTCCACATGCATGCCAGCTTTGGCATGGGCAATGGCCGGCTGCAAGAGATGACACCATGGCAGCTTTCCGAAGCGTCGATGGGCTTCTGCGGCACCGGCCACCGTGCCGGGCACGGCGATAGAGGATGCGCCTGTGACATTGCGATCCTCAACCACGGCTTCCCAGGGAAAGAGATCCGATGCCTTGCCTGCTCCAGAGAGGGGATAGTGGGACACATCAAGGCTGGTTGAGGACCGCATGCCATAGTGTAGGGCATAAGGCTTTTTCTCGTTTGCTCGCCAGAGCATCATGGCGCCGCCGCCCATGGGGCCAGACATCCATGGCTCCAGCACGCCGATGGCGAAACTAACGGCTACGGCTGCGTCCACCGCGTCGCCACCGGCGGCCAGAACTTGGGCTCCGGCTTCCGCCGCCAGAGCATGTTGGGCGGCAACAACGCCGCCGCTTGTTGCTGTTACACCCGGTTTGCGGGTGGATTGGGAGCGAGAGAAATTGCCACTCATCTGACCGCTCCCATGGGCTGGTTCAGCGCTTGCTCCAGCAGGGCCGGATCAACGGGGGGCAGTTTGGAGATGTCAGGGACCTTCCAATTCTGACCGGGCTGGGCCGAGAGCAATTTCTTGGTATAGTCGTGTTTGGGGTGTCCGAAGACTTCGTCGACATTGCCCCGTTCCACGATCTCACCATTCTGCATGACCACAAGATTGTCACAGATCTGGGCGGCAACGCGCAAGTCATGGGTGATGAAGAGAACCGTCAGGCCCATTTCATCCCGGATCTCGTTGAGCAGCTTGAGCACTTCCTTCTGCACGGATACGTCCAGCGCCGAGACGGCTTCGTCGGCAATGAGCACTTCGGGCTCGACCATCAGTGCGCGGGCGATGCAGATGCGCTGGCGCTGACCACCGGAGAACTGGGCGGGATAGCGATAGAGCGCATCCTGCTCCAACCGGACGATTTCCATCAGCTTCTTGGCCCGTTCCATGGCATGGGCGCGGTCTTCTCCGAAATTGACCGGTCCCTCTACCAACTGGTCGCCGATGGTGCGGCGCGGGTTGAGCGAGCCGTAGGGGTCCTGAAAGACGATCTGGATGCTCTTGCGATAGGGATGCAGTAGCTTTGGCGTGAATTGCGCGATGTCGCTGCCATCGATGATGACAGACCCGCTATCCGGATCTTCAAGGCGAATGAGGCATTTGACGAGCGTTGATTTACCCGAGCCGGATTCGCCCACGATGCCCAGAGTCTCGCCGCGATGGACGATGAAGTTGATATCCTTGCAGGCATGCACCGTGCGAGACGGTTTGAACATGGTGCCCTTTGTGTGGAAGGTCTTGTTGAGGCCAAGCACTTCCATCACCTTGTGCTTTTCCGCCATGTGGGCATTCACCGTTCCGGTGCGGCGCGGCACTGCATCAATCAATTTGCGGGTGTAGGGATGTTTGGGGCGGTTGAGCACTTCTTCGGCTGTGCCCTGCTCGACAATCTTGCCCTCTTTCATGACGACAACCTTGTCGGCAATCTCGGCTACCACGTCGAAGTCGTGGGTCACGAACATGATGCCGGCGGAGTGTTTCTCGCGCAGTTCCTTGAACAGATGAAGGATCTGGGCCTGCGTGGACAGGTCGAGTGCGGTGGTCGGTTCGTCTGCGATCAGCAGGGACGGATCAAGCGCAAGAGCAATGGCGATGACGATGCGCTGGCGCTGACCACCGGAGAGCTGATGGGGATAGGAGGAATAGATCCGTTCGGGTTCCGGAAGCTGTACTTCGTCCAGCAGCTTGATGGTCTTGGCCTTGCGTTCGGCTTTGGACAGGCTGGTATGCTGCTCGAACACTTCCTCGATCTGATCTCCGACCGTGTAGCAGGGATTGAGCGCGCTCATGGGCTCCTGAAAGATCATGGCCATGCGGCTACCGCGCAGCTTGGCATGTTCCCTAGGGGAGAGCTTGAGCACATCCTGCCCTTCAAAGATCACTTCACCGGTTGAAGGCTTCAGAGCCTTCGGCAAGAGGCCCATGGTGGTGAAGGAGGTGATGGACTTGCCCGAGCCGGATTCGCCGACGATGCAGACGATTTCCTTCGGGGCAATGTCAACCGAGAGCTTTTCGACCGCATGGGGGCGGTCGCCGCCTTCTGGCAGATCGACGGTCAGATTCTTGATGGTGAGAATAGGATCGGTCATCAGTTGCGGCCCTCCGGTGCGGTGACGTCGCGGATGCCGTCGCCAAGCATGTTGATGGACAGGACGAGGAAGAACAGGGCGACACCCGGGATGGTGATCAGCCAGCTTTCAAACAGCAGCATTTCCTTGCCTTCAGAGATCATCAGGCCCCAGGACGGGGTTGGTGGCTGAACGCCAAGGCCAAGGAAGCTGAGGGCGGCTTCAAGGATGATGGCATGGGCCATTTCCAGCGTGAAAATGACGATCAGATGGTTCATCACATTCGGCAGGATATCCTTGAACAGCACGCGCGGCAGAGAGGCTCCGAGCACCTGAGCTGCGGCAACATATTCCAGCTTGCGCACCTGCATGGTGGCAGCGCGCATGACCACCGCAAAGCGGTCCCAGAGCAGTAGGCCAAGCACGGAGACGACAACGAGCAGAGATCCGCCGAACAGGGCCACGACAGCAAGCGCCACCAGAACCACCGGCATGGCGAGGCGCACATTGATGAAGAAGGTCACGATCAGGTCGATACGGCCGCCGAAATAGCCAGCCAGAACGCCCATGAAGGTGCCGATGCAGGCCGAGATGGTGGCTGCGATGAGGCCGATCAGCAGCGAAATGCGGGCGCCATAGACAAGGCGGGCGAGATAGTCGCGGCCAAGGGCGTCCGTGCCGAGTGGGTGCTCCCATGTGCCACCAAGAAAGACTGGCGGCTTCATGCGGGCGAGCAAGCTTTGGCTATAGGGGTCATGACCGGCAAGCAGCGGCGCGAACAGGGCGACAATCACGATGATCGCCATGACGAACAGGCCAAACAGCAAGCCTTTGTGGCGCAGCGCCCGATGCAGCATCTTGGCGCGCGGTGAAAGCTGATGAACCGGCGTTTTCTGCTTTTTGGGGGCAGGTGCCTGTTTTTTGGTCGAAGTCGAGGTGATGGATGTCTCTGACATGATTTTCTCCGTTCCCTATCAGGCGATGCGCAGGCGTGGATCCATCCAGGCGTTGAGGATATCTGCCAGGAAGGTGAAGAAGATGTAGAACATCGAGAAGATGAGGATGAGAGCCTGCATGGTTGGCAGGTCATTTCGGGAAATGGATTCCCAGGCGAGGAAGCCCGCGCCATGCAGCGCGAAAATGCTTTCCACCACGATGGATCCGCCCAGCATGAAGCCCATCTGCACGGCAGCAAGGCTGATCACCGGAATGATGGCATTGCGCAAGGCATGCTTGAACATGATCTTGCGGCTATCCAACCCTTTGGCGCGCGCGGTGCGGATATAATCTGCGCTCAGCACCTCGAGCATGCCTGCACGGGTAAGGCGCATGATGGCCGGGGTGGCGTAATAGCCCAGAACGACCGTAGGCAGGATAAAGTGGGCCCAGCTTGTCGAGCCGGAAGCGGGTACAAGCCCCAGCTTGATGGAGAAGACCACAATCAGGATCAGGCCGAACCAGAAGGACGGGATGGCCTGTCCGACAACCGAGATGAAGAGAGCTGCGCGGTCGATGAGGGAGTTTGGTTTCATCGCTGCGGCAACGCCCATGGGGATGGCCAGCAGAAGCGCGAAACTGATACTGAGCAAACCCAGAAGCATGGTGACGCTCAGGCGGTCAACAATGAGATCGGAAACAGGCAGATCAAAATACCAGCTGTTGCCCAGATCGCCGGAAACAGCCTTGCCCAGCCATTCAAAATATTGCACGACGATGGGGCGATCAAATCCATAGCGGTCATTGACCATCTGGATGTCTTCCATGGACGCGTTTTCCCCTGCAATTGCAATGGCGGGATCACCGGCCATGAAAAGCAGGCTGAAGCTGATTGCGGATACGGTGAAAGCCACCAGTAAGGCAAGACCAAGCCGTTTCAGAATATAGATATACATTCCGACCTCGAATTCTCATTATTGGGGAGGGGTTGGGGCCGGACGGTATCCGGCCCCGATTGCTCGTTATTTCCAGCCGAAGGTGAAGAAGCGCACCAGTTCGTCAGGGGTTGCCTTGTAGTCAAGTTCCTTGCTCATGGCGTAGTTCACATTGTAGGTGAACATCGGAACCCAGTAGGCTTCCTCGACAATCTTGGTCAGAGCCTTTTTGTAAAGGGCCTTGCGTGCTTCCTTGTCGGTGGTCTTGTCGGCCTCGGTCAGCCAGTCGATGATTTCCGGATCACGGGCATCATCCCAGTCGCCGCCGGTGAAGAATTCCGAAGTGATGGCCGAAGCGTCCGCGATGGAGTAGGAGCCCCAGGTCTGGAAGGAAATCGGCACTTCACCCTTGGCGCGTTTCTCACGCAGGGCAGCATATTTCAGGTAACTGAAGTTGGTCTTGATGCCGACTTCGTTGAGGAAGCCCATCATGGCTTCTGCATACGGACGGTTGCGGTATGCATAGAAATCGGTGGTGAAGCCATCCGGATAACCGGCTTCGGCGAGAAGTGCCTTGGCTTTTTCCGGATCATAGTCATAGGTCGGCAGGTCCTGGGCACAGGCGAACTGAACCGGAGAGCAGGCGCTGTCGATGACCTGAGAAGAGCCTTTGACCAAAGCTTGGACAATGGCTTCACGGTCAATGGCGTGATAGATAGCCTGACGAACCTTCTTCTTGGTCATCGGGCCGTCCGGATCGTAGCGGCCTGCAGCGTCGATTGTGATATAACCAACGCGGATTGCCGGTGCGTTGACCACGTCGAACTTGCCCATGGCGTCGAGCTTTTCGGCCTGGTCAGCAGGGATGTTCCAGAGGAAGTCCAGCGTGCCGTTGAAGAATTCGGCGATCTGGGTGTTCATGTCAGGGATGGTGCGGATGTCGATTTTCGACACCTTGGCCATGCCTTTGGGGCCATTGAAATAGTCTTCGTTTTTCTCAAGCACAAAATGCTTGCCTGGCTCCAGCTCGGTGACCTTGAACGGGCCGGTGCCGACAGGATGGGCAGCCATGCCCTTGGGGCCGACTTCTGCGTAATACTCATTGGGATACATGGCGACAGGGCCGGCGAGGAATTCTTCAGCGGCTGGGAATGGGGCGTCGGCAATGATGCGGACCGTATAGTCATCCACCTTCTCTGCATGGTCCATCCAGCTCACGTTGGTCTGGCTTTTTACGCCATTGGCTTTGTCGGCAACAAAGTTGACGGTGTAGACAACATCATCTGCGTTGAATGCTTCGCCATTGTGGAATTTGATGCCCTCACGCAGCTTGAATTCGATTGTGGTGTCGTTGATCCATTTCCATGATTCAGCAAGGTTGCCCTTATATTCGCCCGTGTCGGGGTCGCGATAAAGCAGACCATCCCAAACCGAATGGTTCAGGAGAAGACCTTCGCGTGCCGTGTTGAAAAAGACGTCGGCAGATTCGAGTTCTTTCAGAAATGCCATATTGACGGTGTCGCTCGCTTTGTCGGCGTAGGACGTCGCCGAAAGCGCCAAGTAGACCGCAGTACTCACTACCAGTTTGGATATCTTCATATTCGTTCCCCTGTTGAAGCTCGGGTTTATGCTTGGAAGGTTATTTGTATTGATTTTTATGAGATTGTATATAATCTGTGTGAAATGTATACTGTCAAGCGATAATGTTACCATGACTAATAAATACAAAGCATCAGCCCTGATTTGCTCGGAAATTGAGCAGAAAATAGCCACCGGTGCCTACAAAGATGGCGAAAAGCTCAACGAAGCTGCGCTTTCCGAGCAGTTCAATGTTTCGCGCACACCGCTGAGAGAGGCCTTCCAGATTCTGGATGGCATCGGTCTTGTGGAACTTATACCCAATCGTGGTGCCTTCGTTCGCAGGCCTTCAATGACCCGCCTTGTGGAGATGTTTGAATTCATGGCCGAGTTGGAAGCCTGGTGTGTCAAGCTGGCAACCCGCCGTCTCACTTCAGCTCAGCAGCTTTATCTCAAGCGTGCCGCGAGCGATTGCGCGCGGGCGCTGAAGGAAGGCAAGAATGATGACTATTATGAAGCAAACAACAGACTTCATGGCATGATCTATCAGGCATCGGGCAATGCAGTGCTGGAAGAAGAGACGTTGCGCATGCACCGGCGGCTCAGACCCTTCCGGCGCAAGCAGCTCGATGTGAGCGGACGCCTTGAGCAGTCCATGAAAGAGCATGATGATATTCTGGCTGCCATGGATGAAGGCGATGAGGAAAAAGCTGCCGAACTGATGCGCAAACATATCTACACGCTTGGTAACACCTATGATCAGTATCTGGCTGCGCTTGAAGAAGTGCCTGCCGATATCATGAGCCTATAACAGACTGGTCGTCAGGCTCAGGCGAAAAGCGGTGTGCTATTGCTTCTTGATCAGGGCGTTGACCCCATCAAGAATGGAATAGACCGGCCTGCCGGTGTCCTTGGCTATGGCCTGCTGATAGGGAGGCAAATTGCCGCATTCGAGCAGAAACGCTGCAAGATCGGGATGCTGAACGAGCATCTCTTGCGCCTTGCGAATGATGTCAGCTTCAATTGCGGGCTGATCCAGTGTCAATGATTGCTCTTGCTTTGCGCCCAAAATGGCGGTGGCAAAAGCGGGACAATCTTCCATGCCGCGGATGATCACATCCTCAGGCTTGATATTTACGGCCTTGAGCACGTCTGCGCCCAGACTTCTCGCAGATGCCGTGAGAATGCCGACTGGCCCCTCGGGGTGTTTGGTGCGAATATCCGTGTAGAGACAAAGCGCAGACAGCATCACGGGGATCGAAACCGCGTCTTCCATTTCCTTCTGAATGGTGGCTAGAAAACCGCATGTCGAGGTCAAAGCACAGGCGCCTTCCCGTTCCAGTTTGCGCGCCTTTTCCTTGAAAGCTTCTACCAGATCCGGCAGAGGGCGGCCATTCCTGACAATGTCGGGGCTACCCGCTCCGGCAATCACTTCGATACGGGCCGGTATGGCATAACTGGCGGCGTTGCCCGCATCTCCGATTGGGCGCTTGAAACGTGTGTCCAGCATAAGGATGCCTAGAAAAGGGTCATTTTGAACAGTTGGTGCCAAAATATTTGCCATTCCTTGTTGGTGGCGATTGCCAATGTCGGTCAAAGCTGTTGATTTTATGGCCGGAAATCGCGTTGCATGTGCGAAATAACGGCGATATTTCCAAATTTGTCAATGGGGCATGGTTTTTGCACGTGAAGATAGGCAAAAGAACGCCGGACATCGCTTCATCCGAAGGCAAAGGGTAAGTTGGGGCTTTTCCCCGCCTTTGCCTTGGTCCTTTCCTCTCCGCATTCGCCGATATAGGAGAACAGGCAGCCAGTCCGGCAAGCGTCAAGTGGAGTAAGCCCTATGGTCAAGAAAGGTCTGGATTGCAGAGCGCGAACAGGGGGCGTGCTGATCGCGCCGGCGCTTCTGCCCAACAGGATCGGCCTCATAGATCTTGACGCTCCGCACATTTTCCAACACCTTATGCCAGCAAACACTTGCGCCAATCGGGGGAAAGCCCTGATATAGCGAGCTATTCACTGACCGGATAACAGGTCGGACCAATAACAGGATTGCCGAGCCGTTCTTATTTGTGCGGTTCATTTTTCCATTTTCAAGAAACACCACCATCCAGAGGAAGACCAAATGAAACTCAAATTTCTCCTTGCCTCGGTCGCAGCGCTTGCGGCCTCGACATCGCTCTCCCATGCTGAAAAGTGGGATATGGCTCTGGCTTATTCGGCCACCAACTTCCATTCCGAAATGGCTGCTGAATTTGCCAAGGAAGTGGCCGAGAAGAGTGATGGCGCGCTTGAAATTACCACTCATCCGTCCGGTTCGCTGTTTGGCGGGGCTGAAATTTTCGGCGCCGTGCGCAAGGGGCTGGTGCCGATTGGTGAGCGATTGATTTCTGCGCTTGGCAACGAAAGCCCGATCTATGAAATGGATTCCATTCCGTTTCTGGCAACCTCTTTTGATGACGCCATGAAGCTTTACAAGGCAACCAAGCCAACTCTAGAAGAAACTCTGGCAAAGTCGCGCGTCACGCTGCTTTATTCCTGCCCATGGCCGCCGCAGGGCTTCTATTCTATCAAGGAAGCCAAGGTGCCTGCTGATGTCGAAGGCCTGAAATTCCGTGCTTACAACCCGACAACATCTAAAATCGCTGAATATCTGGGCATGGCGCCAACCAAGATTGAGGCCGCCGAACTGTCTCAGGCCTTTGCTACCGGTGTGGCTGAAGCCATGGTTTCCTCCGGTGCGACCGGCTATGACCGCAAGCTTTGGGAACATGTGGGCTATTATTATGATGTGAAGGCCTGGTTGCCGCGCAACATGGTGATCGTCAACACCCGCGCATGGGACCGTCTGGATGATGGCGTCAAGGCTGTTGTCAAGGATGCTGCTGCCAATGCGGAAGCCAAATGCTGGGCAAAATCGGAAGAGCTGGACAGCTGGTATGTTGAGCAGTTCAAGGAAAAGGGCATGACCGTTGCTCCTGCTTCTCCTGAAATGATGAAAGCCTTTGAAGATGCTGGGGCAAAGCTGAAAGCAGAATGGCTTGAACGTGCCGGAGAAGCCGGCGCTGCCGCTCTGAAAGCCTACGAAGAAATGTAACCGAAAATTCGGGGAGGCCTCGTGCCTCCCCGATGCTTATCTGTTCGCAGGGAAGCCGGTCTTAATGAGAGGCGTAAGCCTCGGGACGAATGAATGACTACTATCAGTCGGTTTATGGACCGCATCTATCTTTTGGGAGCCTGGCTTGCGGGGGCGCTCCTGGTGTTGCTGTGTCTGTTGGTGCTTTACAGCATTCTGGCGCGTCTTGTTGGATGGTTCGCCGGAGGGGCGTCCGATGTGGCTGGCTATGCCATGGCAACCAGCAGCTTCATGGCGCTTGCCTATACCTTCCGCTCACAGGGGCATATTCGCGTGTCGATCCTCTCCCAGAGGCTGGAAGGGGCCAAGCGGCGGGCTCTGGAAATCTGGGCGCATCTGGTTATCTCCGGAGTTGCCAGCTTTCTGGCCTTCTACATGATGCGACTGGTGATTGATTCCTATGACTATGGTGAGCGTAGCGAAGGCGCCGATGCGATCCTTTTGTGGATACCGCAGACGCCGGTGGCGCTGGGTTCCATATTGTTTGCGCTGTCGACCATTCATGTCTTGCTGATCGTTCTGTTCGATTACAAGTCGATAGATCCTGAACAGGGCGAGGCCGGGGGGCCGCAAGAAGTATGAATGAAGCGCTTTCCATTTCGATATTCCTGTTTGCCCTGTTCTTCCTGCTTGGCACCAGTGTCTGGGTGGGGGCGTCGCTGCTGCTCACGGCGATGCTGGGCATGTATCTGTTTACCTCTGCGCCCATCGGGGACGCGCTGGCGCTGACCGTCTGGGGCAGCCAATCTTCCTGGACTCTGACGGCTCTGCCTCTTTTCATCTGGATGGGTGAAATTCTCTATCGCACAAACCTGTCCGAGACCCTGTTTCGCGGCATCGCTCCCTTCATGCGGCGCATGCCTGGCGGATTGCTGCATGTAAATGTGGGGGCTTCTGCCATTTTTGCCGCCATTTCCGGCTCTTCGGCTGCCACGGTGGCCACAGTCGGTAAAATGGCCATTCCGGAGTTGCGCAAACGTGGCTATCCGGAAAGGCAGATCGTCGGGTCGCTTGCGGGGGCAGGCACACTCGGTCTGCTCATTCCGCCCAGTATTTCGATGATCATCTATGGGGTGACGGTCAACGAGAGCATCGCCAAGCTCTTTATGGCGGCGATGATCCCCGGTGTGTGTCTGGCGCTGCTTTTCATGGGCTATATCGCCCTGTGGGGGCTGCGCCATGGCAGCGAGATGCAGATGGATCCATCGACCAACTGGAGCGAAAAGCTTTCAGCCTTTCTGGGGCTGCTGCCCGTCGTGGCGCTCATTGTTGCGGTGATCGGCTCCATCTATGGCGGTATTGCTACGGCGACGGAAGCGGCGGCGCTCGGGGTGCTTGGGTCTTTTATACTCGCCTTCCTGCAAAAGACATTGACGCGGGACACTTTCGTTGAGTCCGTTTTGGGTGCGGTGCGCACCACCACGATGGTCATGTTCATTCTGATGGGATCAGGTTTCCTGTCGCTGGCTATGGGCTTTACCGGCATTCCAAAGGCGCTGGCCGAGGTGATTTCCGCATGGGATCCTTCGCCGTTGGTTCTGATCATGACACTAACGGTCTTCTACATCTTGCTGGGTTGTTTTCTGGACGGCATTTCGTCCATTGTTCTGACAATGGCCGTCATCGAGCCGATGGTCCGGGCTGCCGGATTTGATATGCTCTGGTTCGGAGTCTATCTGATGATCGTGGTCGAGATGGCACAGATTACGCCGCCAATCGGATTCAACCTGTTTGTGCTGCAAGGGATGACGGGGCACGATATCGGGGTCATTGCGCGGGCCGCGGTTCCGAGCTTCCTCGTCATGTGCCTGTTTGTGGTGCTGCTGGTTATCTTCCCGGATCTGGCGCTCTGGTTGCCGAGTGTATTGAAATAGACAATCGGCCTCTGGATAGGTGGCGATGAACCCTGCGGAGAGACCCATGGACCCCAAGATTCTCGTTGCGATTGACATTGAACATCAGGCCAATGCGGTCAAGGCCCTCAAGGAAGCTGCAAAGCTTGCGCAATGCGTCAATGGCGAAATCCATGTCTGCTATGTGCTGGCCTATGGCTTTTATGACTATGTGAAGCCCTTTCTGGTGGAAGAGGTGGTCAAGGACAGCATTGCTCACGTCAAGATGGAGCTTGTGGCGCTTGTAAAGGAGGCTGGCCTCTCCGATGAGCTGGTCTATCGGCATGTTCTGAAGGGCGGCGTTCATCAGCAGATCCTGCTGCTCGCCGAGACGTTGGCCCCATCCTATCTCATCGTCAATGCCAGCCAGCCGGATGCGATGACGGGGATTGCCGGGCCGGTGACAGCCCAGCTCGCCCATCTTGCGCCTTGTAGTCTGTTGATCGTGCGCTAGGAGCAGGGCTCCTTCACTTGAAGAGGATTTGATAAGTCGCAGGAAAGAGTGAAAAGAGGGCTGCAATCAGCCCTCTTTGCGCTCATAGACGACCTTGCCATCCAGAATAGTGAGGTCGCAGAGCGTGTCATTGAGAATTTCTTCCGGCGTTGCTTCCAGGAGATTGCGTGAGAAGACGGCGACGTCGGCCAAATAACCCGGCATCAGCTTGCCACGCACATGTTCCTGCTTTTGCGAATAGGCCCCATATTCTGTGTAGGATTGCAGGGCTTCTTCAATCGAGAGGCATTCGGACGGGTCTAGCTGGGTGCCTGCGCCCGTCTTACGGGTCATCATGGCATAAAGGTTGGTCCACGGGGCAGGGTCGCAGACGGGGCTATCACTGCCCGCAGGTGGCTTGAGGCCCATGTCTGTCCATGTTTTCTGTGGGTAGGAACTATAGACCCGTTCCTTGCCGATCATGGTGATGTAGGCATCGCCGAAATCATAGAGAAACACCTGTTGCGGCGAGGGGATGATGCCTGCCTTCTGCATGCGCTCATTGTGGTCAGGGGCCAGAAAGCCGCTATGCTCCACGCGGTGACGCCGGTCCGGATCGGGGTAGGCGGCAAGTGCCTTTTCATAGGCGGTGATGAGCTGTTCAATGGCGCCATCGCCAATGGCATGGGCGCAAATCTGGTAGCCCTTCTCATGATACTCCAGCACCATCGCTTCCAGCTCCTGGGTGGGGATCATCTGTAGGCCGTGGTTGTCCTTGTCGGCTAGATATCCTTCGGTCATCCAGGCTGTCGCACCGCCGATCGAGCCGTCCAGAAACAGCTTCACAGAGCCGACCATCAGCATGTCGTCGCCAACGCCGGAGACAAGTCCGACGGCCTCGCATTGGGGCACGATATTATCATGCGCGGGGGTGGCTCTGAGCGCCATCCATGTGCGCACCGGCAGGCGACCAGTCCGCTTGGCCTCGTTATAGGCCGCGATTTCCTCAAAGCCTGCCTTCATGCCGATGGCTGCATCCATCACGGATGTGATGCCGACCGAGAGACAGTAATTCCCGGCCCGCTCGATGGCATCGATGGCAGCGTCTCTGCTGAGTGGCGGCACGGCATCAAAGACCGGTGCCGAGGCATTCTCGGCCAGAAAGCCGGTCAGTTTGCCATTTTCCTTGCCAATCTGTCCGCCATCCGGGTCAGGTGTGCTGTCATCAATTCCGCCTGCCTTCATGGCCAGACTGTTGGCAATCTGCACATGCGTGCAGGTACGGATCAGCATTACCGGATTATTCGGCGCAATGGCATCCAGTTCTGCAAGCGTCGGGTGTCGTTTGACGTCGAGCTTGGTTTGGTCATAGCCGCTGGCAAAGACCCAGTCGCCCGGCGCACTCTGCTCTACCCGCGCCTTGACGGCTGAAAGCAGCGCTTCAAGGGTTGAGGCCTTTTGCGGCGTGATATCGACCCAATCCATGACAACGCCCAAGTAGGTGGGATGCAGATGGGCATCGGTAAAGCCCGGTGTGGCCAGCCTGCCCTCAAGATCGATCATGCGGGTGTGGTCCCCTTTGTAAGGGGAGAGTTCATCCAGTGTGCCTGTTGCCAGAACCCGCCCTTGCCAAAGAGCCAGCGCTTGCGTTGTGCCTTCTTCAAAACCACGCCAGATGGGGCCATTATGCAGAATGATATCGGCAATAGGCGTCGTATGGGAAGCGATGGGCGTGTGGGCTCTGGATGGGGCAGACGAGGTTGCCATGGTTCTCTCTTCAAGGTTTGAAATGGGGGCCTTGCTGGTATGAAAGGGCAAGGGAATGGGCAATGATTTGTTCGCTTTATGCATTCATCATAAAGGGCATGCACGCCATTTCCAGCCCCCTTTAGGGTCTTTCCGCTTCAGGCATGCGTCTTTCCACCGGTGGGATGGATTGGGTGCTCTCTTTAAAAGACAAAGGCCGCCTTCCTGAAGAGAAAGCGGCCATTTTTCAAGCAAGATTAAGCGCAAAGCCTAAACCACGTTGCGCTCGCGATAGGTCTGCAGGAATGAGCGAACGCGGGCGTCGTCCGGATCGCGCCCGAACATTTCTTCAGGCGGAACGCAGGTAACCAGTCGCCCGCTATCAAGGAAGGCGACGCGGTCGGCCACATGGGCGGCAAAGCCCATTTCGTGGGTAACCACCACCATGGTCATGCCTTCGGCCGCCAGATCCTTCATCACCGAGAGCACTTCGCCCACCAGTTCCGGGTCGAGCGCCGAAGTGGGCTCATCAAACAGCATCACCTGCGGTTCCATGGCAATGGCACGGGCGATGGCGACACGCTGCTGTTGACCGCCCGAGAGGTTCGCCGGGTAATTCTCTGCCTTGTCTTCCAGATGCACCTTGGTGAGCGCTGCCATGGCAGCTTCCTTGGCTTTCTTTTTAGATAGCTTCTTTACGCTTGTCAGGGCTTCGGCGACATTGTCCAGCGCGCTCATATGCGGCCAGAGATGGAAATGCTGGAACACCATGCCGATATGCTGGCGCTGTTTGCGCAGGGCTTCACCGGAAAGTGGTTTGCGTGGATTGTGGCTGATATCCTGCCAACCGATCAGTTCGCCATCCAGATGCACTTCGCCGCCGTCATATTGCTCAAGAAAGTTGAGGCAGCGCAGCAGCGTGCTTTTGCCCGAGCCGGACGGGCCAATGAGGCAGAGCACTTCGGAGCGCTTGACATCCAGCGTGATGTCGCGCAGGGCTTCGAAATCATCAAAATATTTGCTGAGATTGCGGACTGTGATGATCGCATCGTCAGCGGTGGTGGTCATCTGTTCTTTCGACATCTTGGTCTCACTTGCTTGTGCGTTCATCTTGTCAGGCCCGTTTCAAGTGGCGGGTGACGCGTTGTTCCACCTTGTTGCCAATCCAGCCGGTTACCAGCACCATCAGCCAGTAGAACAGGGACAACACGAGGAACGGCTCGACAAAGGTGAAGGTTTCCGCAGCCATCGTCTGGGTCTGGAACAGCAGTTCCGGCACGGTTACGACGGAAAGAATGGCGGTTTCCTTGGTCAGGATGATGAAGAAGTTGGTGAGTGGCGCGGTGATCGGCACCAGCATTTGCGGCAGGATGATCCGCCACAGGATGCGGGTTTCAGGCATGCCGACGCAGCGGGCCGCCTCGATCTGACCCTTGGGAATGGCGTTGAAGCCAGAGCGGAAGATTTCGGCAAAATAAGGGCTGCCATAGACCACAAAGCTCAGGATACCTGCTTGCACCGGCGAGAGCACCAGACCGATATAGGGGCCGCCATAATAGAGGATGAAAAGCTGGATCATGAAGGGCGTGCCGCGAATGATCTCCACATAGACATAGATCACCCAACTGAGCGCGCGCGGGCCCCAGCGGTTGAGACAAGCCAGAATGAAGCCGACGATCACTCCGCCGATGGAGCCTGCCAACCAGCACAGGATGGTGATGCCGAAACCGTAGAGCAAGGCGGGTCCGTAACGGACAAAAAGTTCTGTTTCCATGACGCGCTCCTATCCGATCTGCAGTTTCTTTTCGATCAGTCGGCCACTGATCGACAGAACCCAGTTGATCACGAAGTAAATGACAGCAGCGGTGATGTAGATTTCCAGCGGGCGATAGGTCTCGCCGGTGATATTCTGCGAGATGCGTGTGAGTTCTCCTATGCCTACAACGGATGCCAGAGAGGAAACCTTGACCAGAAGGATCAGCTCGTTAACGAGGGAAGGCATGCCGATGCGCACCGCCTGCGGCACCAGAATGCGACGCCAGAGCGAGAAAGACGGAATACCCAGCGCATAGGCTGCTTCCGTTTGTCCGCTCGGGATGCTCTGCAAGGCACCACGCAGGATTTCAGCCGTATAGGCCGCCGAGCACAGGCCGGTTGCCAGAATGGCGGCCTGAACAGCGAGCAGATCCAGCCCGATAAAGGGCAGCGCATAATAGAAGAGTAGCAACTGGACGAGTAGCGGAACGCCACGGAAAAAACTGATATAGAGCGCGGCAATGCCACGCAAAAATGGATTTTTTGACAACCGCGTTGTACACAGGATGGTACCCCAGACCAGACTGATGGCCATGCCGCTGACCGAAATGATAATGGTCCAGCGGGCCGCAGCCAACAGGTAGGGTAGATTGTGCCAGATCGTCTCGAACGAAAAGTTCATCTCTCGCAATCTCCGCTCGAAAAGCCACTTCCCCGGTCAAGTGTCATGAGGCAGGCTGATCAGTCGTAGAGAAGTCTTACATCGTGGCCAAACGAAAAAGGGCGAGGCGAAATGCTCCTGTGCCATTTCTGCAAAGTGGCCGCATTCGAAAAGAGAAGCGCCCGGCAAGTAAGCTCACCGGGCGCCGCCGTTGTTATTTCACTTCCGGCATGGTGGTTGGCAGATCCGGATTGCTGCCAAGCCATTTTTCGTTGATGGCTTTCAGGCGGCCGTCTTCATGCATGTTGATCAGCACCTTGTTGACAGCTTCGATAAAGGAAGCGCTGTCTTCGCCTTTGCGAGCAACCCAGCCGAAATATTTCGGCTCGCCGAACGGAGGCAGAACCAGTTCGAAAAGACCCGGACGCTGAACGGAAGCATAGCCCATCAGCGGCAGGGAGTTGGCAACGCCGGAGATGCGGCCTGCAGCCATGTCCGCCAGCGCTTCGTCGATATTGACATATTCGCGTGCATCAACAGGCTCGGGCAGGGTTTCGGAGAAAGCCTTCAGCTGTGCCAGCTGTGCAGAGCCCTTCTGGGAGCCAACAGCCTTGCCAGCAATGTCTTCAGGTTTGGTGATGGAATCGTCACCGGCCTTCTTGGCCAGAGCAACAGTGGCGTTGCCGATTGGCAGCGTGAAGCTGTAGCGATCAAGGCGTTCGGCGGTCATGGTAACCGGGGCCAGAACGAAGTCGAATTTCTCGGCTTCCAGACCCGGCAGGATGGACTGCCATGGCAGGTCGATGAATTCTGCTTCAACGCCCAGTTCCTTGGCAATTTCATCAAACAGATCGCGGTCGATGCCTACATATTCGCCATCTTTAAGAATATCGAATGGAGCGAAATGCATTTCGGTGGCGGCTACGATTTTGCCCTTTGCCTTGATGTCGGACAGAAGGTCGGCTTGTGCCGCGCTGGCAAAGCCCAAGCCGAGGGTTGCAGCAGCAACAAGGCTGAGGATTGTCTTTTTCATTGTAGCTGTACTCCTAAATTTCTGGAAGGTTGGAGGGTATTGTTTTCGTTATTATATTATTCGTCTGTAAGGATGCCCGGAAGATTCAACTTGTGTTCCTTAGCGCATTCCACAGCGATTTCATAGCCTGCATCCGCATGACGCATCACACCGGTTGCAGGATCGTTCCATAGCACGCGTTCCAGACGCTCGTCAGCATCTTTTGTGCCATCGCAACAAATGACCATGCCCGCATGCTGGGAGAAGCCCATGCCGACGCCGCCGCCATGATGCAGCGACACCCATGTAGCGCCCGAGGCTGTGTTGAGCAGAGCGTTGAGCAGCGGCCAGTCGGAAACGGCATCCGAACCATCTTTCATGGCTTCGGTTTCGCGGTTTGGCGAAGCAACCGATCCACTATCCAGATGGTCGCGCCCGATGACGATCGGAGCTTTGAGCTCGCCATTGCGCACCATTTCGTTAAAGGCAAGACCGAGACGATGACGCTGGCCAAGGCCGACCCAGCAAATGCGGGAAGGAAGGCCCTGGAAGGCGATTCGCTCACGGGCCATGTCGAGCCAGTTATGCAGATGCGGATCATCGGGGATGAGTTCCTTCACCTTGGCGTCGGTCTTGTAGATGTCTTCCGGATCGCCGGAGAGGGCCGCCCAACGGAAGGGGCCTACGCCACGGCAGAAGAGGGGGCGGATATAGGCTGGCACGAAGCCGGGGAAGGCAAAGGCATTTTCCAAACCTTCTTCCAGTGCCATCTGACGGATATTGTTGCCGTAGTCCAGCGTCGGGATGCCCATGTCGGAAAAGGCAACCATGGCTTCGACATGATCTCGCATGGAAGCGCGGGCCGCTTTTTCGACCACTTTAGGCTCGGTTTCCTGCTTGGCGCGCCATTCGGCAACGCTCCAGCCCTTGGGCAGATAGCCATGAACGGGGTCATGGGCAGAGGTCTGGTCGGTGACGATGTCCGGTTTGACGCCGCGTGCGACCAACTCGGGGAAGATGTCCGCGGCGTTGCCTACGAGGCCGACCGATTTGGCTTCGCCTGCAGCGGTCCATTTCTCGATCATCTCCAGAGCTTCGTCGAGGGTGTGGGCCTTTTCGTCCACATAGCGGGTGCGCATGCGGAAATCGATGCGGCTCTCGTCGCATTCAACGGCAAGGCAGCAGGCGCCTGCCATGACGGCTGCCAGTGGCTGGGCGCCACCCATGCCGCCAAGGCCCCCGGTCAGGATCCATTTGCCCTTGAGATCGCCTTCATAATGCTGACGGCCTGCTTCGGCGAAGGTTTCATAGGTGCCCTGCACGATGCCCTGTGCGCCGATATAGATCCACGAGCCAGCGGTCATCTGGCCATACATCATCAGGCCCTTTTTATCGAGCTCGTTGAAATGGTCCCAGTTGGCCCAGTGGGGCACAATGTTGGAGTTGGCGATGAGAACGCGCGGCGCATCCTTGTGGGTACGGAACACACCAACCGGCTTGCCAGACTGGACCAGCAGGGTCTCGTTGTCTTCCAACGTCTTGAGGGTTTGTGTGATCTTGTCGAAATCCTGCCAGGTGCGGGCGGCGCGACCGATGCCACCATAGACAACCAGTTCGTGCGGGCGTTCTGCCACATCCGGATGCAGATTGTTCATGAGCATGCGCAGGGGCGCTTCGGTGAGCCAGGATTTGGCGTTCAATTCCGGGCCGGTCGGCGGGAAAACATCACGTTCATTGTGGCGGCTGTCAACCATTGCTGTCTCCTCAAGTCTTATTGTTCTTTGCCGGAAAGGTGGGGTGCGAGTGCGGCCAGATCGGTCAGGATCGCCTTCAAATGCACACGCAGCGCATCGGCCTTTTTGTCATCATAATCAAACGGGGGCTCTTCGCGGACCAGATGGGTATCCTGTGCCAGTTCCATCTGGATCACATGGATCTTGTTGTCCGGATCGCCATAATGGCGCGTCGTCCAGCCGCCCTTGAAGCGACCATTGAGCACGGCGGTGTAGCCCTCAGCGCCCATGGCGTGGGTGGCGACGGTCTTCTCAACGCATCTGCAGCAGGTTTTGCCCTCATTGGTACCGATGTTGAAATCGGGCAGCTTGCCTTCAAAAAGGAAAGGAATATGGGAGCGGATCGAGTGACAATCATAGAGAATTGCAAAGCCATGAATGGCCTTGACCCGTTCGATCTGGGCCGCAAGGGCATCATGATAGGGCTTGTGCCAGGCAAGGCGGCGGGCTTCTATCTCTTCAGCGTCGGGCTCCATGCCATCCTTGTAGATCGGCTTGCCGTCAAAATCGGTGGTGGGGCAAAGGCCTGTGGTATTCTGGCCCGGATAAAGCGACTCGTCGCTCGGGGCGCGGTTGGCGTCGATCACATAGCGATGGAAATTGGCGCGCACCATGGTTGCGCCTTCCAATAGACCCGAATAGAGCCGGTCGACAAACCAGTCGGTGTCGGCAAGGACCTTGCCCGTTTCATTGAGCTTTTCTTCCACCGCTTCGGGCAGGTGGGTGCCGACATGGGGGAAGGCCAGGATAATCGGGCTTGTGCCTTCGGTAAGGTCAAAGGGCTGCATCGAGCGCCTCCAGTGAAATCAGATAGTCTTTGGAAATTGCGTCAAGCAGGGTGCGGTCTGCAATCAGGGCGCAGGCGGCCTTGAGGTCTGGTGCCATGAAGCGGTCGGTCTCAAGGCTCGGAATGTCGTCTCTCAGGCGGGCAATGGCCGTTTGCAGGCACGGGCTCGTCTTGAGTGGCAAGCGATGCTCCACACCCATGGCTGCACAGAGCAGCTCCACACCCAGAATGTTGGCAAGATTGTCCGTCATACGCTTGAGGCGGCGGGCCCCATGAGCGGCCATCGAGACATGGTCTTCCTGATTGGCGCTGGTGGGTGTGCTGTCCGTCGAGCAGGGGTTGGCCAGATGCTTGTTCTCGCTCATCAGGGCGGCGGTCGTCACTTCGGCAATCATCAGGCCGGAGTTGAGGCCGGGATCCTTGGCAAGGAAGGGCGGCAGATCAAAGGAGAGGGCCGGATCGACCATGAGTGCAATACGTCGCTGGGCGATGGCACCAATCTCGGAAATGGCAAGGGCGATCTGGTCGGCGGCAAAGGCAACCGGCTCGGCGTGGAAGTTGCCACCCGAAACGATGCGATCGGCCTCAATGAGCACAAGCGGGTTGTCGGTGGCGGCGTTGGCTTCGATCTGCAAGGTCTGGGCGGCCATGCGCAGAAGGTCAATGCAGGCGCCTGCCACCTGTGGCTGGCAGCGGATGCAATAGGGGTCTTGCACACGGGCGTCGCCATCGCGATGGCTTTCGCGGATTTCAGAACCTTCCATCAGCTTGCGCATGGCGCTGGCCACTTCGATCTGGCCGCGATGGCCACGGAGCGCGTGGATTTCCGGCAGTAGAGGGGCTGTAGAGCCCATTATGGCGTCGGTGGACAGGGAGGCGGTCACAAGGCAGGCTTCGGCCATGCGCAGGGCGCCAAATAGTCCGACCAGCGCAAAGGCCGTGGAAACCTGCGTGCCGTTGATGAGGCCTAGGCCTTCTTTGGGGCCAAGGGTGACCGGTGTAAGGCCCGCTTGGGCAAGGGCTTGCGCACCAGACAGGCGGGCACCTTCATAGGTGGCTTCGCCTTCACCGATCAGCACGGCGGTCATGTGCGCCAGTGGGGCAAGATCGCCTGAAGCCCCAACTGACCCTTGGCTCGGGATGATGGGGGTTACGCCCTTTGCAAGGCAATTTTCGATCAGCTCGAGAATTTCCCAGCGAACGCCGGATGCGCCGCGGGCCAAAGACAACAGCTTCAGCGTCATGACGAGACGCACGGTGGCCGGTTCCATCTCTTCGCCCACGCCGCAGCAATGGGAGAGGATGAGATTGCGCTGCAGGGTGGCGGTGTCTTCCGGTGCGATTTTGACGCTGGCCAGTTTGCCAAAGCCGGTGTTGACGCCATAGACGGCTTCTTCGCCAAGGGCAGCAAGGCGCACGCGATTGGCGGCTTCTTCAATGGCTGGTTTGGCGCTGCGGTCAATGGTGACAGAGTGACCCTGACAATAAATGGATTCAAGATCCTTGAGCGTTACGGCGCCGGGAACGAGAGAAACGGTAGCCATTTTATTATGCACCTCCCCAGATGCGATCTTTTAGCGGGTTGAAGCCGATGCGATAGGCCAGCTCTGCCGGATGAGCGGCATTCCAGATGGCGATATCGGCACGAAGGCCTTTTTGCAACGTGCCCCGATCGGCAAGGCCGAGGGCCTTGGCTGCGTTGCGGGTGACTCCGCTGAGCGCTTCTTCTGGCGTCAGGCGGAAAAGGGTGCAGGCCATGTTGATGGTCAGCAGAAGGGATGTGAGCGGCGATGTGCCCGGATTGCAATCTGTCGAGATGGCCATGGAGACGCCATGCTTGCGCAACAGGTCAACCGGCGGGCTCTGGGTTTCGCGCAGGGTGTAAAAGGCACCGGGCAGCAAAACGGCAACCGTATCGGCCTCGGCCATGGCTTTTACGCCAGCTTCATCGAGATGTTCCAGATGATCGGAGGAAAGTGCGCCGAATTTGGCAGCAAGCGCTGCACCACCCAGATTGGAGAGCTGTTCGGCATGGAGCTTGACCGGCAGGCCGAGTGCCTTGGCCGCTTCAAATACACGAGCAATCTGCTCAGGTGAGAAGGCGATGCCTTCACAGAAGCCATCAACCGCATCCACAAGTCCCTCTTCATGGGCCTGTTTGAGGGCTGGCAGACAAACCTCATCAAGATAGAGATCCTGCTTGCCTTTATAATCGGCAGGTACGGCATGGGCGCCAAGATAGCTGGTGCGCACGGTGACCGGACGCTCCTTGGCGATACGCTTGGCAACGCGCAGCATTTTTAGTTCGCTCTCGATGTCGAGGCCATAACCGGATTTGATTTCAAGGGTGGTGACGCCTTCAGCGATCAAGGTATCAACGCGGGGCAGGGCACTGGCAAGCAGTGCGTCTTCGTTGGCTGCGCGAGTGGCCGTTACAGTGGAAACAATGCCGCCACCTGCACGGGCAATCTCTTCATAGGTTGCCCCTTCAAGCCGCATTTCAAATTCGCGCGCGCGATTGCCCCCGAAAACAATGTGCGTGTGGCAATCGACCAGAGCGGGTGTAACCAATGCGCCATCCACGTCGCGGCTTGGCCAGTCCTTCATGTCTTCTGGAAGAGTGGCAAGCGGGCCGCAATAGGCGATTGTCTCGTTCTCTATGGCGAGCGCTCCATCGGGAATGAGGCCATAGGGCTCCGCGCCTGTTACCATTGTTGCCAAGGTGGCGTTTTTTATCAAAAGTCGCGTCACTGATTGTAATCCGTGCTTGATTATGTTGCGATTTATGTGAATATACATGCACATAATAATGAGGCTGTCAACGAGACTCTCGAATTAATGCCGCTAATATCGGCAAAACTGATCACGATCGCGTTGGAGAATAGTAAGTGATGAAAATTTATGCAGAAAAGGCGTTGCAGCCGAATGGCTGGCAGAATGATGCTCTGGTGTCGATTGGCGCGGATGGCAAGATAGCACAGATCGAGAGCAATGTTGACGCCGCGCGCGCAAACGAGGCTGAGAGCAGAGTGGATATTCTGTTGCCTGCGCCGACCAATCTGCACAGCCACGCCTTCCAGCGCGCCATGGCTGGGATGAGCGAAAAACGCGGTCCCGAACCGCTCGATACCTTCTGGACCTGGCGCCAGATCATGTACCGCTTTCTTGATATCCTGACGCCAGACGATATTGAAGCCATCACGAGCTTTGTGCAGATGGAAATGCTGGAAGCGGGCTATGCCTGCAACGCCGAATTCCATTATGTGCATCATCAAGCGGACGGGACGCCCTATGACAATCTGGCCGAACTGTCCGAGCGCGTGGTTTCTGCCGCTGAGACATCCGGCATCGGACTGACGCTGCTGCCTGTGCTTTATCAATATGGCGGCTGCGACCTGCGGCCTCTCGGAGCTGGGCAGATCCGGTTTGGCAATGATTTTGAGCGCTTTGCACGGCTGCATGAAGGAGCTTCAAAGGCTGTGGCGCGTCTTGGGGGCGATAGCCTCATCGGTGTTGCGCCCCATTCCTTGCGGGCTGTTGCACCCGATGCGCTGGCCTCTTGCGTGGCCTTGGCAGGAGAACGCCCGCTGCATATGCATTTGGCCGAGCAGGTCAAGGAAGTGGAAGAGGTGGAAGCTGCCTGGGGTAAGCGCCCTGTCGACTGGCTGCTTGGTGCCCATGATGTGGCGCCGAACTGGTGTCTTATCCATTGCACACAGATGAGCGATGATGAAACAGACGCGCTTGCGGCGACCGGTGCCGTTGCCGGACTTTGTCCGATGACTGAATCCAGCCTTGGCGACGGTATCTTCAATGGCGTGCGCTATCTGGCCAAGGGCGGCAAGCTGGGGCTCGGGTCGGATTCCAATATCCGCATTTCCCTGTCTGAAGAATTGAGAACGCTGGAATATTCGCAGCGTTTGCGGGATCGTTGTCGGGCGAGTGTGGCCACAGCGGAGCGCTCCACAGGGCGGGTGCTGTATGATGCGGTCGTAACCGGTGGGGCCCAGGCTGCTGGTCGCGCTGCCGGAGCGCTTGCCGAGGGGCTCTATGCAGACCTGCTGGCGCTTGATGCATCATCCGTGATGCTGGATGGCTGCGCGGGGGACGAAATTCTGGATAGCTGGATTTTTGCTGGCGATGATCGTTTGATAACAGATGTCTGGTCTGCGGGGCGGCATTTGGTTATAGATGGAAAACATACTAGGGGAGAAGAGATTCGCGCACGCTATATCCAGGTAATGAGACGACTGAGGCAGGAATTTTGAGCGAAAAGACAAAAGAGAGTACCAGTTGGACTCAGATCAGAGAAGAAGTGCTTCGGCGTATCAATGAACGCGTTTGGCAACCCGGTGAGATCATTCCCAATGAGTCAGAGCTGGCCGAGGAATTCCACTGCGCCAGAACGACGGTCAACCGTGCCCTTCGAGAGTTGGCGACATCAGGCATCGTGACGCGCAAGCGCAAGGCGGGCACTCGGGTTGCCGTCAATCCGCCACACAAGGCAATCCTGACCATTCCGATCATTCGCGAGGAAGTCGAGGCCAAGGGCGCATTCTATCGGCAGAATCTCCTGATCCGTGAAAACCGTTCCCTGCCTGCCTTTTTGGCAGGGGCCTTCCGTGTCGGCGATGATACGCCCCTTCTTTATACTGAGACTGTGCATTTCTCCGATAACCAGCCTTTTATCTATGAAGAACGCTACACCAGCCTTGATGCGGTTCCTGATTTTGAAGCTGCCGATCTTGAAAAGGTGACGGCAAACGAATGGCTCGTTCAGAATGCGCCTTATTCGGGTGGCGATGCGAGTTTCTTTGCCGTATCGGCCGATGCCAAGCTGGCTAGAGCTTTTGATATTCCCATCGGCGGCGCCTTGTTTGCAACCGAGCGCAATACATGGTTTGCGGAAAAACCGATCACCCATGTGCGGCTGGTTTATCATCCCGGCTACCGGATGCGCACCAGCTTCTAGGCTGCATCTTCCTTGCCTCTATCCCGCTTCTGGCATCTATTCGGGCTCTCAGGAGCGAATGCACCGGATCGTAGGCCTCTGTTTTTTAACAGGGGTCTTTTGGTTAAGTGTGCCCACTTTTTTCAGTTGCTTGATTGCGCTATTTTGCTTGTGTAGGGCCCAAAATGGATGAGCCCTTGTTTTTGATCACGCATTGCCGCTTGGACTATCATGATTATTCATCCCGTTATCAAAGGGCAGGTTGCCAAATCCTGCCACCCGGTTGGCTGTGGCCAGGCGGTCGCTGAACAGATTGCCTATGTGAGACGCGCCCCGCAAATTGCCAAAGGGCCACGCAAGGTTCTGGTGTTGGGGGCGTCTTCGGGCTTCGGGCTTGCTTCGCGGATCTCATTGGCCTTTGGCGGAGCACGGGCCGATACCATCGGCGTCGCCTTCGAGCGCGGGCCTTCGGACAAGGGCGTCGGCTCGGCAGGTTGGTATAATCTCATTCATTTCAGTCACATGGCCCGCAAGGAAGGGCTGGTCGCGCGCAATTTTGTTGGCGACGCCTTTGCGCCGGACATGCGGGCGAAAGTCGCGGACTATATTCGCAATGAATTTGGTGGTTCGGTGGATCTGGTGGTCTATTCTCTGGCCACCGGAGCAAGGCCCGATCCGGAAACGGGTGAACTCGTGCGCTCCACTATCAAGCCGATAGGGTCTGCAACGCGCGGCTATACCATCAATCTGGAAAAGGATTGTCTGGAAGAGCAATGTCTGGAGCCTGCGACAGAGCAGGAGATCGAGGATACCGTCAAGGTGATGGGCGGCGAGGACTGGCAAAGCTGGATCTCGTTTCTGAAAGGGCAAGGTCTGCTCGCGGAAGGCTGTGAAACGCTGGCCTTTTCCTATATCGGGCCGGAACGCACTTATGACATCTACCATCATGGCACGCTCGGGCGGGCCAAGGCTGATCTGCATCAGACTGCAGACCGGATTGATGCGGCGCTGAAGGCGCAAAAAGGGCAGGCTCATGTGGTTGTCTGCAAGGCTCTGGTGACAAAGGCCAGCGTGTTTATTCCCGGTCTGTCGCCCTATCTGCTGGCACTGTTTCGCGTGATGAAGGAAATGGGGCTGCATGAGGGCTGCATCGAGCAGATGCAGCGGCTTTATGCGGACACACTCTACCGCGCAGATGGCGCCATTCCGGTCGATGCCGAGCGGTTGGTGCGAATTGACGACAGGGAGCAGCGCGCCGATGTGCAGGAGAGGGTTGCCGCGCTTCTGGACAAGATGACGCCGGAGACCTTCCGCTCCATCGGTGATTATGAAGGCTACAAGGGGGACTTCATGAAGCTCAACGGCTTCGGACTGGAGAGCGTCGACTATGAGGCGGATGTGGATCTTGACCGCTACAGGATGGAATAAGGAGCAGGTGGGCTCCGCGGCGGCGTCCCTGTTTGATTCTGACTTGCCAGCCTTTCACGCCTTTTGAGAGGTGAAAATGCCCTCTCAGGGTAATCACATATTGTTTCAAATTGTGTTGGAAATGGTAATATTCGACCGTCTGGTAAGGCCAAGATAAGTGATTTTTAGCTTTCGGAAATCATTAAAATTCAATATTTACAATGACTTGTTTGATTTTCTTGGATTTTGCGTAGCGTTGCACTTGATGACGCTTTTGGGTGTCTTGATGTTCACTCCTGCCCGGGTGCCTCTGTTGGCTTTTCACGATTTGTCCCATATATTTAACTAACATGTTCAGCGAACATTTTGATTGCTCCGCGTCGGTAAGATTGAAGCAGATCTTGCCGGGAGTTGTAGGTGGATGTGGATCTCGGACAGCCCTGTCACAAATCCACACCGTGCCGTCATTTTGTCATATTGAAGTTTGGAACGCGTGGTATCTAAGGCGGCCTTTCGGGTCTTGAAGACTTGAGGCGCTTGTTGAGTTTTGAATCAATTGGAGTTTTGACGCCTTCATCCGTGACCTTTTGATGAAGGCGTATTGTCTCCGGTGTCTTGGGACCATCCGTTCAGGATGAAGAAGTGGATCGATTGGCGATGGGTTGGCAAGGACAAGTCCTGAAATATAGTGCATTTCTCGACAAACGGAATTTTTTGGCTCCGGTGCCCGATAATGAGGCGCCGAGACAGGACGTGCGCGAGGAAAAGGCTGTGGCTCCTGCCGGCAAGGCCATGATCGTGGGTGTCAGCTCGCGGCGTTCCATCGGCTTCGGTATTGCTGAACATCTGGCTGACCATGGTTGGAATACCGTGGTAACGACGCGTCGCAAAGACAAGTTCATGCATATTTCCCAGCGCCATGAGGTGCGTGAGCTCGATTATCAGGGGTCTTTTGATGATCTGGATGATCTCAATGATGTGACCGGTCTTGTCTATTGCATCGCCAAGTCGAATGTAACGACGACCAAGGGTCTGCTTGGCACCAGCCGCGATGAATTTTTACAGACGATGAGCGATAGCTGCTATTCCTACATTGCCGTGATCGATGAAGCGCTCAAGCGCAATCCCAATATCAAGTCGATTGTCGGGCTGTCTTTCCTCGGTGGGGAGAAGGTCATTCCCGGCTATGATGCGATCGGGGTGGCCAAGGCTGCGCTTGAACAGACCAACCGTATTCTTGCCTGTGAGCTTGGAGATCGCGGTATTCGCGCCAATATCGTGTCAGCCGGTTCCCTGCGCACGCCAGCCTCGCGCGTGTTGCCTGATTTCAGCAAGGTGCATTCTATCTTGAGCCGTCGGTCCTTCCTGCGGCGTCCGGTGACCACTGAAGAGATTGCGGGTAGCGTGGAGTTTCTGCTGAGCGATGCCTCGGGCGGGATGACCGGCGAGGTGATTTATGTGAATGGTGGCCTCAACCATTCCATGATGCTCTGATCTTCTGATCCGCGCCAATAACGCTCAGTCGGGATATGAAAAAGGCCTCCTTGCGGAGGCCTTGTTTTTTAGTCATTCACCTTCTTGATGAATTCTGATTTCAACCCCATCGGGCCGATGCCCGGAATGCGGCAGTCGATATCATGGTCGCCGCCAACGACGCGGATATTCTTCACCTTGGTGCCGACCTTGACGACATCGTTGGTGCCCTTGATCTTGAGATCCTTGATGACGGTGACGGTATCACCATCGGCAAGAGGGGTGCCGTTTGCATCGCGCACAATCTCTTCGCCTTCTTCTTCTGCCGCCTGTGTGAGCGACCACTCGTGGGCACATTCAGGGCAGATCAGCAGGGCGCCGTCTTCATAGGTGTAGGTGCTGCCGCATTGCGGGCAGGGTGGTAGTTCGCTCATGGCGGGTCCTATCTCTCTTTGCCCATAGGGCAGGGGCTTGGTTGATGTCTCAGTGCCACGTTGTTTCATCAAGTACAACAGGGATTCGTACTATCCTTGCGTTTGGCGCGAAAAACCCGCCCCTGTCGGGAGGCGGGTTCTTTCAATTTCTGATTTTTGTGCTTTTCTTTGGCCGATCAGATGCCGCCAAGGCACACATATTTGACTTCGAGATAATCCTCTATGCCATATTTGGAGCCTTCACGGCCAAGACCGGACTGCTTGATGCCGCCGAACGGAGCCACCTCGGTGGAGACAAGGCCGGTATTGACGCCAACCATGCCGGTTTCCATCGCTTCGGCAACGCGCCAGACGCGGGAGAGGTCATTGGCGAAGAAATAGCCTGCAAGGCCGAATTCGGTGTCATTGGCCAGCGCAATGACTTCCTCTTCGGTTTTAAAGCGGATGAGCGGGGCGACCGGACCGAAGGTTTCCTCGTTGGAGACGAGCGCGTCAGCTGGGACGTCGGCAATGACCGTCGGTTCAAAGAAGGTTCCTTCAAGGCGTGAACCACCGGTAAGCACCTTGGCGCCTTTTTCCGAGGCATCCTTCAAATGGGTCTCGACCTTTTCAACGGCATCCATATTGATAAGTGGACCGACGGTGACGCCTTCATCCATGCCGTTGCCGGGCTTGAGCTTTGCCACGGCTGCGGTGAGCTTCTCGGCAAAGGCATCATAGACGCCTTCCTGCACATAAAGGCGGTTGGCGCAGACACAGGTCTGGCCATTGTTGCGATATTTGGCGATCATGGCGCCTTCCACGGCGGCGTCCAGATCGGCATCATCGAAAACAATGAAGGGGGCGTTGCCACCCAGCTCCATGCTCATTTTCTTGATGCTGTCTGCACACTGGCGCATGAGGATCTTGCCTACGCGGGTGGAGCCGGTGAAAGTGATCTTGGCAATTTTCGGGTTCGCGCAGAGCTCCTGCCCTGTCTCGGCGGAATGGCTGTTTGGCACCACGTTGAAGACTCCCTTGGGAACGCCCGCACGTTCTGCCAGAACGGCCATGGCCATGGCGGACAGTGGCGTGAGTTCGGCTGGGCGGGCCACAAAGGCGCAGCCCACGGCGAGCGCCGGAGCGACCTTGCGGGCGATCATGGCATTGGGGAAGTTCCAGGGAGTGATGGAGCCAACGACACCAACAGGCTGCTTGAGCACCATGATGCGTTTGTCGCGCTGATGGCCGGGAATGATGTCGCCATAAATCCTTTTGGCTTCCTCCGAGAACCATTCAATAAAGGAAGCGCCATAATGGATCTCACCAATGGCTTCAGGCAGGGGTTTACCCATTTCTGCGCACAGAATTTGGCCAAGATCTTCGGCGTTCTCCACCATCAGGTCGAACCATTTGCGCAGGATGGTGCCGCGTTCTTTGCCTGTGCGCTTGGCCCATTCCTTCTGGGCTTCATAGGCAGCATCGATGGCGGCTTTGACATCGTCGATGCTGCAACCGGAAACCTTGGCGATCACGTCGCCCGTCGCGGGGTTGGTTACATCGAAGGTAGCGTCGAGCTGTTTCCATTCGCCATTAATATAGGCGCGGGTTTCTAGAAGGCTTTTGTCTTTAAGGTTCATATCATTATGTCTTTCGCGCGGTAAATTTGTCCGGGCCGATATTGGAACTGGCCCAGTGCGTCTTGAAAATCGCGTTGACCCTAAGGGATCACTTTCTGCATCGCAAGTCATGCCTATTGATGACGGCCATTGTGTAAAGGCGCGCGCGCAAAAGAGGGTATTAAAAAAGGCCGCCATCGGCGACCTTTCATTGTGATTTGGCTTTGGACTGGCGAAGGGATCAGGAGCCGACAACCTTGCGGATGTCCTCAAAGAAGCCGCTGACGCTTCTGCGCAGGTTGCTGGATTCGTTGGTCAGCTCGCTTGCGGATTCGCTAACGTGGCGGGCAGCTTCGCCCGTTTCGCTGGCTGAGGTGGAGACGCCTGCAATGTTGGAAGAGACCTCCCGCGTGCCTGCGGAGGCTTCCTGAATGTTGCGTGCGATTTCCTGCGTAGCTTGGCCTTGCTGCTGCACCGCTTCTGTGATGGCAGCGGCAATCTGGTTCATATGCTCGATGGTGGCCGAGATCTCGCCGATAGCGGTAACTGCTCCATCGGTTTCGTTCTGAACCGCCTGAATCTGCTGGGCGATTTCATCCGTTGCCTTGGAGGTCTGTTCCGCAAGGCCCTTGACCTCGGCAGCAACGACCGCAAAGCCCTTGCCAGCTTCGCCAGCGCGCGCGGCCTCAATGGTCGCGTTGAGAGCGAGCAGGTTGGTCTGTTCGGCCACATCCGTGATGAGCTTGACCACCTCACCGATGCGGGTTGCCGCGTTGGAAAGACCTTCGATCTTGCTGTTGGTGCGATTGGCCTGCATCACCGCTTCGGACGCAATCTGGTTGGATTGATCCACCTGACGGTTGATTTCATTGACCGAAGCAAATAGCTCCTCGGCAGCCGATGCAACGGCTTCCACGTTAGCTGAGGCCTCTTCGGAGGCTGCTGCCACAGCGTTGGACCGCATGGAGGTGCTGTCAGCGCCCTGTGTCAGTTGTTGTGAGGTCAGATCCAGACGCTCAACAGAGCTGGAAACCGTATCCAGCAGGCCAGAGATCTGGGCATCGAAAGCCTGGGCGAGTTCGTTGACCTTGGCTGCCCGACGCAACTGTTCCTCTTTTTCCTTCTCTTGCTCCTTGGTGAGCTGTTCGGCCCGCAGGGAGCTTTCGCGGAAGATTTCGAGAGCATGGTTGATCTGGCCGATTTCGTCCTTGCGGTTGAGATAGCCGATGGTGACGTCATACTGGCGATTGATCAAGGCCTTGATGGTTTCGGTGGTCGCAGCCAATGGCTTGCGGATCACGGATTGACCGACAATGAACAGGGCCAAGGAGACAGCAAGGATCAGAACCAGACCCGTGATGACGACAGACATGGTGATCTGACGGCTTGCCGCATAGACGCTATCAACCGGGATGGAAACGATGAGGGCAAGGGAATTACCTGTGTTGCCAACGGGAACCGGATCGACAAACCGGATGACGTCAGTATCCAGCGTGTTGGAGTATCCCTCGAAGGTCAGCGGCTTGCCAGACTTGATGGCGTTGAACAGCTCAGCCTGATGAGACAGATCCGCTTCGCTGCGTCCCTCGTTCCAGTTTTTGCCAAGAAGAGCGCTGTCCGAATGGGCGATCCATTTGCCTTCTTGCGAAATAAGCTGCACGGTGCCGCTGCCTAGGGGCTTGATTGAAGACAGATAGTCTGAAAGCTGGGTCAGGATGATGTCCGTCCCGGCCACACCGATGATGTTGTTGCTGGCATCCTTGATTGGAACCGCCAAAGAAACACCGGTCACGGTCTTGCCGCCCATGTCCCAACTGTAAGGCTCGGTGGCATAAGGTTTACCACTATCATAGGCGCCATAGAACCAGCTCAGCTCTTCGCGGGATTTGCTATCCATATCCGCGATGGTGCGGAAACCGATAGAGCCGTCCGGGTTACGGAAGAAATATGGGCGCCAGACGCCCGAGGCATCGTGATATTCGGAATTGGCGGCCTTGGCGTCTTCACCATCAAGCTTATTGCCAATGACGGCGCCCCATGTGCCGGATAGCTCAGGAGTCTTTTCCAGCATATGCAGCAGCATACCCGACCAGGCTTGCCTGTCGGTCATGTCTTCTTGCTTGAGGCTTGTAAGAGCGTTGGCTATGTTGCCCGCCGAGGTCAGGCCATATTGCAGAGTATTCTTTACCTCTGCAACTTGTGTTTCGGTTACGGCCTTGGCTTCCCTGAAGGTCGTTTCCTTGGTGATGGATGAGCTTTGCCAACCGATAAATGTGATGCCGGCAGCAAGGACCACGACGAGGGTTAATATGCTTGCTACGAGCATTTTGGTTGTTATCATCATTCTTGAAAACATGGCGCAGATCTCTTTTTTCGGTGCTACCGGGCGTTTTGCTGATTATTGATATTTTTGCTTAGGTAAGAGTCTAACGAATTTTCCTTAAGTATTTGTTTCTGTGATTTCTGATATCCGAATGTGTGAATTCAATTTTTGTTTTCTCTCTTTCGGCTGAAACCTTGGCGTGTCTCATAATTTCTTTGGGTTGTATTTGGTGTGCTTGGCGCTTTGTGCAATCTGCGTGAGAAGATTCGCCAAGAAAGGCATTCCGGACAGGTCTTGCACCGCCAGCTTCCGGCAATTTCCTGCAACTGACAAATCTTGCCATGTTTGAGGGGTGCATGCGACGGATGTTGAATTGGAATAAGGCCTTAGAGTGACTAGACACTTGATCGAAAAAAGAGCGTGCTCAATAACAAGGGCGTCAACAGCAAATAACGGCAAATGGCATCATTTTGCTAACTTGAATGTCAATCAGTGGTTGACGCATAGTGCTCTTGCTCACTTCGGGCTTTTCCTTGGCGGAGAGGTTGCGGAGCTCATTTTTCCTGACTTAGCAGGGGAGCTGCTCGTTGGTCAGGAATTCGGGAACCGGAAAGGTAAATCATATGGCCGATCAGTCTAACCCAGATATCATCTATACTATTGTGGACGAAGCGCCGGAATTGGCGAGCGCATCCTTCTTGCCGATCATACGGTCCTTCGCTGATGCTGCTGGCATCAAGGTCGGTACAAAGGACATTTCCCTTGCCGGGCGCATCATTGCAACCTTCCCGGAAAAGCTGACCGAAGAGCAGCGCCAGAGCGATGATCTGGCTGAACTTGGTGAACTGGTCAAAACGCCCGGCGCCAATGTTATCAAGCTTCCGAACATCTCCGCTTCCGTGCCGCAGCTTGTTGCGGCCATCGAAGAGTTGCAGGCGCAGGGCTATGATCTGCCTGACTATCCTGCCGAGCCGAAGACTGATGAGGAAAAGGCCGTGCGTGCGCGCTATGACGGGATCAAGGGCTCTGCCGTGAACCCGGTTCTGCGTGAAGGAAACTCGGATCGCCGTGCAGCCAAGGCCGTCAAGAATTACGCGCAGAAGAACCCACATTCCATGGGCAAATGGTCCTCTGACAGCAAGACCCATGTGTCTTCCATGCCGGGTGATGACTTCTATGCCAACGAAGCATCAGCAACCCTTTCTGCTGATCAGGCCGGAGCTGCAAAAATCGAGTTTGTCGCCAAGGACGGCAGCGTCACGCTTCTCAAGGATGGCTGGACGCTCACCGATGGCGAAGTTGTCGATGCGACCTTCCTGTCTGCCAAGGCGCTTGATGCGTTTCTGGCCAAGGAAATCGAGAATACCAAGAATGACGGCATCATGTTCTCGCTGCATATGAAAGCGACCATGATGAAGGTCTCCGATCCGATTATCTTCGGCCATGCGGTCAAAGCATGGATGGGGCCAATTTTCGAGAAATATGGTGAAGCTTTCGCAAGCGCAGGCATTTCGCCCAATTCCGGTATGGGTGATGTACTCGCCCGCATCGCAAGTCTGCCCAATGCTGCTGAAATTCAGGCAGAGATCGACGCTTTGGCGGCGGATCGTCCGGCTATCTATATGGTCGATAGCGACAAGGGTATCACCAACCTGCATGTGCCATCTGACGTGATCATTGATGCTTCCATGCCAGCGCTCATTCGCGCCGGCGGTAAGGGCTGGGATGCCAAGGGCGAGAAGGGCGACGTCAATTGCGTCATCCCGGACAATTGCTATGCTTCCATCTATGATGAGGCCATCAGTTTCTTCAAGGCCAATGGTGCACTTGATCCGTCAACTGCGGGTACCGTGCAGAATGTGGGCCTGATGGCGCAGAAAGCCGAGGAATATGGTTCTCATCCGACGACCTTTGAAGCACCTGCCGATGGCACCATCCGTATCGTGCTGGCCAATGGCGATGTGCTGCATAGTCATGATGTGGAAGCTGGTGATATCTGGCGGTCTTCCACGGCCAAAAAGGCGCCTATCGAAAACTGGATCCAGCTTGCGCTTGATCGGCAGCGCCTGACCGGCTTTGAAGCCATCTTCTGGCTTGATGCCAATCGTGCCCATGATGCAGAGCTGATCAAATATGTAAAACCTGCTCTGGAGGCGGCTGGTGTGGCCGACAAGTTCCAGATCATGGCACCGCGTGAAGCTACCCGCGCCTCGCTTGAAACCATCACCGCTGGCAAGGACAGCATCGCAATCACCGGCAACGTGCTGCGCGACTATCTCACCGACCTGTTCCCGATCCTCGAGTTGGGTACGTCGGCCAAGATGCTCTCCATCGTCAAACTGATGAATGGTGGCGGTCTGTTTGAAACCGGTGCTGGCGGCTCAGCTCCAAAGCATGTGCAGCAGCTGATTGAGCAGAACCATCTGCGTTGGGATTCCATGGGTGAATTCTGTGCTCTTGGCGAGAGCCTCAATTTCCTTGCTGATAGCAAGGGTAACAGCAAGGCTGCTGTGCTCGGCGCTGCGGCTGAGGCTGCTACTCAGGGCATTCTCGACAATAACAGGTCGCCTTCGCGCAAGGTGGGTGAGCCGGATAACCGCGACAGCCACTATTGGTTTGCCCGCTATTGGGCTGATGCACTGGCTGCTCAGTCCGATGATGCGGAGCTGGCAGCGCATTTTGCTCCGATTGCCAAGGCGCTTGCCGAGAAGGAAAGTGACATTCTCAAGGAATTGGCCGAAGCGCAAGGTGGGGCTGGTGATATCGGTGGTTACTATCACCCATCCGTAGAGAAAAAAGCGTCTGTGATGCGTCCAAGTGCAACGCTGAACGCGATCTTCAGCTAAGCGCGGATAGTCCAACGCCTGCCTTTCGCAGGTTGGCAAGACAGATACTGCACCCGGATTTTCCGGGTGCTTTTTTATTGAAAAGTTTCAAGCCCCATTGCGTGCGCTCGATCAGATGTTTCTGAAGATCATATCCGATCAGGTGAGATATGACTACGCTGCATAGCTTCTATCATCCCGGTGTCGCTATTCGTGAAAACGACTATATGCTAAAAGACCGCCGGAAGTGACCATTAGCATTGACCATCTATTTGACTTTCCGCCCTGGAATGTGGCATTTGGGCCATACCAAGGTCTAACTCACTTACGCCTGTGTGCTAGTCTGAATTAATCGGTGGACATACGTCGGAACCGGCGCGTTATGACGGAATTGTCATATCTGCGCGTTCCTGCGTCGCTAATACCCGTGCAGAAACGCAACTTGGAGAAATTTATATGATCCGTATCGGTCTTTTGGGAGCTGGCCGTATTGGCCAAATTCACGCCAGATCAGTCAATGCGCTCGACAATGTTGAAATTGTCGCGATTCATGATCCGGCCGATGAGGCCGCCGCATATGTTCAAGCCATGACCGGCGCAGCTCGTGCGTCGCTTTTGGAGATCGTGGACGACCCCGATATCGATGCTGTGATCATTGCCTCGCCTGCAATGCAGCACGCAGAGCAGATTCTGGAAGCGGCCAATGGGGGCAAGCATATTTTCTGCGAAAAGCCGATTGATCTCAACATGGACAAGGTACGTGAATGCGTGGCCGCTGTCGAGAAGGCCGGTGTGAAGATGATGGTTGGCTTCAACCACCGTTTCGATACCAACTTCAATGCGGTCAAGCGCAACATCGAAAATGGCGAAGTCGGGGAAGTCGAACTCGTTCAGATCACCTCGCGTGATCCGTCCGCTCCATCCATGGATTATCTGAAATCATCCGGCGGCATTTTCGTCGACATGATGATTCATGACTTCGACATGGCTCGTTATGTTCTTGATGATGAAATCGTTGAAGTCTATGCCACCGGGTCCGTGCTGACCGATCCGGCAATCGGCAAGATCGGCGATCTGGATACCGCGACCGCAACGCTGAAGTCCGCCAAGGGACGCGTTGCCGTGATTACCAACAGCCGCCGTTCCAGCTATGGTTATGATCAGCGTGTCGAAGTGCATGGCTCCAAAGGTATGGTTCGGGCGAACAACCTGCGTGGTACGTCGGTGACGCTGGCCAACTCCACAGGCTATCGCAGCGATCCGTTGCTGGACTATTTCCAGGAACGTTATGCCGTTTCCTATAAGGCTGAGTTGCAAACCTTCTGTCGTGTGATTTCCGGTCAGGACGAAAAGCACCCAGACCATATCGATGGTCTGAAAGCCATCGAACTGGCAGAGGCTGCTTGGGAATCCTACAGAAAAGGCCGCATGATCAAGATCGGCGAATAGGATCCGGGCACGAGAAGCTTCAATAAACAGGAAAAGGCCGCGAGAGCGGCCTTTTTTTAATCCTCCGGATTGCTATCGTGGCGGCTCTATTTGGTGCTGCCACAAAATAAGTCGTAAACGAGGTCCATGACCCGTTTTGCCCGATTGTCGGTGAGGTGATAGTAAATCGATTTACCTTCTCTTCGTGATTCAATTAAGCCTTCAAGGCGCAGTCGAGAGAGCTGCTGGGAAACAGCAGCCTGACGAGCTGACAATAAATCTTCCAATTCAGTAACCGATTTTTCGCCTGTTGCTAGATGGCAAAGAATCATCAGTCGGCCGTCATGTCCGATTGCCTTGAGGAAACTGGAGGCTTGCGATGCAACGCTCGCCATTTTTTCCAAGGAAGTCTCGTCGATATCCTCACTGAAAATGCGTGTGGACATTCAATGTCACCATATTTGTTTTTATAGTTGAGGCTGTGATGCTGGTTGAAAACCCGCAAATTGTCTTGGCGACGCCGCGACTCAGTAAGCAGATCACATTCTTCAGCTGTTTGGATACCGCGATACTACTAAGAATCCACAAGCTATATTGCTTTTACCGGTTTTTTACCTCGTCAAGATTGCCAAGTTCTCTTGTTTTGCGGGGTAAATTGGGGGGTATAACAGGCATTTACTTGCTTAAATTTTTATGCGCGCATCCGATTGCTTGCTTAACCGATTTGGCGTCGTTTCTCCTCCGCGCTGAGCGTTGCGCTGGGTGAAAGATAGGATGCAAATTGATCGCTTGTCATTGGTTTGCCAAAAAGGAAGCCTTGCCCCTGATGGCAGCCAGCAACACGCAAGACATCGGCCTGTTGTTGGTTTTCCATGCCTTCAGCAACGATCTTCATGTCAAAGCCATGGGCGAGCGCTGTGACCGCATTGATGACGGCCATGGAATCCGCAGAGTAGGGCAGGTCCTTGACGAAGGCGCGGTCTATCTTGATCTTGTCCAGAGGGAACCGATGAATATAGCTCAGGGATGAGTAGCCTGTGCCGAAATCATCTAGCGCGATCTTGACGCCTCTGTTTCTGATGGCTGTGAGCTGCTCAAGAACGGCTTCGGGATCTGCAATGAAAAGGGACTCCGTGATCTCGATATGCAGGCGGTCGCGCGGCAGCCCGGAAAGCGCTAGCGCCTCTTCAATCTCTTCGAGAATGTTGGAGCGCTGGAACTGCACCGCTGAAATATTGACTGCGACCGGCACCGGCTTTGGCCAAGTCATCGCCTGAGAACAAGCGGTTTTGAGGAGCCAGTGTCCCAGTTCCACTATCTTGCCTGTTTCTTCCAGAATGGGAATGAAATGGTCGGGGCGAATGAGGCCCAGTTCCTTGTGGTTCCAGCGAACCAGCGCTTCGCAGCCCACGGGTTCTTCTGTTTTCAGGTCGACCTGCGGCTGATAGTAAAGCTCGAATTCCTCGCGCTCGAAAGCACCCGGTATTTCGTTCTCCAGAAACCGTTTGCGCTGAACGTCGGCGGCGAGACTGGTAGAATAGACCGCGCAGTCCTCCCCTGTTTCCTGAGCATGATCAAGGGCAGTGATGGCTGCATTGGTCAAATCGGCTGCGTTTTTCATGGTCGCGCCATCAAATTTGGCTCCTCCGATTTGCGAGCCAACCATGATGCTGTGCCCGCGCACATCGAACGGAGCATCCAAACATGCCTGAACCTTCTCTGCCAATGCATGCATATCGGATGGGCTTGCATTCCTCTTGGCAAGTAGGAAGGTTTTGCGGTTGGTGCAACAGCCTATGCAATCGAATTGCTGCAGGGCGATGAAGGACTGGCCGATCTGCCGTAAGAGGCTGTCGACATAGTCCGGACCCAGCATCTGGTTGACCTTTTCGATGCGTCTTCCCTGACAGGCCAGAATGATTGTGGTGTCTAGAGTGGCGTCGGAAGAAGAGGCCTCTTCGATCTGATTGCAAAAGCCCTGCATGTTGAACAGATTTGTGATGGGGTCATGATCTGCGATAAAGGCGAGGCGCTTCTGTTCCAGATAGACATCCGTGATATCGTGAAACAGAAGGGTTACGACCTTGTTTTCTTCTTGTTGGGCATCGCCGTCGGGGGCTATGGAGGACGGCGTTATGGAATATTCGTAAATGCGTCTTCCGCCCCTGCGTTCAATTTCAAGCAGGTGCGTATTCGACCCGTTATGGTGCCAGTGGACCTTCTCAAGGCATTCCCTGATCTTGCAGCCAAACTCCGATGGTATGGATTGCTCCATAAGAGCACCTTTGTGGGCGTCATATCCGAGACGCGCAAATGTTTGCTGCGCCTGTTGACTCACACTGAGGATGCGGCGTTCGGAATCAACAATTACAATGCCTGTCAGGCTGTCGGTGACAATGGTATCCAGCAGATCGGATATGCTCTGGCCATGCTTGTGAGACAGATTGAGCAGCACGGACTTGAAGCCTACTTCGGTCAGCGTCAGGGCCACGCCTGTCAATAGAATGGTCGCTTGAACCATGGCTGTATCCAGCAGCAGATGATGATCAGCATAAAGGGTGTAGCCCAGATACTCCACGCCAGTGGCCAGTGCGAATAAGCCTGCCAGTCGGCCGTAGCTGTTGAACTTCCTCAGAAGGAGGATCAACCCCATGGGCACTAGTAACAGCAGCATCAGGCCATAGGTCCAGCGCTCCGGAGCCTGATGAACATTGGTGCCCTGTAGCAGATTTTCTGCGGCAATGACCTGCAGTTGCGGCCCACTGAGAACGCCAAAGACGGGCACCGCCATTGTGTCGCGCAATTCTGCTGCGCCAGCGCCAATCAGAACTTTACGGTTTTCAAGCGCCCTTTCCGGCAGTGTGCCTTCCAACAGATCTATGACCGAATAGGTGGGGATCGTGTCCGGATCGATATTGAAATTGATGATCTGCTGTTGTTCCACAATCTCCTGATATCCACTCAGGGTGCTGGTAAGGGAGGGGAACAGCTCGCCACCAATGGTTTGCGCCAAAGGAAAGGACCGCACATAACCATCTGGATCGGCGATCACATTGACCGTGGCCAGCCAGGCCTGAGTGGCCAGTGAGTCGATGGGGCGGTTGAAGCGTTGTTCTTCTGCCTCCATGCTTGAGGTGGCAAATTGCTGGAAAACGGCAAGGGTTACCGGCCCTTCCGCCTGTGCGAGCGCTGCGGCAAAAGCTTGATCTTCTCCGGGAGTTGAACTGGATGAAAAGTCGATATCGAAGGCCAGCTCCTGTGCTCCGGCCTTGAAGGCCTTATCAAGGATATCGGCATAGATCGAGCGCTTCCATGGCCAAACGCCAATGGCCGAGAGGCTCTTGTTATCGATTTCAAGAAGGACAATTTCGCCGGAAGCCGGCATGGCTCGTGTGGCCATGCGATGCTCCGTGAGTACATGATCAATATGGTCGAACCAGCCTTCCCTGTTTGCCAGTACGCAGCAAACAAGAACGACCAGAAGCGTCAATATGCGATAAAGAGGTGCCCGCTTCATTATAAGTCCGAGTTTTTACAATATCTTCAAGCGGACTATAGAAGTGAAAAGTTGAGCAATAATGCCCGTTGCGCGGGCGGCCTCTTTCTTTCTTTGGCTATGGTAAGCAGAGCGTTAACGTGCTGTCGGTCGGGCCTTGATGAGGTCGGCCACGCGCTCGGCATTGTCCCTTGCGAGGGTGCCATCCTTGTTGGTCATGTTGTTTTCAAAACCGATCCGAACCTTCCCTCCCAAGCTTTCCGCCTTGAGAAGACAGTCGGTCTCTTGTGATCCGAAGGCACAGCAGGCCCAGTCTGTCTTCAATTGCAGTTCCTCTTCAAGGCTTTGTTTGGCCTTGATGAATGGCCGCAGATCATCGGGGGATGAAACCTGCCCATCGGTGTAACGCCCCAAAACGAAGAGCAATTGGAGGTTATGGATGGGAATGATATCACGACGGCAGAGGTCGAGCAGGAAAAGGACTTGTTGCTGATCATAGAGGATGTGCTGGATGGCGACGCCCTTTTCTGCCTGCGCGTGATAGAAGCGTTTGACGTCCGCGGTTTCGCCATCGCTCAGCATTTCCTTGACCGAAATGGATACCGCGGTTGGCTCCACCGCTTCGACAATGGCTCTCTGTTCGGCGGGGCCATATTGACCGACGGCTTCGGTCGTGATCTGGGCATAGAGGTTCGGGGTCTGTCTTGTCAGTTCATCGAGCAATTCGCTGTAAAGACCGGCATCAAGAATATGCTTGCCCTCGGCATCACGCACATGGGCATGGATGCCGTCGGCTCCTGCTTCTTGGCAGGCAAGAGCCGTTGCGACAGTCTCGGCAATGGTAACAGGCAGGGCGGGATGATCCGCCTTGCCCTTGCGTGCCCCGTTGGGCGCGATCATGATCGCTGGCAGGGGAGATTGGTCTGCAGTCAAGGTCATGGCAGCACCTTGTCCATGGCAATCTTCAATTTGCCGACCAATTCTTCGATATGCGCGTCTTCATAGATGAAGGGAGGCGCCAGCAGAATGTGATCGCCGAATTTGCCATCGATCGTTCCGCTCATCGGGTAGCAGATAAGGCCTGCTTCAAAGGCTGCTTTCTTGAGGTGTTTGGCGGTTGCAAGGGCCGGATCAAAAGGCTTCTTGCTCTCTTTGTCTTCAACGAACTCGATGCCAAGGAACATGCCGCGGCCTCGAATGTCGCCCACATAGGGATGGGTAGCAAAGGCATCATCGAGGGCTGCGCGCAGTTTGGTGCCGGTTTCCGCAGCGCGCTTTACAAGACCGCCATCGGTCAGCTTGGTCAAAACCGCCAGTGCTCCTGCCGCTGCCGTGGGGTGGCCGATATAGGTGTGGCCATGCTGGAAGAAGCCTGTGCCATCCTCAATCGCCTTGTAGATCGTGTCGGTGCAGATCATGGCGCCGATGGGCTGATAGCCTGCGCCCAAGCCCTTGGCTGTGGTCAGGATGTCCGGTGCGATGCCGTCCTGTTCACAGGCAAAGAGCGTGCCGGTACGGCCCATGCCGCACATGACTTCGTCCAGCACCAGGAGGATGCCATATTTGTCACAAATCTCACGAATGCGTTTGAAATAGCCTTCAACCGGCGGTAATGCCCCGGCCGTTGCGCCGACAACCGGTTCTGCAAAGAAGGCCATGACCTTTTCGGCCCCGACGCGCAGGATTTCATCTTCCAGCTCATTGGCGACGCGCTGGCCATAGTCAAAGGCACTCTCGTCTTCCTTGCGGTCACGGTATTCATAGCAGGGGGAGATATGGCTCGTCTCGATCATCAAAGGCGCAAAAGGTTCGCGACGCCACAGGTTGCCGCCCGTTGCGAGCGCACCAAGAGTGTTGCCATGATAGCTCTGGCGGCGGGCGATGATATGGCGACGCTGCGGCTGGTCGATTTCAAGAAAATACTGGCGTGCGAGCTTGATCGCCGATTCTACGGCTTCTGAGCCGCCTGAAACAAAATAGACCCGGTCAAGCCCTTCAGGGGCATGCGCGATCAGCTTGTCGGCGAGCGCTTCGGCAGGCTTGGAGGTGAAAAAACTGGTGTGCGCGAAGGGGACGGCGTCAAGCTGTTGTTTGATCGCGTCGATAACATCTTGATCGCCATGACCCAGACAGGAGACTGCCGCTCCTCCGGACCCGTCCAGATAGCATTTCCCTTCGGTGTCAAAGAGATAAACGCCTTTTCCGTGGTCTACAGTGGGAAGATTGGATTTGGTATGGCGAGGGAATATGTGGGACATGGCAGTGCCTGCTGATAGGGCGGAGATGGCCTCCGCAGCAATGGTTCTAGCGGGTCGCGCGGGGGTGTTGGACCGTTTGACCCAAGGGGTGGGTTATATAGCATAGAAACATTTGTTTCAACTATTGACTTTCGTTAAAACAATTGAAATTTTACTGATGCGTCATGAGACCTAGGGTGGAATAACTATTACGGATATGCAGTCGATTCAGGACAGGATTTCTGGTCACTATGGCCAACTGAGCGGGCGGTTGAAACAGGCCGCAGACTTTGTGGTCGACCATGAAGTCGAAATTGCGACTCACTCGTTACGCTCGGTGTCCGGTATGGCGGGTTTGGCACCGTCCACTTTTACACGGCTTTCTCAGGCGCTGGGATTTTCCAATTATGAAGAAATGAGAGACATGTGCCGCCAGCGCATCGGACGTCAGGCCATGTCATTTTCTGAACGCGCGAGCTTGCTTGTCGAAGATGGAGCCGGCAACAGCACTCGTTCCTTTTTCGAACGGCAGGTGTCTGCCAGCCTTGAAAATCTTGGTAAATTGGAACGGGATATCAATCAGGAACAGCTGGTCGCTGTGGCGGATCGTCTGAATGATGCCCGTCAGGTGCTCTTGTTTGGGGCCTTCAGTTCTACAGGTTTTATGGAGTATCTGGGATATCTTGCGCGCTATTTTGCCGATAACTGGAAGGTTGCCGGACGGATGGGGGCATCTTTGAGCTCGGCCATGGTGGGGCTTAACGAGAAGGACGCCGTCATTATCCTGACCAAGGCTCCCTATGCCCGACGCGCGATTGTTGCTGCCGAGATGGCCGCCGATGCGGGTGCCTATGTACTTGTTATTACGGATGATATTTCCTGCCCGGCTCTTTCACATGCATCTGCAAATTTTATCGTGCCGACAGAGAGTCCACAATTCTTCTCTTCTTATGCAGCCACGCTTGTGCTAATTGAAACTCTTATCGGAATGCTGGTTGCTAGGGCAGGGGATAGTGCTCGCGCCAGAATTGAAGAAGTTGAAACCCGGAATCACCGATATGGTGAGTTTTGGGATTGAATAGACTTGGATTAACCTTTCGATCAACTCAGGGAGAACTTTATGTTGAAAAAATTGACAATCACTGCAGCTGCAGTCGCAGCTGGCTTGAGCTTTTCTCAAGCGGCGTTTGCCGAGAGCTTTATTTCCATCGGTACCGGCGGTGTAACCGGCGTATATTATCCAACGGGTGGCGCTATATGCCGTCTGGTCAATAAAGGCCGCAAAGACCATGGGATTCGCTGCTCTGTCGAATCAACCGGTGGTTCCGTTTACAACATCAACACGATTCGCGACGGGGAACTGCAGTTCGGTGTTGCCCAGTCTGATTGGCAGTATCACGCTTATCATGGTACCTCCAAATTTGAAGACAAAGGCGCTTTTGAAGATCTGCGCGCCGTGTTCTCCATCCATCCGGAACCATTCACCGTGGTTGCCCGTGCTGATGCCGGCGTGAAAAACTTCGCCGACCTTAAAGGCAAGCGCGTCAATATCGGTAACCCGGGTTCTGGCCAGCGTGGCACCATGGAAGTTCTGATGGAAGCCCTTGGCTGGACCACCGACGACTTCGCTCTGGCTACCGAGCTGAAGGCTGCCGAACAGTCTGCTGCTCTGTGTGACAACCAGATCGACGCTATGGTTTACACCGTTGGTCACCCATCCGGTTCCATTCAGGAAGCCACCACGGCTTGTGATTCCGTTCTGGTAACGGTTGACGGCCCTGCAGTTGAAAAACTGATCTCTGACAATGCCTACTACCGCTCCGCCACCATTCCCGGTGGCATGTATCGCGGAAATGATGAAGATGTGAAAACCTTCGGTGTTGGTGCAACTCTGGTGACCTCCGCTACTGTTTCCGATGACGCTGTTTACACGCTTGTGAAATCCGTCTTCGAAAACTTCGATGCCTTTAAAAAACTGCATCCTGCATTTGCTCACCTGAAACCGGAAGAAATGATCAAGGACGGTCTGTCTGCTCCTCTGCATCCGGGTGCTGTGAAATATTACAAAGAAAAAGGCTGGATGTAAGTCTCGCTGATTTCAGGCTTCGGGCTCTTGTGTCCGAAGCCTTTTGCAATTGCTGTGACTGGACCCGGCAAGGCCGGGTTCGGTTTTCCATAATTAATAATATGCTATCGCCGATCAGTGCTGGTGAAACTGTTTGACGGTTTCAGCTTGGTTGTAATCGCGCTTGGGAGCGATGGCTGGGGGCTGCAATCTATGTCACAGAAAAATGCGTCTGGGCGTCCACTTTCTGAAGAAGAACTTCAGGACCTGGTTGCCTCTACGGATGCGGGAGCGCGTAATCCGATCGGCCCGGTTGGTACCTTTTTGGCTATTGTTGCCCTTGTTTGGGCTGCCTTTCAGGTCTTGCTGGCTTCACCGATTTCCAACTATGTTCTTCCGTCCGATCTGATCAACAACTCGCGTCAGGTGCATCTGGCCTTTGCCATTTTCCTGGCCTATATGGCTTATCCGGCGCTGAAAAGCAGTCCACGCCATCATATTCCGGTTCAGGACTGGATCTTCGCGCTGGCAGGCACCTTTATCGCGCTTTATGGCTTCTTCTTCTATCAGAAGGTCGTCAACAATGGCGGTCTGGCCGATGATGTCGACAAGTGGGTCGCCCTTGCAGGCCTGATCCTGCTGTTTGAAGCGGCCCGGCGTGCGCTTGGTCCGGCTATGGCGACCATTGCGGTCATCTTCCTTGTCTATGTCTTTTTCGGGTCATCTGAATGGGTGCCGGAAGTCATTCGCTGGAAGGGCGCTTCGCTCAAGAAGGCCATGAGCCACATGTGGATCACATCCGAAGGCGTGTTCGGTATCGCGCTGGGGGTTTCCACCAAGTTCGTGTTCCTGTTTGTGCTGTTCGGCTCGTTGCTCGACAAGGCCGGGGCGGGGAACTATTTCATCAAGATGGCCTTCGCTGCTTTGGGGCATTTGAAGGGCGGACCTGCCAAGGCAGCCGTTGTTGGTTCGGCAGCTACTGGTCTTATCTCCGGATCTTCCATTGCTAACGTGGTGACGACGGGAACCTTCACCATTCCTCTCATGAAACGGGTGGGCTTTACCTCCGAGCAGGCTGGCTCTGTTGAGGTGGCTTCTTCGGTGAACGGGCAGATCATGCCGCCGGTCATGGGGGCTGCTGCCTTCCTGATGGTGGAGTATGTGGGCATTTCCTACATGGAAGTGATCACGCATGCCTTCCTGCCTGCGATCCTGTCCTATGTTGCGCTGGTCTATATCGTGCATCTGGAAGCGGTGAAGCGGAATATGCCCACCATCGGTACGAAAGCTGTTTCCACGGCGCGAACCATTCTTGGCATGTTGTTCTTCTTTGTCGGATTTGCCCTGCTTTGCTATGGCATCAAATATCCGATCGGGTTGATCGTCTCCATGGTGCCTGAAGGGGCTAGCTGGATTCTGGCGGCCATCACCTTCGTGGCCTATCTGTTGCTGCTCAAGCTGGCGGCATCGGTGGATGATCTGAAACCGGACGATCCAAATGACGAGAATATCGTGCTGCCTGAAGTCAAGGACATCTACAAAACCGGTCTTTACTATCTGCTGCCGATCGTGGTTCTGGTCTACTTCCTGATGATCGAGCAGAAATCGCCCGGGCTTTCCGCTTTCTGGGCGACGGCTCTAATGTTCGTTATCCTGCTGACGCAGCGGCCGCTCAAGGCCATGTTCCGCGGCGAAAATGAATATGTGAACGCCTTCAAGGCTGGTGTTGGTGATCTGGGTATCGGCATGATCGATGGCTCACGCAACATGATCGGTATCGGTCTTGCCACTGCAACGGCCGGTGTGATTGTGGGAACGGTGACGCTGACCGGTATCGGGCAGGTCATGGCGGATCTCGTGGAGCTGATGTCCGGGGGCAACCTCGTCTTGATGCTGATCTTCGTGGCCATGCTGTCGCTCGTGCTGGGCATGGGACTGCCGACAACGGCCAACTATATCGTTGTGTCTTCGCTGATGGCCGGTGTGGTTGTTCAGCTCGGGGCGCAATCCGGTCTGGTGGTGCCGCTCATCGCAGTTCACTTGTTCGTCTTCTATTTCGGTATCATGGCCGATGTGACGCCGCCGGTGGGGCTCGCCTCCTTTGCGGCGGCTGCGGTGTCGGGGGGCGATGCGATCAAGACGGGCTTCACCGCCTTCTTCTATTCGCTCCGGACCGTTGCTCTGCCATTCGTCTTCATCTTCAACACCGATCTGCTCTGGTATGATGTCACATGGTATCAGGGGCTTCTGGTTGCTGTTATCGGCATGATAGCGGTGCTGGTCTTTACAGCGGGTACGATGGGTTATTTTGTGACCAAGAGCCGCATCTATGAAAGTGTCGCTCTGGTGCTGATTGCCTTTATTCTGTTCCGTCCGGACTTCTTCATGAACCGGATACAGCCTCCTTTCGAGGTGGTGGAACCGGCGCAGGTCAGTCAGGCCTTCGGGGCTATTCCCCCGGGGCATGAAATGCGGCTCAACATCTCCGGGCCGGATTTCGATACCGGATCAACCAAGGAAACGACCCTGGTTATCACCTCTGGTGACGAAACTGGGGGCGATGCGCGCCTCGAGGCTCAGGGCCTTACCATTCTCGATGAAGATGGGGTGGCCAAGCTGGATGAGCCATTCCCGGGCACGCCTTTCTTTGAAATGCTCGGCGGCTTTGACTTCTACGCGGATGACCCTGTGCAGATTACCCATGCGGAAATCAAGGCAGACCAGTTGCCCAAGGATCTGATCTATATTCCGGGGCTGTTGCTGCTTGGATGTGTTTATTTGCTTCAGCGTGCACGCGTTGGTCGCAAAGAGGAGAAACCAGCATGATCAATACGGTTCTATGCGCTCTTGATATCAGTCAGGAGAATGACACCGAGGTTCTGAATACGGCAAACAAGATCGCCAAGCTTGAAGGCGCTCGGCTGGATATCGTTACGGTCGTGCCCAATTTCCGGATCTCTCTCGTCGGCTCCTATTTCGATGAGAATTTCCAGAATCAGGCTGTCAAAGATGCCAAGGTTGCCTTGAAAAAGCGTGTCTCTGACATTCTTGGCGAAGACGGTGTGGCCGATCTGCGTCATATCGTGGCGTCGGGTTCGATCTATGAGGAGATTCTGGAAACCGCCGAACAGGCCGATTCAGATCTGATCGTGATCGGCGCCCATAAGCCTGACCTGCGCGAAATGCTGATCGGGCCAAATGCGGCGCGCGTGGTGCGCCACTCCAAATGCTCGGTCTATGTGGTGCGTGAGGGCTAGCGACGCGCTGCATTGAGGAATAGAAAAGGCCGCTCGGGCAACCGGGCGGCCTTTTGTTTTGAAGCATCCGTTCGGGCTTTGTGAGCCTCTATCCTAGAAGTCGATGGTGCCGTATTTTTCCATCATCATGCCGCGAATGATCATGTTGGCGGAGCGACGGCTCTGGGCCATTGGCAGGTCGTAAACGACGGCCAGACGGTTGAGCGCTTTCACGTCCACATCATGGGGCATGGGAGAAAGCGGGTCGACGAAGAAGATCAGACCATCCAGTTTGCCTTCGGCAATCATGGCGCCGATCTGCTGGTCGCCACCCAACGGGCCGGAGAACAGAGGCGTAAGATCCAGCTCGGGAAAGGCCTTCTTGATGCGCCCGCCAGTGGTGCCGGTGCCGACAAATGTCGCTTTTCTCAGCAGATTGAGATGTTTGCCAACCCAATCCACGATGTCATCCTTCTTTGCATCATGGGCCACCAGAGCGATGCGAAGCGGAGCATCATCCTCTTTGCTGTCATTGTCTTGCATGCGTGCGTTTCCTCGTGCCGTTGTGATCTATCCTTTGAGTTGCGGTCCATAGTGGCCCTTCTCACGCGATAGATCATTGTCGTTGACCCTAGTTTTAGGCAGGAAATGATTTTTGTCCAGTTAATCAACGTGATCAGGGTGTTACGCAGTGGCAAAATTACCGAAAGGGATAGCAAATTGTTTGATGGCCGTGGACTAGGCGCTTCTGTGCCGTGGGCCGGGGCGGCGGGTTGGTCGGTCGAAAATGGTGCGTCCGAAGAGGGAGGCAGTTAGGTCGGTCAGTAGCTCTGCCGTTTTGCCGCGATGATCAAGAAACGGATTGAGCTCGACCAGATCTAGCGAGGTGACACAGCCGCTCTCATGCAGTAGCTCCATGATCAGATGGGCTTCCCGCAGGGTGGCGCCACCCGGTACTGTCGTGCCGACGGCCGGGGCGATTTCAGGGTCGAGAAAGTCTACATCAAGGCTGACATGTAGCATGGCGTTGCGTGATTTGACTTCATCAATCAGTTCCATCAAGGGGCGGATGACACCCATCTCGTCAAGTACACGCATGTCGTTGATTTTGACATGGTGGCGTCGCAAGAGATCGCGCTCTTTCTGGTCGATGCTGCGAATGCCCATCATATGGACTTGCGCGGGATTGACCGGATGATCAAGGGGGGCTTCGTAAAGGCCGCTCAATTCGGGCAAACCGCAAAAGGTGGCCACAGACATGCCGTGCATATTGCCCGATTCTGATGTCAGCGGGGTGTTGAAGTCTGTGTGGGCATCGAGCCAGAGCACGAAGAGCTCTTTTCCTTCATCGGCGGCATGGCGTGCCATGCCAGCAACCGAGCCCATGGACAGCGAATGGTCGCCGCCCATAAAGAGCGGAAATCCGCTTTTCGCCATCTCATAGGCTTTGGGAGCTAGCGTGCGGGTCCAGCCAGCGATGGCATCAAATTGCAGGGCGTTGCCCTTTCCTGCGGGCATCGGATCAATGGAGGCGGGCGAAAGGTTGCCATGATCTACGCAATCAAAGCCAAGGCCTTCCAGTGTATCTCGCAATCCGGCAGTGCGCAGAGCATCCGGCCCCATGAGGCATCCTTTTTCATGGGTTCCATCTTGAACCGGAACCCCAAGCAGGTGAATGGTTGGTGGGGTGACATTCTCTGGCGCAGGCATTGTCTTATGGCTCCCTTGATCGGTTTGCTGGTCTTTTGGGAGGACTTAACTGCACTCGCCGATCAACGGGTAGAGGCTATCTTTTATAAAAATCGTCAGAATTCATGCAAATCGACAGGGTGTTTTATGCAAAATGTCAATTGGTCTGGCAGAGAAGCTGTCTCCAACAAAAAGGAGTCGCCGATGGGCGACCCTTGATGTCGTTATGCGGCTTGTTCAATTGCCGAACAGACCCTTGGTCAATCCTTGCAGGAGTTGCTCTTCGAGCTTGGGCTTTTGCTGGTTGTCGTTGTTATTGCTATTATTATTGCCTTCTTGTGGCTGCAAGATCTGGTTCAGGTCAACGCCAAGCTTATCTGACTGCTTTTGCAACTCCTTGGTGACATTCTTCTCGATCTTCTGGATCGCCTTGGAGGCATCTTTACCTGCTCCTCCCATCTGCTCAAGCGATTTGAGGATCGCTTGCGGGTTTTCCAGAATGCCCGGAATATCGGGATAGATGCGCGGCTGGCTGAGCTTGCCTTCAATGATGATCGGGATGGGAATGCCATCCGCATCCACAGGTCCGCCTTGCCCCTTGAGCTTGGCGATGAGCTTGGGAGTGGCTTTGTAGTTGATCGTCATCTGCGGCAGGTTGATCGTGCCGGCACCAGACAAGCGCAACAGCGGGCTGAGCATGTTGAGATCATTGTTGCTGGCTATGCCATTCTTGAACGTGAAGCTGGCTGTCAGCGCTGAGAAATCCGTGCTTTGAGCATCGGCGGATGCCCAGCCATCCAGAATATTGCCCCGCAGGCTGCGCAGCATGCGCGGAATGTTGATGCCGTTAATCTGCCCATCCCGCATTTCCAGTTTGCTCGTGCCGTTGAGTTGTCTGATGATGGCGGCCTGACTTGCGCCTTGTGCTGTCAGATCAAGGGTGACACCGCCTTTGCCGCTCAAGTTGCGCATGCCGACGGTGTCGGTAAGGAAGGGACGCATATTCATGCCCGAGAGGGCGAATTGGGCGGCCAGTTTCGCCGGTTTGGTTCGCGCGTCCACCGTTATGCGTCCGTTGCCTTTGCCCTGATAGAGCGAAATCTGGTTGAGCGCTGTGGAAAGTTGACCATTATCTATTTTTACAGCGAGCTGCACGGGCCCCATGATGATGTCGCGGGCAACGAGGGATTTGGCCGAGAAGGCTAGATCGGCCTTGATGCTGTTAAGGCCCGAGAAATCGATGGGGCTTTTGTCCCAGCCGGACGGGGTGGCTGGCTGATTGGCCGCCTGCCTGTTTTGAGTGCCCGCGCGCTGTTGGCCATCGCCCATGAACGGGGTTGCATCCAGCTTGTCGAAGGCCAGCGTGCCCGAGATGGCCGGAATGGTGCCCGCAACATAAGTGATGTTGCCCGAGCCATTGGTCTGCCCCATGCGCAGGGTCATGTTTTTGAGTGTGCTCTTGTTGGAACCAAGATCCAACTGGCCGGAGAAGAAAACCGGAAGGTTCGGTGTGCCCCGGTTGACATCTCGCCCGAGCCAGGCGAGCAGCTGCTTGCTGGATTTTGTTTCCACGGTCAGTTTGCTGCCCGAGAGGCTGCTTTTGGCCGGGTCAACCTTGCCCGCAAGGGCGAGGGCGAAGCGCTTGCCTTCAGCCGAAATGCTGGCAGGAACCGGCGCATTAGCGAGCAATTCGCCAAGGCCGATGGTGCTACTATATTGAATGGTGTCGCCATTCCAGTTGAAGCTGCCCTTGATGTCGACCGGGTCATCGAGGTTGGCGATGGTGATGCGGCTGGAAATCTTGCGCAGCATACCGGTCTTGCGATTAGGCACGGCTTGCTGCAGCGCTGGATTGGCATATTGCCCGTTTGCTAGGGTGATCTCGCCTGCCAGATTGCCCTTCTGGGTGATTTCGTCGACGGTCAGGCCTTGAGCGGCGAAATTGATATTGGCCGAAAGCTTGCCCGCCAGTGGGCTGGTTTGCCCGGCCAGCTTTGCGAGTGGCTTGACGCCCAATCCGTTGGCTGTGAGGGAGCCAGACCAGACAAGCTGGTTGACATCGCCCGAGAGCTTGGCGCGCACATTGCCGTTGGCCAGATTGGCAGACTTGAGATTGATGCCAAGTTTTCCATTGATGTTCTGGGCCAGCAATTTGACCTGGCGCAGGGATTGGCCCTTGTAGGTGAGGCGTCCAGAGCGGAAATCAAGCGTTGCGTTGAAGTCGTTGAGAATGGAGAGGTCCGGCGGTGTGCTGGAGGTAGCTTGTGCCTGAGACGTGGCTTCCGGGCCCTTCGCGTTCGCAGCGGCTGTGGGCTTGAGAAGTGTGTCGATATTAAGGGTAGAGCTATCCACGGCCAGCCGAATGGCAGGACGTTGCGTTTTGGGGGCGATGAAGAGGCGCGCTGCAGCCTTCAGCTGTTGCTTGTCCAGCGAAACAGTCAGGCTGGGTAGGCGGATTTCTTTCTTTCGCGCAATCACAGAACCCTTGACGCTGGCCGCCTTGACATCCAGCAGGTCTGGCGACAGGCCCAACCAGCTCATGAATTGCTTCACATTGCCAATGTTGGAGGCATAGTTTGCCGTGAAGATCTGATTGTTCTTGTAGGCGAGATTGCCCTCAATGGTCGCCTTGATCAGCTCGCTGTCAAGGTTGAGATCAAGCCGGGAAGATTGGCCATTGATTGCACGCCCCGTATTGGCCAGCTTTCCTGCAATGGAGAGGGATTGACCCTTGTAGGGCAGGGTTGCCTCGATCTCGGAGGCACCATTGAAATCGGGAATGCGCACCGTGGCATTCAGCCCTGAGACGATATTTCGTGCGTGGCCACCCTCATCGATGGTAACAATCTGGGCATCATTGATGCTGAGGCGTCGGATGCTGAGGGCGGAAAGGTCGATCGTGTCCGATTGCCCCGAAGCGGAGGGCGCTGTGTTTGCCTGTTCGTCCGCGCCATTGGCTGGCTTGGTCTCTCCCTGTTGGCCTTCAGCGGGCGGTGGCGCTCCCGTCGTGATGGTTACCACCGGCTGATCCAACGTAATGCCGGTGATGTCTGCCTTGCCACTCAGCAGAGGAGAGAGCGCGAGCCCGAAATCCAGTTCGCGTACCGAAAAGAGCGGTTGCCCTGCTTGATCCTCTAGCGAGACACTCTCGGTGTTGAGCTTGACGCCGGTGATGAAAGAAAGGGACACATCGCCACCAATGGCGAGCGTCATGCCTGTCTTGTCCTTTACCAGATTGACCACCTGCGCCTTGAGATAGTCGGTGGAGAGGAACATGGGCAGGAGAAGGATTGCCAGAACAACCAGAATGATCGCTGAAACAATGGAAATGACTATATTGCGCACAAAACTCTCCCGCCGATCCGGCTTTTCCTGTCCTGTTTCCTTGCGAGCCGCTTCGAGGCGTCGAATCAGCTCTCTGTTTCATATTAATTGCATCGGTTGAATTTCTACAATCTGCTTGACATATTCATCCATTTTTTGACGCTTTTTAGCAGGTAAGGCGCATTTTTTTCCTCTGAAGGCCGTCAAAGGGCAGGCGTGGAAAATTACACACTTGAATTCATTTGTTGATGGAACTCAAATGACTTGTCACATATTGGTTCTACAAGTGTTTAAGTTTCAAAAGCAATTGATTGGGGTTGAAAATGAGCTCTCTGGAAGTCGTCTGGTCCGATTTGGTCCGCCATCGTCAGGAATTGTCAGATTTTAACCTGCGCTCAGCCTTCGCTGAAGAGGCTGACAGGTTCGAACGCTTTTCTGCAGAAATGGACGGATGTCTAACGCTCGACTATTCGCGCAACCGCATCCAGGACAAAACCCTGATGCTGCTCGAAAATCTGATGCTGCAATCCGGTGTAGCCGAGCGCTACGCCGAAATGAAGTCTGGCGTTGCCATCAACAACACCGAGGGGCGCTCAGTGCTGCATATCGCTCTGCGCGGCAGTGTTGACGATGATCTGGTGGTTGATGGGCAGGCCATTGCGGCTGATGTGAATGCCGTCAAGGAACGGCTCTATGCGTTTGCCAAGGGCGTGCGCGATGGGTCCATCGCTGCCAAAGATGGCAAGCCCTTCACCGATGTGGTCAATATCGGCATTGGGGGCTCTGACCTTGGGCCGCATATGGTGACCGCAGGTCTGGCTGCCTATCATGATGGTCCACGCGTGCATTTTGTCTCCAACGTGGATGGCGCGCATATGGGCGATACGCTGAAGGTGCTGGATCCCGCTCGTACCCTGTTCCTTGTTGCCTCCAAAACCTTCACCACGCAGGAAACCATGACCAACGCCCGCGCGGCCAAGGCATGGCTTGTCGCGGCTTTGGGTGAAGATGCTGTGGGCGATCACTTCGCTGCCCTTTCCACCAACAAGGAAGGTGTGGAAGGCTTTGGCATCAGCACCGAGCGGATGTTTGAATTCTGGGATTGGGTCGGCGGCCGCTATTCGGTCTGGTCGGCCATCGGTCTGCCTGTGATGATCGCCATCGGACCGGAAGGGTTTGAGGAGTTTCTCGCCGGTGCCCGCTCCATGGACAAGCATTTCGAAACAGCGCCTTTCCGTGAGAACCTGCCCATGCTGCTGGCCGCGCTTGGCCTATGGTATCGCAATATCTGGGCCTGCTCATCGGTTGCCGTGTTGCCTTATGACCAGAGGCTGGAATTCTTCTCGGCCTTTCTGCAACAGCTGGATATGGAATCCAACGGCAAGCGCGTGCGCCGCAATGGCTCCGATATCCTGCGCGCGTCCGGTCCGGTGATCTGGGGGCAGTCCGGCACCAACGGTCAGCATGCCTTCTATCAGGAACTGCATCAGGGCCATGATATCATTCCGTGCGAATTCCTCGTTGCTGCAAAGCCGACGGACGCGGACCAGCATCAGCATGAATTGCTGCTCTCCAACTGCTTCGCGCAGGTGGAAGCGCTGGCCTTTGGCCGCACGGCAGATGAAGCCAAGGCGCAACTGGAAGCCTCGGGCAAATCCGCCGAAGAGGTCGCAGCCCTTGTGCCGCACAAGGTGTTCCCGGGCAACCGCCCGACCTCGCTTCTCTTCTATGACAAGCTGACCCCGAAAATGCTTGGCCGCCTGATCGCGCTCTATGAGCACAAGGTGTTCGTTCAGGGCGTCGTCTGGGGTGTGAACAGCTATGATCAGTGGGGCGTCGAGCTTGGCAAGGAACTGGCCAACAAGCTGGCCCCTGCTGTTAAAACCGCCGAACGCGGTGAAGGCGACCCAGCCATTCTCGATCGCCTCAAAGCCTACCGCACCAAATAAGCGCTAAATGGTGCAACAACGCTTTGAGCGCAATAACGATCCAGCCCGTCGGAGTAATCCGGCGGGTTTTGTTGTTTTTTGGGTGGAGGGCAGATTGTGTGCGCAAGGTGGACGTTGAAAAAGATATACTGTAACTCTGTGTATTGCAAAATCAGGCGCAAAAATCTGGCGGATAAAGCACATGTGAACCAACCTAATTTGCCTCCACTTGCCTGGCTTCCCTTTCGGATTTCCGGGCAAGAAAATTCTCCAGATTTTTCGCGATCCGCTTGGTTTCTGTATGATTCTTTCCGTATGATCGTTCTTCTATAGATAGCGCTTTGCGATAGAGCTGTTCCGCTTCTTCAAATTGTCTCAGCTTCTCGAAATTGTGAGCCAGATTGTTGTAGCCAGCAGCAGTTAGAGAATGATTGGCTCCCTCTGTACGCTCAAATATATCAATCGCTTTTTGAAGGAATGGGGTTGCCTCGCTATAACGTTCCAGTTCATTCAAAGTGTACGCTAGGTTATTATAGGTCTTTGCTAGGTTACGGTCATTCGTACCCGGGTTCTTTTCCATAATGTCAAGCGCTTTGTGAAACAGCGGTTCGGCTTCTTCGTCCAATCCACGTTTGGACAAATTGTAGGCAAGGCCACTATAGTAGATATCCATCTCGAAATGCCCCCACTCCGAAAGCATTTCCGCTTTCATAAGCGCATTGCGATAGAATGGCTCAGCGTCTTCGTATCGCTCCTGCCCATTGAGGCTTTGTGCTAGATAGAAATAAGCCGTTGGAAGGTTGGGATGGTGATAGCCGAGCTTTTGTATATAAAGATCAATCACCTGCCGAAGTATTGGCTCTGCTTCTTCATAGCGTTCTTGTTTATTGAGAGTGTTCGATAGCTCTTGGTAAACAATCAGTAATTCGCTGTGATCGAGGTCAGTTTCTAGTGGGTGCAGTTTTATCCCCCTTCGATAAAGCTGTTCAGCCTCCTTGTAATTTCCCAATGCTTCCAGACACATCGCTAGACCTAGATAGTTCTTGACGATTTCGGAATGGTCTTTACCAAGAGCTCGATGCTGTATAGCAATCGCCTTGCGATACAGGGTCTTTGCCTTAGCGAAATGCCCCAGATGTCTCTGATTGAAGGCGTAAGCGCTCAGATAGGTTGCCAGTTCTAGGTCATTGTCCCCTAAAAGCTGCTCAGCGATCTTTACACCCCGTGCATGAAATTCCGCCGCTTCAGCCATTCCCCCCCATCTACTCAGATGTCGTGCTAAATTTTTATAGCTTCTTGCTACGTCCAGATGCATGTCTCCCCAAACGCTTTTGCGTATTTTCAGAATCTGGCGATAGAAAATTTCAGCTTCCTTTCTGCAATTATTATCTTCAAGCTTTGGGGCCAAACGTTCTGCTGCCGAGGCAAAATTCAGCCTCTCGGCATCTGAAGCACCCAGTCTATAGGTGTTATGATCACATATAGTCGACAGAGGACCTGAACCATCTTCAAGCACCAAAGAACAGGTGCTAGCCGACATATTATTCGAAAGAGAAACGGACACCTCCGAACATGCGAGAGCAGGTGATGTCGCCAGAAGGAGAGCAACAACCAGTATTAGTTTCATGATCGCCTCGCAAAATGTGACCGGCAGTACTTGATGATATCATCATGAGACACAACAACCATCAGCAAACTATATTTTTTCACCACTTTGGAGGGATCTCTCAAAATGTTCGCTTCGTCCAAGGTTTGTTGCAGCTGGATGCGTGTCATCCAGCGGCGATAAATCTGACAAGGAGGAAAGCGCGGGTTGGTTTTTCTATGGGGATAGTTAGCTAGGGATTTGCGATGAATGGTGCCTTTGTGGCTCCGATCTGTTGGCGAAGGGAGCCTTCCAGCCTGTTTTTCAGGCCAGATATTGTCGAATGGCGTTTCATTTTCACATTTGCGGTGCGCACCAGCCGTATTTCTTGATGACAGGACGCATTGATTTGTCCGGAGCCTCGCAACAGCAAGGCCGGGTATGATTGGTCCATCATGCAGCATCCTTCCATGGCGGAGCACGGGATCTTGGCAATTGTCCTCGCGCAAAGATTTCAATGACACGCATCGTTCCACCGCATTCGGGACAATGCCAGTTTGAGCTTTGTCTTTCACACTCTTCTTCTTGGCTGACGTTCTCCACCTGGCCATCATTTGGTTCTGCATGGAGCAACAGCCTGATGGTTTTGATCCGCGCACGCCTTATGCCATTAGCAAGAAAGCCTGTGTGGCGAATGCGATGGAAGCCGGAGGGCAGGACATGGATCAGAAAACGGCGAATGAACTCGTCCGTCGGTAAGGACATGACTTTCAACCGATCATCACGCTTGATGCGGTAGTCTTTCCATTTGAAGGTGACAGTAGCGGCGTTGGCACTGATCAGGCGGCTGTTCGAGATTGCAATACGATGCGTATAACGGCTGAGATAGGCTAGCACTGCCTCTGGGCCGCCGAAGGGAGGCTTGGCATAGACCACCCATTCGGTCTTGCGCAGCGGGGCAAGATAGGCTGCAAAGCTGTCCGGATTAGACAGACTTGCCAGTGTACCGAAGAAAGCCAGCTTGTCAGCCTTGTAAAGGCGCATCAATCCTTCAAGGAACAGGCGGCGGAACAATCGGGACAAAACTCTAACCGGCAGGAAGAAGCCTGAGCGACAGGATATCCACCTCTTGCCATCGGGTGACAAACCGCCGCCCGGCACGATGACATGGACATGAGGATGATGCGTCATGGCGGAACCCCAAGTGTGCAGCACACTCGTCATGCCAATCCGTGATCCCAGATGCTTTGAACAAGAGGCCATAGACAATAGCCTTGTTTTGGTAGGCGATGTCGGCCACCAGTGATGGCAATGTGAAGACCACATGGAAGTATTCGACTGGAAGCAAGTCCTTGATGCGCGAAGTCATCCACTCCCGCGCGGCAACGCCCTGACATTTAGGGCAATGCCGATTGCGGCAGGAATTATATGCGATATGCAGGTGATTACACTTGTCACATGCCACGACATGGCCACCAAGGGCAGCGGTTCGGCAAGCCTCAATGGCAGACATCACCTTAAGCTGGGTAAGTGACAGATGGCCTGCATGAACACGGCGATAGTGAGGACCATGAGCGCGAAAGATATCCGCAACTTCTAGTCCCGAGCGGGACATGATGGCTGGCCTTAACCGGAACCACCCTTGCGGAGCACCAGCAGATCAAGAGGACTGGTCACCTCCTGGATCGTCTTCGTTGCCACCTTGGTATAAATAGTGGTGGTTTCCAGCTTGGCATGCCCGAGAAGAACCTGGATCACCCGGATGTCTGTCCCGCCTTCCAGCAAATGCGTGGCAAAGCTATGTCGCAGGGTATGGGGTGAGGCCTTCTTGCTGATACCCGCAAAATTGCAGGCAACGCCAAAAGCCCGGTTGAATTGCCGGGTCGAGATGGGATCGATGCGGCTACGACCGGGAAACAGCCACCCCCTCGGCCGGGCTTCCCGATAATAATCTCGCAAGAGTTCAAGCAGGCTCGAAGACAACATAACTTGTCGATCCTTGCGGCCCTTACCTTGCTCAATCCGGATCAGCATCCGGTCACTGTCAATATCACTGATCTTGAGATGGGCGACTTCGCTCGCTCGTAGACCTCCACCATAGGCCACGCTGAATGCCGCGCGATACTTCAAGCCAGGTCCAGGGGCCGCTTCCAGAATGGCTGCGACTTCTTCAACGCTCAATACAACGGGTATTTTCTTGGCCATTCTCTGATAACGCATGTGTCGCTTCATCTCGGGGCGCGGGCAAGTGATCGAAAAGAAAAAGCTCAACACTGTCAGCCGATTGTTATAGGTTGCAGCCCCGATACCGTGATCCTTCATATCAAGCTGGAAAGCCCGCAATTCTTCAGGTGTCGCACTGTCGGGTGAATGACCCAGGAAGCGTGTGAACTCCCGCATGGCCCTCAGATACATCGTCTGTGTCTTGGGCATCAAACCCTTGATACGCATATCTTCGAGAAAACGAAGGCGAAGTACCGGCATATGTTGATTGGACATGAAGATCTCCTGTCGCTGGGTTGAGAAAACCCAATTCAACGACAGACAGGATCATCTATAAAATCAGCAATCAGAATGAGGCACAAAAAACGCAGCGAGCACCAATACCGCGAGAGCGGTTTCGTCCTTGTCCGCAAAGCTGACATGGCGTGTTCTCAGTTGGGCTCTTCTGTCACGGCCCTTCGTCTTGCAATGGTTTTTTGCAGGTCGGGGGCGGCGTTGATGAGGGCTTGGGTGTAGGGCTCTTGGGGCGCGTTGAAAATGGTTTCGGTGCGGCCGCGCTCGATGATCTTGCCGCGATACATGACCATGACTTCGTCCGTTACTGAGCGGACAACGGAGAGATCGTGGCTGATGAACAGATAGGCAAGGTCCAGCCGGTCACGCAAGTCGGTGAAAAGATCCAGAATTTGGGCGCGGATGGAGACGTCGAGGGCCGAGACGGGCTCATCGGCGATGATGATGCGGGGACGGGTGATGAGCGCCCGGGCGATGGCGATGCGCTGGCGTTCGCCTCCGGAGAATTCATGGGGGAATTTTTCCGCGTCTTCCGGCGCCAGGCCCACCTGCGTGAGGCTGGTGGCGATGCGTTCGTCGCGCTCGTCGCGGTTCACTTCCTTCTGAAACAGATAGAGCGGTTCGGCAATGGAGCGGCCGATCTTGTGGCGTGGATTGAAAGAGCCGTTCGGGTCTTGAAAGACGATCTGGATATCCCGACGCACCTGCCGTAAGTCGGTCTTGTTGGCGGAGTAGGGATCGTGCCAACCAATACGGATGTTGCCCTCTTGTGGTGCTTCCAGTCCGAGCAATGTGCGGGCGAGAGTGGATTTGCCACAGCCGGATTCGCCCACGAGGCCGATGCTCTGGCCCTTGTGGATCGTCAGGTCTACGCCATCCACGGCGCGCGTGCTGCGGCGCTCAAGATAGGGGAACTGGCGCGGCAGGGGGTAGGTGCGCACGACTGTGCTGGCGGAAAGCACGGGGGCCGTTTGCGCAAGGCTCGGGTCATCGCTGAAAATGGGAGGCTTTTGCCGTTCGGGCTGATGGGTCGAAGCCTCGAACAGGCGTTTGCTATAGGGGTGGCTGAGGGTGTCGAACAATCCCGGTAGTGGGCCTTGTTCGACGATGGCACCCTTTTTCATGATGGCTATCGAGTTGGCCATCTCAGCGACCACCGCGAGATCATGGGAGATGAGCATCAAGGCGGAATGGTCTTCGGCCATGAGGGCCTTGAGCAGTTGCAGGATTTCGGCCTGTGAGGTGACGTCGAGCGCTGTGGTCGGCTCATCGGCGATGATGAGGTCCGGTTTCATGGCGATGGCCATGGCAATGACAACGCGCTGGCGTTGCCCGCCCGAGAGCTGATGGGGAAAGCGATCCGGTGCGACATGCTCGGGGTGGAGGCCAACACGTAGCAGCTGGCTTTTGGCCTGCTCCTGCGCTTCATGGCGGGTGACCGAGCTGTGCTGGAGGATGCATTCTTCCACTTGCGCACCAATGGCTTTTAGCGGATTGAGCGCGGTCATGGGTTCCTGAAAGATCATGCCCATGCGGTTGCCGCGCCAATTGCACAACTGCCGCTCGGAGAGATGGGCTAGATTGGTCTCCGCCAGATGGATGGCGCCTGAAAGCTGGCTCTGGCGCGGCAGAAGCTGCATGATGGAAAGGGCTGTCAGGCTCTTGCCCGAGCCGGATTCGCCCACGAGCCCGAGACATTGGCCCCGCTCCAACGAGAAGGAGATATCCTTCAATATTGGCTTGTCACCAATGGTGAGGCTGACATTTTCCAACGTGAGCAGGCTCATGATGCTTTGCTCCCGCCAATGTCGAGGCTTGAACGGATCTTCGGGTCGAGCATGTCGCGCAGGCCATCGCCCAGAAGATTGAGGCCCAGAACCGTGAGAATGATTGCCATGCCGGGGATGATCGCCAGTTGCGGGGCCATCATCAGCCATGTCTGAGCTTCCGAGAGCATCTGCCCCCAACTGGGCATGGGGGGTTGGGTGCCAAGGCCCACATAGGAAAGCCCGGCTTCAGCCAGAATGCCCAGTGAGAACTGGATGGTTCCCTGCACGATCAGCAGGTTGGCGATGTTGGGCAGGATATGCTCAATGGTGATGCGCACCGAGCCCTTGCCGGAAAGGCGGGCGGCGAGAATGAATTCACGCGTCCATAGGCTCAGTGCCGCACCGCGGGCAAGGCGGGCAAAGACCGGAATGTTGAAGATGCCGATGGCGACAATGGCGTTGATGGCGCCGGGGCCTGCCAGAGCGGTGATCATGATGGCCGAGATGATGGCCGGAAAGGCGAATATGAAGTCGCCCGTGCGCATAATGGCTTCGTCCAGCCAGCCGCCTTTTGCCGCTGCCCAACAGCCTAAGGGCACCCCGAGGCAGGCGCCGATGCCTACTGCAACCAGCGCTACGGCGATGGAGTTGCGGGCGCCCAGCATGATCATGGAAAAGAGATCATGGCCATAATGATCCGTGCCGAGCCAATAGGTGGCACTGATTGGCTTGAGGCGCTCGGCGATATTGACCGAAAGCGCGTCATGGGGCGTCCAGACAAAGGAGACAAGCGCAAGCACCACAAAGAACAGAGTGATCGCGCCGCCGATGACAAAGGAAGGCGAATGCAGGCCCTTGGCAAGGAAGCTGCGATATTTATGGGCGTCCGTTGAGAAGAGATGCGGCTTGGTCATTGGCTGCCCTGCCTGCGATGAAGGCGCGGATCGATCAGGCCATAGGTGATGTCCACGAGGAAATTGACGAGTATGACGGTGGCGACCAGCAGCATGATCACGGCTTTTACCGTGATGAGGTCGCGCTGGTTGATGGCCTGGAACACCAGCCTTCCAAGGCCGGGCAGGGAGAAGACATTCTCGATGATAACCGTGCCAGCCAGAAGGAATGAGAATTGCAGCCCCATGATGGTGATCACCGGAATAAGCGCGTTGCGCAGACCATGGCGCGCCAGTGTCTGACGCAGGTTGAGGCCCTTGGCGCGAGCGGTGCGCATATAATCTTCATGCAACACTTCCAGCATGGAAGAGCGCATGATGCGCACGAGAATGGATGCCTGCGGCAGAGCAAGGGCAATGGCAGGCAATAACAGCGCCTTGGTTGCGGGCCAAAGCCCGGCCTCCCAGCCGGGAAAGCCCCCCGAGGGCAACCATTGCAGGGTAACGGCAAAGACCAGCACAAGAAGCATGGCAAACCAGAAATTGGGGATCGCGATGCCGATCTGTGTCGCGCCAATGAGGCTCACATCCGGCCAGCGACCGTGATTGCTGGCAGCCAGAATACCCAGTGGCAGGGCTATCAAGGTGGAAAGTGCAAGGGCCATCAGTGCCAGCGGCAGGGAAATGGTCAGCCGTTCGCTGATCAGCTCTGTGACCGGCACAGAATAGGTGTAGCTGATGCCAAAATCGCCTTGCAGCATGCCCGAGATCCAGAGCCAGTAGCGGCTGGCAAGGGGTAAATTGAGGCCCAGTTGCTCGCGCAAAGCGGCCAAGGTGTCTTCCTGCGCGTTGATGCCAAGAATCAACTGAGCCGGATCGCCCGGCAATATCTCCATCACTGCGAAGATGAAAAGAGAAGCTGCCACGAGTGTCACGCAAAGAGAAGCAAGGCGGCGCAGGGAATAGATGATCATGGCAATGGGCTGCTATCTGCCGGGCATGGTGATGCGAAAAAGGGTATGGCAGATGGTTGCTGCCATACCCGGAGGTCTTTTAAACCGAATTCGCTGATTAGTCCATCCATTCTACGGCTGTCAGATCGTTGGCCTGGATAGGGGCATTGGCCCACAATCCCTTGATCTTGGCGTTCCAGACGCCGGTCTTGGCAAGCTGGAACAGGAAGCCGTTGACGGCATCGTCATTGAGTTTTTTCTGGGCCTGATGCAGCAATTCCGTGCGTTCGGCCTCATCGGCTGTGGCATTGAGCTTGGCGATGATCGCTTTGAACTCTTCATTTTTATAGTTGAAGTAATAGTCATCGCGGGCATAGATGCCGATATCCATCGGTTCGGTGTGCGAGATGATGGTCAGATCATAATCCTTGCCCTTGAAGACGTTGCTTAGCCACTGGGCCCACTCAACATTGATCAGTTCCAGCTCGATGCCGACCTTTTTGAGATCAGAGGCGATGATCAGGCCGGAGCGGCGGGCATAGTCGGTCGGTGGCAGGAACAGGCGGGCTTTGAAGCCGTCTTCCAGACCGGCTTCCTTCAGCAGCTCTTTGGCTTTTTCCGGATTATAGTCATAGACGTGGGATAGATCGAGATAGGCCGGATTGTGTGGCGCAAAGTGGGAACCGATAAGGGTGCCATAGCCGAACATGGCGCCATCGATAAGGGACTGGCGGTTGATGGCATAGGCCAGCGCCTTGCGCACGCGCACATCGTCAAAAGGTTTGACCCCATTGTTGGTGGCCAGAATGGTTTCCCCTTCCGTGGTGCCGATGACGACCTTGAAACGCGAGTCATTCTCGAATTGTGGCAGCATTTCCGGTGCCGGAAAAATCGGGAAGGCATCCACATCGCCTGCCATCAGCGCAGCAAGGCTGGCTGCGGCATCGGCAACAATCTTGAAGGTGGCTTTCTCCAACTTGGCTGGTTGGCCCCAATAGGCGTCATTCCTGATCAGGGTGATAGAATCGCCCTTGACCCATTTCTCCAGCTTGAAAGGGCCTGTGCCCACCGGGTTGGTTTTATTGGTTTCAGCGCTTTCGGGGGCCACCATGGCAGCGTCTCCCCAGCCCAGATTGAAGAGCATGGCGCCGGTCGGGCGCTTGAGGGTCATCTCGACGGTGTATTTATCCTTGGCAACGACGCTATCTATAGGCTCGAACAGGGCTTTCTGCGCGTTGACCGAATCTTCCCCGCGGGCACGGTCGAGCGAGAAGACCACGTCTTCTGCATCAAAATCGGTGCCGTCGTGGAATTTTACACCCTCATGGAGCTTGAAGTCATAGGTGAGGCCATCGGCGGAAATGGTCCAGCTTTCGGCCAGCGCCGGTTTCACCGCGCCCTGCTTGTCGATGCGCGTGAGGCCTTCGAAAATGTTGGCATAGGTGATTTCGTCAATCGCAGCGGCAGCGCCTGCTGTTGGGTCCAGATGAGGTGGTTCCAACCGGACGCCCAGCACGATATCTGCCCGTGCAGCCCATGCGGCGGACGTGGAGCCTGCTGTTACAAGCGTTGCCGCCATAGAAAAGGCGACAGCCCATTTCCTTGCTGATTTCATCATTCTTGATACTCTCCGACCGTCTTTTTGTGCCGCGCTGGTTCATAAAGGGAACTGGCTGGCTGATTGCAGAGCGCAGTATGTCCTGTTGACAATATGCTGGTCGCTCCCCCCTTAGTTGCGGCGTGTTATTGCACAGCGTGCGCTTCGGGGCAGCCATGACTTCCGTCGAAGTCGAGATTTCAATCACTTTTCTGTTTTGCACAATTGTTAGCACAAAAAAGGGTGCCTTGAGGCACCCTTTTCTGAAAAATCATGCATTTCGATAAGAAAGAAACGCGCCATGTCAGCTTTTGGTGCGGAAATCCGTGATGGTTTTAACTGGCGTGATTGCTTCGGGATCTGTGATGATCTCGATGAGCGCGGGGCCGTCGTGGGCCATCATGCGGGCAAAGGCATCGGGAAATTCCTCGGTTTTGACCACCTTTTCTGAATGCCCCCCCATGGCTGCGGCCATGGCTGCGAAGTCCGGGTTGGATAGGGCCGTGCCGGAAATGCGGGTTGGGTATTCGCGCTCCTGATGCATGCGAATTGTGCCATACATGGAATTGTTGACAACGATCACCTTGATGGGGGCACCTTCCTGCGCGGCGGTGGCAAATTCCTGACAGGTCATCTGGAAGCAGCCATCGCCAGCAAAGCAGATAGCCGGGCGGGATGGATCTTGAATGGCGGCTGCGACGACGGCCGGCATGCCATAGCCCATGGAGCCGGAAGTCGGGGCGAGCTGGGTACGCCAGCCACGATATTTGATGAAGCGATGCACCCAGATGGCATAATTGCCTGCACCATTGGTGAAGACCGTGTTGTCGGGGGTGTTGGCAACCACATGTTTGACAATTTCGGCCATCTGCACGTCACCGGGCATTGTGCGTTCTGGGATGGCGCTGAAGGCATCATAGCCCGCACGGGCTTCGCTCACCCAGTTTGCATCCCCCGCCTTGCGGATTTGGCCCAGAGCGCCGAATAGCAACGCCATGGTTTCATGGCGGGCAGCGATGGCGAGGGCTGGCTGATAGACGCGGCCCAATTCTTCAGGATCGGCATGAATGTGAATGAGCGTCTGGGTCGGAATAGGCGTGTCGATGAGGGTGTAGCCGGAGGTGGTCATTTCGCCAAGGCGGGCGCCGAGGACGATGAGCAGATCACTCTGCCTGATGCGCTTGGCAAGTGCGGGATCGATGCCGATGCCGACATGGCCCGCAAAGTTCGGATGTTCGTTGGGGAAATAGTCCTGACAGCGGAAGGAGGTGCCCACGGGAATGGCATTCTGCTCGGCAAAGGCGGTGACCGCCTTCTTGGCTGCCAGCGACCAGCCGCCGCCACCAACAATCATGAAGGGGCGTTCGGCCTTGGCGACAAGCGTCTCAAGCTCTTTCATGCTCTCAGCAGATGGTGCGCTGTCTGCCGGTTTGGCCTTGGCGGGGAGGGCTGCTGGCTTTTCAATTTCGGTAACCAGCATGTCTTCGGGCAGGGCCAAAACAACGGGGCCGGGGCGACCGGAGAGGGCTGTGCGATAGGCGCGGGCGATATATTCTGGAATGCGGGATGCATCATCAATCTGGGCAACCCATTTGGCCATCTGGCCGAACATGCGGCGATAGTCGATCTCCTGAAAGGCCTCGCGCTCGATCTGGTCGCTGGCAACCTGGCCGATGAACAGGATCATGGGGGTGGAATCCTGATAGGCCACATGCACGCCGGAGCTTGCATTGGTGGCTCCGGGGCCTCGAGTGACCATGCAAAGGCCAACCTCGCCGGTCAGCTTGGACCAGGCATCTGCCATCATCGAGGCGCCGCCTTCCTGTCTTGCGTTGACATAACGCAGGGAGGGGGCATCGTAAATTGCGTTCAAGACGGCCAGATAGCTCTCGCCGGGCACGCCGAAAATGGTTGAGGCTCCCTGCTCTATGAGGCAATCCACCAGAAGGGTTGCGCCTGTTGTCAGCGTCATGTCGCTGTCCTTTTCTCTTTATGGAACCGCTTTTATGCTCATGCGGAAGGAGTGCTGCGGTTATTGGATGGTGATTGATATGTGCCAATGGGCTTGGCCAATGGAGTTCTATAAGAAAGCCTGTAAACCGGTTTGTGCGCGGCCAAGGATCAGGGCGTGGATGTCATGCGTGCCCTCATAGGTATTCACGCTTTCCAGATTGACCATGTGGCGCATGATGTGGAATTCGTCGGCAACGCCATTGCCGCCATGCATGTCACGGGCTGTGCGCGCAATGGTGAGGGCCTTGCCGGTATTGTTGCGTTTGATAAGTGAGATATTCTCGACCGGACAGTTGCCTTCATCCATCATGCGGCCTACGCGCAAGGCAGCTTGTAGGCCCAACGTGATTTCAGTCTGCATATCGGCAAGCTTGAGCTGGACAAGCTGGGTTTGCGCGAGCGGGCGACCAAATTGCTTGCGATCCATTGTATATTGGCGCGCAGCATGCCAGCAGAATTCGGCAGCGCCCAAAACGCCCCATGCGATGCCATAGCGGGCCTTGTTAAGGCAGCCAAAGGGCCCTGCGAGGCCTTCCACGTCGGGGAGCAGATGATCTTCGGGCACGAAGACATCCTTGAGCACGATTTCGCCGGTGATTGAGGCCTTGAGGCTTAGTTTTCCTGCGATTTTGGGGGCTGAATAGCCTTCGCTGTCAGCCTTGACAATGAAGCCCTTGATCTTGCCGTCGTGAGCATCGGATTTGGCCCAGACAATGGCGATGTCTGCTATTGGAGAATTGGTGATCCACATTTTTGCGCCATTGAGGCGATAGCCGCCATCGACCCTTGTGGCGCGGGTGACGAGGGAGCCGGGGTCCGAGCCATGGTCCGGTTCAGTGAGGCCAAAGCAGCCGATCAATTCTCCTGTCGCCAGCTTGGGCAGATAGTGCTGTTTTTGCGCTTCTGTGCCGTAGGCATGAATGGGGTGCATGACCAGCGAGGATTGGACCGACATGGCCGAGCGATAGCCGGAATCTACCCGCTCGATCTCGCGAGCGATCAGACCATAGGCCACATGGTTGACGCCTGCGCAGCCATAGTCTTCGCTGATGGTGGGGCCAAGGAAGCCTAGCTCGCCCATTTCCCGCATGATGGCGCTGTCAAAATATTCCTGCCTGTTGGCTTCAAGGACGCGCGGCATCAGCTTGTCGTCGCAAAAGGCGCGGGCTACGTCCATGATCATGCGTTCATCTTCGCTCAGTTGCTGGCGAAAGAGGAACGGATCATCCCATGTGAAGGCCGGTTTTGCGCACATTGCCCATTGCTCCTATTCTGCCGCGCGAAAAGGCCGGTAGAGGGCCGATGCGGGGCTGGCATTAATGGCGCAATAGTAGTGCTGCCGGTGAGGCGCTGGAAGCGATGAAATTTCAATCGCTCATGACATTTGTTTATAGCGAGGCTGCCTAACCTGTCGGGTTCAGGAAAGGGCTGCGTTCATCTTCTTCTTGGTGCTTAGTGCCTCGCGCATGACCCAGGTGCGGAAGGTCTGAAGATTGGGATTGGCCCGCTTGGCCTGCGGATAGACGAAATAATAATCGCCGTTGGAAGGTGTCAATTGATCATCAAGCTGCACCAGCTCGCCGCTTGCCAGTTCCTCCTCCGCCAACAGACGCGGTAGAACGGCAATGCCCATTTTCGAGGCGGCGGCCCTTATGACCATATGAAAATGCTCGAAACGCGGTCCTACATGCGGGTTTGGGTGACTATAGCCTTTCTGGCTGAACCAGTGGGACCACAGGGACGGGCGAGATGTGGCCTGCAACAAGGGATGGCGTAGCAATAATTCCTGCAAACCAACCTCCTTGAGTTCTGCCTGCAGGGTCGGATGGGCCATGGGCACGACATATTCCGGCATCAGCTCGTCTGTGAGGGCATTGGGCCATGCGCTTTCGCCGAAATGGAAAGCGGCATCGATATCAAGGCCATCAAACTCGAAGGGTTCGAGTTTGGTCACGATCTGGATTAGAATCTCGGGGTGCGTGGTGGTGAATTTTGTGAGGCGCGGGACCAGCCAGCGTGCGCCAAGGGTCGGCAGGCATGCAATGGTCAATTCCCCACCCTGTCCGCGATAGGCGAGCAGTTCCAGTGTCGCGGTTTCGATATCCTGCAGCTTGGTGCGGATTTTGTGGGCATAGACGGCGCCCGCCTCTGTAAGAACCAGTCCCGAGCCTGTGCGCTCGAACAAGCGCAGGCCCAACAGCTCTTCCATGGAACGCATCTGGCGGGAAATGGCGCTCTGGGTGACTCCCAGCTCGCTGGCAGCCTTGGTGAAGCTGAGGTGACGGGCTGCTGCTTCGAAGGCGCGCAGGGCAGATAGAGAAGGGAGGTAATTCAGCATGACATGAGGTTTGATTATGGTTGCTCTTTGGCTTCTTGTTTGCTGTTTCGAGCTTTTCACCATTTCACCCGAAAATCAAAGCAAAAAGGCGGGAAATGATGCTCTGATCCCATATTTGATATCGGTTGATTGCAAAAGGGAATGAAGAAAAGTCATGCCAAAAAATTATTGCTACTAAAATAGTAGCGTGATAGTGTGAATTTGCTACTAAAATAGTAGCAACATATATTCATCCTTGTCATTCATGGAGTCTATCATGCCTGTTATCACAATGACTTTGGGCGCTGATCAGATTGACCAGCAAAAGAAAAATGCCTTCATTCAAACCGTCACCAAATCCGCTGCGGAAATAACGAATATTCCCGAGCAATCCTTCATCGTCTTCATCGAGCAACTCGACAGCGATAACATCGGCGTAGGCGGGGTGTCGCTAACGGAAAAACGCAAGCTGAGGGCGTCATAAGGGCTTTGTGCCAAGGGATGGCAAAACGGTCTTTTCTTTTTGGTTCTTTGCGCTAGTGTGACAGCATAACAGCGAAGGAAGAAGAGACACATATGGCGATACCACGCCCCGGCAATCCTGTCCGAGGCTCCCAAAGCGGAGCCCCGGTCATGGCAGCATTCGATCTATTGGGCCGTCGATGGGCCATGGGGATCATTTGGAACCTCAAGAAGGGGCCTGCTACATTCAGGGCCCTGCAGGATCATTGCGAAACCATTTCTCCCTCCATTTTGAACAGCCGAATTAAAGACCTGCGAGAGGCCGGTCTGATTGAGAAGACACCACAGGGATATGCTTTGACAGCCCTTGGCGAAGAGCTCTATTCTTTGTTGCAGCCGCTCGCAGACTGGTCCATTCGGTGGGCTGAAGAGCTTTCGCAAGAAACAGATTCTGATTTTCCAAAGTGTAAATAAAGAAAATCACTTCGGAATCATGACATGTGCTGCAATCATTCCTATATGGGAGTATGTATTCTTCTAATGTTTCCGCCGTCCGGGATTGAAGGATATGGTGAAAAGGGATAAAAGGCACAGGTGACAAGCGGTGACTTTTTGTGCAGCGCCAACAGGCAGGTGGTGAAATTATGAGACTAACTCAGCAGGCTAATTATTCTGTTCGCATTCTGATGTATTGTGCTGCCAAAAAAGACGATTTTGCCAAGGTGAGCGAAATTGCGCAGGTTTATGCCATCTCCGAATATCACCTGTTCAAGATTCTGCCGATTCTGGTGTCCAACGGCTTCATCACAACGCATCGTGGACGTAACGGCGGCCTGAAGCTGGCCATGGAGCCAAGCGAGATCACGCTTGGTCAGATCATTCGTGCGGCCGAAGAGAATTTCCATCTCGCCGACTGCTTCGACGAAGGCAGTTATGATTGTCCGCTGCTCTCCATGTGTGATTTCAACCAGGCGCTCAATGATGCGCTTGAGTCCTTCCTCAAGGCGCTCGACAAATACACTCTGGCGGATCTCACTGCTCGGGAAGGCGATATGCGCAATCTGCTTAACATTTCTGAAGCCGCGTCTGCCTGATTGTCTGCCAGACCGCCCCCTGATTCATCTGGTTGGTAGGGTGCTCTTCAGGCATTCATGGGGACGTTGCCTGTCTGCCTGACGCAGCTTCACGACGCGGCCTGTGGCATTTTGTGCGTGCTTTCCAGCATTTTGATTCCGTCTCAGACTTGGCAAGTGGTTATGAATGTGCACAATCGAACTTGTTATATTGTATCACATCGCTGCCGGGCAGCATGCTCTTGAGGCCAGTTTGCATGACCATCAGAAGGGCCAAAGAGTAATGACCATGGCAAAAAGCGCGGGATTGCCTTGACGGGAATGCCTTTTGCTGTGCTGTAGAGGAAAATGCAATGATCGAACTGAGTGACCATGACCATAGTTTTTGCATAGATCGCGTTCTTGCTGATGCCAAGGCTGTCTGTGCTGAAAAGGGCGTGCGCCTCACGGATCAACGGCAGGCGGTTTTGCGGGTTCTGGCGGCCAGCCATGTGCCCTCAAGTGCCTATGATATTCTCAATCAGCTCAACAAGGAGCGCAAGGAGAAGGGCGAGACGATGCTTGCGCCGGTTTCCATTTATCGCGCCCTTGAATTTCTGATCCAGCATGGCATCATCCATCGAATCGAAAGCAGGAACGCCTATGTGGCCTGCAATGAAGGGCCAGATGCACGGCACAGGCATGGGGAAGCAACCATTTTTCTGCTTTGCGACAAATGCGGGCGTGCTGCCGAGTTTCAGTCTGAAAGCCTTGGCGGGTTGATTGAAACCATCGCCGGAAAGGTTAAGTTCAGTCCCAACGCTCCGGTCATGGAAATTCGTGGCCTTTGCGAAGAATGTCAGAAGCTGGAAGGAAATGGCTGAGCGCTTCTTTTTAAAGCTCACCAGATCGTGACAGTCTTTATGCGGTTTGTACGAATTTGTGCGGATGCATTTAGTCTTCCTTGCCTTTGTTGCCTTGCGTGCCTAGATGCAATTTGTCATATAAAATCAGCGTATTTTCATCCCTCCGGTGTTGCGGCTTGCTGGTTGCCTGAATGCCGGAAAAGAGAGGGTCCATGTCTCTTTTGTCCCAGATGCCTGTTGGCTCCACCCCATTTCTCACCGAGCCCCTGCCTCGCAGGATTACCCATGCCGTCAAGGTCGGGTCCGTTACGGTCGGAGGCGGCGAGCCGATTGTCGTGCAATCGATGACCAACACGGATACAGCAGATGTGGACAGCACGGTGGCGCAGGTGGCGGCCTTGCATAGGGCTGGCTCGGAACTGGTGCGCATTACGGTGGATCGGGACGAAGCGGCAAAGGCTGTGCCCCATATCAAGGAGCGGCTTCTGCGGCTGGGCATCGATGTGCCGTTGGTGGGGGACTTCCATTATATCGGACACAAATTGCTGGGAGAGAATCCCGCCTGTGCTGAAGCGCTGGACAAATACCGGATCAATCCGGGCAACGTGGGCTTCAAGGATAAACGCGACAAGCAATTTTCGACCCTGATCGAGCTGGCCAATCGCTATGACAAGCCGGTGCGCATCGGGGTCAACTGGGGCTCGCTGGATCAGGAATTGCTGACGCGCCTGATGGATGAAAATTCCGTCAGCGAAGATCCAATGCCTGCCCAGAAGGTGATGCATGAGGCAATCATCCAGTCCGCGCTGCTTTCAGCCGAACGGGCTGAAGAGCTTGGCATGGGGGCAGACAAGATTATTCTGTCGGCCAAAGTGTCACAGGTGCAGGATCTGATTGCGGTCAACACCGAATTGTCCCGCCGTTCGGATTATGCGTTGCATCTGGGGCTTACGGAAGCAGGTATGGGCACCAAGGGGATCGTGGCCTCGGCCGCATCCATGGGACTTGTGTTGCAGCAGGGGATTGGCGATACGATCCGCGTTTCTCTGACGCCGGAACCAAATGGAGACCGCACGCGCGAAGTGCAGGTGGCTCAGGAATTGTTGCAATGCATGGGTTTCCGCTCCTTCGTGCCCATCGTGGCGGCCTGTCCTGGGTGCGGGCGGACAACGTCAACCGTCTTTCAGGAGCTGGCGCAGGCCATTCAGACTGACATTCGCGATAACATGCCGGTTTGGCGCGAGAAATATCCCGGTGTCGAGGCGCTCAATGTTGCCGTCATGGGCTGCATTGTGAATGGGCCGGGGGAATCCAAGCATGCCGATATCGGCATTTCCCTGCCGGGCACCGGAGAAACCCCGTCTGCGCCGGTCTTTGTGGATGGCGAAAAGGTGGCAACCTTACGCGGCGCCCAGATTGCAGAGGATTTCCATCAGATGGTGCTGGACTATATCGAAAAGCGCTTCGGCTCGGTCTGATTGAGGCCCGTAGCCTTGGCGCCTTTTACTGCCAATGCTGTTTTGGTCAGTTTTTGCGCGTTGCGATGTAGCGGGCCGTTGCGGTAAGCGTATCGGCCTGACTGCCGAAGGGGGCGAGCAGGGATTCTGCTTCCGTTATCAGCGTGTTGAGTTCGGCGCGCGTGGCCTCTATCCCGTGCAGGCTGACAAGGGTCGCCTTCTTGGCTTTTTGGTCCTTGCCTGCGGTTTTGCCCAATTGGGCCGAGGTGGAGGTGACATCCAGCAGATCATCGGCAAGCTGGAAGGCGAGGCCGATGATGGTGCCGAAGCGGGTCACGGCGGCGCGTTCCTTGGCATTGGCCTCGGCCAACATGGCCCCAGCCTCGCAGGCAAAGCGCAACAGGGCACCGGTTTTCATCTGTTCCAGCTGGCGGATTTCTCCTTCCGTGATGGATTTTCCTTCCGAGTCGATATCAAGGCTCTGGCCGCCTGCCATGCCGCCGATGCCGGCATTCTGGGCAAGGCCGCGGACGAGTTCGGTGCGCACTTCTGCCTTATAATGGGTTTTTTCATCGGCCATGATGTCAAAGGCCATCGTCAGCAGGCTGTCGCCTGCCAGAATGGCTGTTGCTTCATCAAAGGCGACGTGAACCGTGGGTTTGCCACGGCGCAAGGCATCATCGTCCATCGCAGGCAAATCGTCATGGATGAGGCTGTAGCTGTGCACGCATTCCAGCGCACAGGCAGCGCGCAGCACGCCGGGATGCTCATAGCCAAGCATTCTGGCGGTCTCTATCATCAGGAAGGGGCGAATGCGTTTGCCGCCATTCAGGACACCGTGGCGCATCGCCTCCAGAAGTCTTGGAGGGCGATATTGCTCGGCCCCTCTTGGGTCTTCGGAAAGCATCCGTTCCAGCTTCTGCGCCACGTCTTCTGCGCAGGCTTTCAGGCGTGTCTTCAATGGTTGCGACTGTGGGGACATACGCGACATCACTCCCTAAAGCTCGTTAACCCGACTTGTCATCTTGTCTTCGCGCCATGGTTCCATGGCGGTGCGGGCAGGTAGCAAAAGGCTTTACCCTGTGCTGTGTTCTTAGCTGCTCAATGGTATGAAAACAACCAGCAAACCAATCAGAATTTCATCCGATCAGCTACAGCAAAAGCATAGTCCTATATGGAAGAGGCTGAAGGGGGCGTGCAAGGCTTTGCACAGTCAAAAGGGTATAAAAAATAAATTACCCCGACAACAGGCGCGGTTTTCTGTTGCCGGGGCTGGCTTGCCTACCAGTTTATTGGCGATTAAGCCGCTTCCAGCGCAATAGCGGCGGACTGGATGATGGCAGCAAAGCGAATCGCTGTCTGGATCTGATCGGTGGTCATGCCACCCTGACGCAGAACAGCCTCGTGGGAATCAATGCACATGCCACAGCCATTGATGGCTGAAACAGCAAGGCTCCAAAGCTCGAAGTCGACCTTGTCAACGCCCGGACGGCCGATGAAATTCATGCGCAACTTGGCCTGCAGGGAGGCATATTCCTTGTTGGAAGCCAGATGGACAAAGCGGTAATAGACATTGTTCATGCCCATCATGGTGGCCGCGCCCTTGGCTGCGGTCAGGGCTTCCGGGGAAAGCTTGTCGGCAGCTTCTGCCAGGAGGGCTTCGCGGATGGCTGGGCTGCGGGTCGCGATGGCGCAAGCAACCATCAGGCCATATTTCTGCTGATCGGTCAGGCTCTCATCGCCGGCAATGTTGGACAGGTTCAGCTTCACATCCTTGGCGAAATCTGGCATCTGGGATTTAAGACTGTCGATGGTCATTGCAATGTCTCTTTCTTCAAATTTGCTGGAAATTGGCCAAGCAGCATCATGTCCGCGCCAGATATGTCGCAGGGTCTGCAGGCTTTAGGTGTTCCGGGAAATCTGCCTTGCGGCAGCGGGAGTGGACGGGCCAGCGGCCCGCCCTCGATCAGTGGGTTCGGTAGGCTGATTAGCCAACCAGAGTTGCGCCGCCGATGTCACGGTTGCACGGGCACAGCTCATCTGTCTGCAGAGCGTCGAGAACGCGCAGGGTGTCTTTCGGGTTACGGCCAACATTGAGGTTGGTTGCGTAAACGTGCTGGATCGTGTTGTCCGGATCGACAACATAGGTGTAGCGGTATGCAACGCCATCTGGGTGACGCACGCCGAGGCCGTCGATCAGTTCACCCTTGGTGTCTGCAAAGCTCCAGATTGCGAGCTTGTTGAGATCCGGGTGGTCACGGCGCCATGCGAGCTTGACGAATTCGTTGTCGGTGGAGCCGCCCATGACGACTGCGTCACGATCTTCGAATTCTTCGTTCAGGCGTGCGAACTCGGCGATTTCAGTCGGGCACACAAAGGTGAAGTCTTTCGGGTAGAAGAAGATGACTTTCCACTTGCCTTCAAAGCTTTTTTCGGTGATCGGCTCAAATGCTTCAACGCCGTCTTCAACGATTTCGTTAAAACCAGGTTTTACGCCGGTTACAGTAAATTCTGGAAGTTTATCACCAATGCCAAGCATGTTCTTTCTCCGAGGTTTGGACCTTATGGGAGGTAAGGTCCAGATTAGAATAATTCAAAATCTCTGAACCCTATGAACCATATTTTGGACAGGGTGGCAAACTTCTAATTTCGAATTTGCCAATCGATTTTTTCGATCATATAGTGTTTCTACGTGCTATCTGATCGAACGCCGGTCAGTGCGTGATTTGATTGTTTTGGAGTTCTCATGTCATGACCATTCGCCCAACCTTACGGCAGTTACAATATTTGTCTGCGCTTGCCGAGAAACAGTCGTTTCGTGAGGCGGCGGCGGCCTGTCTGGTATCCCAGTCGACGCTGAGTGCGGGTATCCGTCAGCTTGAGGAGATCTTGCAGGTGACACTTGTGGACAGGGAGTGCGATCATTTCCGGCTGACGGTGCTTGGGGGTGAAATTCTCGAACGGGCCCGCTGTCTGTTGCGCGACGCGGATGATCTGGTGGCAGCCGCCCAGCGTCATGACAAGCCCCTTGCAGGGCGATTGCGGCTGGGGGTCATTCCCTCTATCGGGCCATTCCTGTTGCCGCGGGCTTTGCCCAGTCTGCGCCAGAGTTTCCCAGAGTTGAAGCTGTATCTCAGGGAAGCTCTTTCACGGCAATTGCTTGATGATGTGCGGGCCGGGCGTCTGGATGCGGCTGTTTTGGCCTTGCCCTATCCGATTGATGATTTTGCCTGCCAATCGATCGGCAATGATGGCTTTCGGGCAGCCATGCCGCTGGACCATCCTCTTGCCGATAAAGAGGCCATATCATCAGAGGCGCTACAGAATGAGGCGCTTATTCTGTTGGAAGACGGTCACTGCATACGCGATCACATCCTCTCCTGCCTTGACCTCAGCAACGCGGCTCGCCGATCTCGTGAGAGCGGGGCCGAGCATATCGAGGCGACCAGCCTTATTACCATCGTGCAGATGGTGGCCAACGGGTTGGGCGTCACTCTTCTGCCCGAGATTGCCTTAAGGGCAGGCCTAGCCGATGGGCTCGATATCGCTTTGCGGCCGCTTGCCGAGCAGCCGGCCGAGCGGGAGCTAGCGATCATTTGGCGCAAGAACTCAGCCTTCGAGCCGAATATCCGGCTTTTGGCCGGGCACTTGTCCAATTTCGTTTAAGGACCTTCCCGATAGGATCGGACAGATAGGGAGCCTGTTTACCCTTTTGCCAGAATGTCCTGCCTTGCATTGCCGATTCTGGCCAAGAAACAGTGCCTGAAGCGATTCTCTCCAATGTAGGGCTTGAATTTTCAACTGATTGGGATATGTAAGGGGCGAAGTGACGCTACTTGATCAAAGAATCTCGTGAATGCGGTCTTTTTTTGAAAGATTGCTCTGGTCAAGTGCGTTCCGGTTCTGTATAAGGCCCGCAACCTCTTCCATTAGAGTTATTCCCGCAACGGGGCTAGCCCCGGATAGCGGTCTATTGACGACGGAGTTTTGACCATGGCTGTGCCAAAAAGTAAAGTGACCCGTATGAAGCGTGGCTTCCGCCGCTCTGCGGATGCACTCAAACAGTCGGTCTATGTCGAAGACAAGGATTCTGGCGAACTGCGCCGTCCTCATCATATCGACCTGAAGACCGGCATGTATCGTGGTCGTCAGATTCTGGAGCAGAAAGACTAAGCCTTTACCGGTTTGGTTCTACGCTTCTTGACGATGAAGAATTGAGAAAAGGTCGGATTTTATCCGGCCTTTTTTCATGCGCATTTTTTGTGAAAGGGGTGCGTTGTCCGTTGGCAAAGCACCCTGCATATTGGATTATGTCCCCGTTTCAAAATCTGGTCACACGCCAATTCTATTGTTGAATGCCGTTTTTGAGGGCGCCTGACCGAAATCGTGAAAGCTGCACGCCGTTCGCCATGCTGCAGGGAGATACAAATGCTTTTTAATATTCCGCTTTTGATTGCACCTCTGGCTGTCTATAATTTCTTTGCCTTCGGGCTGCTGGGCGCTTCGGTCGGAGATCCATGGAGCGTGCCGATTGTGACGATCGAGATGATCTCCTCTGCGCGCTGGACCCTTACCTTGGGGGACGTGATGATTGTGGCTGCGCTTGTGTTGCTGTTTGTCGAGATCCTCAAGGCAACGCGCACCGGTGTCAGCTCCATTGTGGATCACATCCTGTCCACGCTGTTGTTCATCATCTATCTGGTCGAGTTTCTGCTCGTGCGGGAAACGGCAACATCCGTCTTCTTCATTCTGATGATTATTTCTCTGGTGGATGTGATCGCTGGCTATTCCGTTACGATCAGTGGTGCCCGTAGAGACATGAGCTTCGGGCCTGGACCGCATGCATGATCGGAGCCAGAAGGCGGCGCAGCTCTCCATGTGTCCTGAATTGATACAATTTTATTAAAAACTTTTGACGACTGCTGCCCGCAGGGCGCAGAGAAGAGCGGGATTTTGTTGGGAAGCCACTTCTGATGGTGGGGGAAACAGGCCCGAAGAACCGGGCTTTCTGGCCCAATTGGGGGATCTGTATCATTCGGGCACAGCCAGCCTTGGTGGATGGCTGCTCCTAATCGCCCTTAGATATTTCGTTAAACAACTTTGCGATGAATGGGCATATCCGCAACGGCTTGCGGGCGGCGGCGAGCCTGACCGTAGGCGCGCGCGACTTCTCGTGGGCTACGGGCCGCGCTGTGGCGCCGCGGGCTGCGGTTTAGCTCGCTGCTGAGTAACTGCGCCTGAATATAGGCCTGTTGATTGCCCGCATATTGCATAGGCGTGATCGAGGGGACAACCGCGTTGTTCACTTCAACCGGAGCGGCGGCCTGTTGAGGCTGCTGCCTGCCGTCGGTCAAGAGCGGCTGATATTGTGCGCCACTTCCAGCCGGATGATAAAGCGCCGGAACCACTTTCAAGCCAGACATTGTTGAGGCCTTCCCAAAAATCGTCTCATTATGAGACAGGGTTGTTTGTTTTTCTGTCTTTACGGGAAGAATTTGCAAGAAGCGGGCCAGACCGTTAACGGTCTGTTAAGATTTTGCCGTTGGGTGTAAGTCCTTTTGGACGGTTCAAATTTGGCAAAAATTAACCATGGGAATGCCATTATGGGGTTCGATCTTTCCGGCCGCTTTGGGATGTGGTTCCCTCATATCCAGAGCGGTGCCGGACCAATGGAATTCACTTGCAGGTGGCTTTCCTCAAAACGAGGGGTGAGCCTCGTGCAGCATGGGCAGGCAGAGAGGGCTTAGCGGGTTGGACACTTCATCTCCCCGATCAAAAACGGCCATCAAGGCGCGTGACATTCTGACATCCATCGGAGAGGTGGTTTATGAATGGCAGGCGGCCACGGATCGGTTGCGCTGGAGCAACAATGCGTTCGATGTGCTTAAGACCGATATTCTGAGTGTCTTTCCAAGCGGCAAATCCTACACGGACCTGATCACGCCAGACACGCTGACCTCTCGCTACAGAGCCATTTTCGGCTCCGGCAAAAGCGATGATGGTGAGGGCGTGCCCTTTGAATGCATCTATTGCCTTGCGCCTCTGGGCTTTGAGAATGAACTGAGGCTCTGGGTTGAAGAGAGTGGGCGATGGTTTGCGGATGGTACTGGCCGGGCTGAACGGGTGCACGGCATCATTCGCGTGGTCAATGAAGCGCAGCATCGCGAGCAGCGTTTGCGCTTTCTCTCCCAGTTTGACGCGCTGACCGGCCTGTTCAACCGCTCTGTCTTTCTGGATCAATTGCAGCTCACTCTTGAGCAATGCAAACAAAAGGGAAAACAGGCCTGTTTCCTGATCGCCCATATCGACAATTTTCGTGTGGTCAATGAGGCCTATGGGTTCGATGTTGCCGATCAGGTGATATGCGAGGTTGCCCGTCGTATTGCACGGCGCTTGCGCGATGGCGATCTGGTGGGGCGTATCTCGGGAACCAAATTCGGTCTTCTGATCAACAATTGCTCAGAGAAGGAAATGGCCGCTGCCGCAGAGCGTTTTCTGGATGCGGCCCGAGAAGAGTTGATCATGACCGATGTAGGCCCAGTGCATGTGACCCTGACGATGGGGGGGGCGTATTTGGGCGAAGGCGTTGAGGATCTGCGCCAGGCCGAGATTTGCGCACTGGATGCCTTGGATCGGGCTAAGAGCCATTGTCGCGGAACATTCCGTGCTTTCCAGGCCAAGACATTTGCCCTGGAAGAACGCCAGCAGAAAATCCGGATGTCCGATGAGGTGATTACGGCGCTCAATGAACGGCGCATTGATCTGGCCTTTCAGCCCATAGTTGAGGCACGCACTGGCGCCGTTGCCTTCCACGAGGTGCTGGTGCGGGTCAAGGATCGTGATGGCAATCCAATCCCTGCGGAGAGCTTTGTTCACTATGCCGAGCAGTTGGGACTGGCGGCAATGCTGGACCACCGCATTCTGGAAATGACGCTGGATCTGCTGTTCGCGCATGAAAAGGTGCAATTGAGCATGAATGTTTGCCCTGATGTTGGCGGGGACAAAGAGTGGATGAGCTATTTGCGGGCGCGGCTGGTGAATAACCCGGATGTGGCCGGGCGGTTGATGATCGAAATTGCCGAACGCTCGACGCTAGAAAATCCGGAGACTGCGGTCGAATTTGTTCGCTCTGTCAAAGAATTGGGCATTCGTGTTGCGATTGACGATTTCGGTGCTGGCTACACATCCTTCCAGCAGTTGCAGGTGCTGGATGCGGATATGGTGAAGATCGCCGGTAGCCTGATGCGGGATATCGCCGAGAATGAACAGAATCGGGCAATTGTGCGCATGTTTGCCGAGCTGGCGAGCGAATTGGGCTTCGATGTCGTGGCGAAATGGGTGGTCAGTGCTGAAGTGGCAGATCTGCTGGTGCCACTCAAGATTACCTATCTACAGGGCTTCCATTTTGGTGAACCGGTGAGCAAGCTACCCGGACAGAAGGGTGATGCTCAGGCCAGAACCAAGTGATGGTTCGGCCCGTTGTGGCAGTGTTGTGTGTTGTGGCCTGTCGACCAGATGATTTGATGGTTCGCTAGTCTTTCTTGCTGCGATCAACCAGTTCGGAAATCGTTTTCTGCATATCGGCGATCTGGTCCTTTAGTTGTTCCAGCTCGCTCGGCTTGCTGGGTTCGGGCTCCTTCTTTGGCTTCTGGGGTGCCGAGCCGAAGGGCATGAACATCTTCATGGCATTTTCGAAAATTTCGGAATTCCGGCGGACCTGCTCCTCCATGGCTTCCATGGCTGAGTCGCCGAAAGAGTCGGCCATCTGCTTGCGCAGATTTTCCTGATCCTTGGCCAGATTCTGCATGGTGAAATCAAGATAACTTGGCACCAGATGCTGCATCGAGTCGCCATAGAAACGGATCAGCTGGCGCAGGAAATCAATGGGCAGCAGATGCTGGCCCTTATTCTCATGTTCGAAGATGATCTGCGTGAGAACAGAGCGGGTTATGTCCTCCCCGCTCTTGGCATCATAGACGACGAAATCCTCCTGCGCCTTTACCATGTCGGAGAGATCTTCCAGCGTGACATAGGTGCTGGTGCCGGTGTTGTACAATCTGCGGTTCGCATATTTCTTGATGACAGTTTGATCCGCTTGTTTTGTCATTTATGCAAGGCCTCGTGACGGAATGGACACTGGTGTCAGCGGCTTGAAAAGCGCCTGTTGATGCCCCCAACTTAAATCGTTCATGCTGCATTGCCAAGAGCCTATGACCTATCCTTTTAGCAAGTGCAAAAAGATAGGAATGACCAGTAAAAGGGCATGTCTATTTTCTAGGTCTTTCAGACTAGGCCCATGGCGTAATTGACTCCTTGCCACTTTCTAAACGATTTTCAGGGAGCCAAATTCTTCTCGGGATCTGGCAAAATTTGGATTTTTGCTGCGGCGCAATAAGGGATGAGGTACCCGAAGTTGCTGTTTCGCCGCAAAAATATCGAGCGCATTTCGGGCTCGGGATAAATGGCATCCTGCGTCCATTCGGTTGGCCGGTGCACACAAGGTGAAAAGATGCGCCAAGATGCAAACTGCGATGCGCAATGAAGGTGGGCCGGACAGCATTCAACAGGCACAAAACAGACTAGGACGTCTGTCTGCTTGCCGACCTGCCCGAGGCGACGAGGGGCGCGGCAGCGATACACATTCAAGATGGAGGGACCAGCCCGATCCGGAGAGGGGGACGGGGAATGGTTTTCATGAGGGGAGAGAGAGCATGTCCAAGGTTGCAGTTGTAACTGGTGGAACAAGGGGTATTGGCGAGGCGATCTGCATTGCCCTGAAAGAGGCCGGGTTTTTTGTTGCAGCCAACTATGCAGGCAATGATGACAGTGCCCGGGGCTTTACGGAGCGCACGGGCATCAAGGCCTATAAATGGGATGTAGGGGATTTCGAAGCCTGCAAGGCGGGCCTGAAACAGGTCGAGGAAGATCTCGGTATCATCGATATTGTGGTCAATAATGCCGGTATCACGCGCGACAGCATGTTGCACAAGATGGAATTCGAGCAGTGGCATGAAGCCATCAATGTCAATCTGAACTCGATGTATTACATGACCAAGCCGATCATCGACGAAATGCGTGCACGCGGGCATGGGCGGATCATCAATATTTCGTCCATCAATGGCCAGAAGGGGCAGATGGGCCAGACCAACTATTCTGCGGCCAAGGCTGGCGTGATCGGCTTTACCAAGGCGTTGGCGCAGGAAGTGGCGCGCAAGGGCATTACGGTCAATTGCATCTGTCCGGGCTATATCGATACCGACATGGTGTCGGCTGTTCCCGAGAAAGTGCTGGAAAGCATCGTCTCCAATATTCCGGTTGGACGGTTGGGGCAGGCCGAGGAAATTGCCGCGATGGTGGCCTTTCTGGCCTCTGAGCAAGCAGCCTTTATCACGGGGTCTGTGATGACGATCAACGGCGGCCAGTATATCGCGAATGGCTAAATTTTAGTCATTGCCTAAAAAGCGTTTGATAACAAACCGCAGGAGCTTTTCTTCTGCGGTTTTTTTGTCTTTGCTGAGGCGTTTTTTGATGGTCCGTTGAAAGTGAAGTTTCCATGTCCAAACGCCTGCTTGCCACGCTTGTCGGATTCACGGCAATCCTGATGTGGTCGCTCCTTGCCTTGTTTACCGTATGGAGTGGAACGGTGCCGCCTTTTCAGCTGACCGCGATGTCTTTCATCGTGGGTGGGCTGGTTGGTCTGGTCAGCTGGGTGTTTCGCCCTTCCGCGATAAGGGTGCTCAAGCAGCCGTGGAATGTCTGGGCGCTAGGGGTGTTCGGGCTGTTTGGCTATCATGCGGCCTATTATGCAGCGCTGCGTCTGGCACCGCCAGTGGAAGCGGGGCTCGTGAATTATCTCTGGCCGCTGCTTATCGTTGTCTTCTCGTCTCTGCTGCCTGGAGAGCGGTTGCGCTGGTTTCACAGTCTGGGGGCGCTTCTGGGCCTGTCCGGTGCGGTGCTGGTCGTCACCAAGGGACAAACGATCTCGATCGATCCGCAATATATTCGCGGCTATAGCGTGGCGCTGTTCGGCGCTTTCTTCTGGGCAGGCTATTCGGTTCTCTCGCGCCGCTTCTCCCATGTGCCCACGGATATTGTGGTGGGCTTCTGCTTTGTAGCGGCCGCGCTTAGCATTGTGGCGCACTTGTTGTTTGAAACCACGGTTTGGCCGGAAAATGCCATTCAGTGGATGGCAACCATCGGGCTGGGGCTTGGCCCGGCTGGCGGGGCCTTCTATGTTTGGGATTTCGGGGTCAAACACGGTGACATTCAGGTGTTGGGAGCGGCAGCCTATGCAGCGCCGCTCCTGTCTACCGGTCTTCTCATTTTGGCAGGCGTGTCTGACTTTACGGTCATCATCGGGGCCGCAGCGCTGTTGATCACCTGCGGCGCCGTGTTGGCTTCCAAGGATCTGTTCCTGCGGCGTTAGCGCTGGGGTGGGCGCAGAGCCCGCACCAGAGGTGCGATGGCCAGAGACAGCAGAAAAAGCATGAAGGCCCCCAGCACAATGGACGGACCAGGGTTGGAATCCCAGATCATCGACATGTTGAGGCCCAGAATGGCAGACAGGCAGGCCATGATGGCGGCCAATATCGCCATCATTTCCGGACTGCGGGCAAATTGTCTGGCGCTGGCCGCGGGAATAATCAGTAGCGAGGTGATCAGCAAGGCGCCGATGAGCTTCATGGCTACCGCGATGACCAGCGCGATCAGCAGAATGAAAACCAGATTGGCTCGCTTGGTTGGCAGACCTTCAGCAGAGGCAATGTCCTGACTGACGGTTGCCGCCAAAAGGCTGCGCCAGTGAAAAAGAAGCAGGCCAAGCACCAGAATGCCTCCACCCCAGATGAGGGCCAGATCACCACGGGTGATCGAGAGGATGTCGCCAAACAGCAGCGACATGACATCAACGCGCAGCCACGCCATGAAGCCCAGAGCGATGAGCCCGATGGAGAGCGAGGCATGCGACAGGATGCCCAGCAGTGTATCGCTGGACAGACGGTCGAGTTTTTCCAGACCATATAGTGCCATGGCAATGGCGATGGAAACGGCGAATACGCCCCAGAAAGGCAACAAATCCATCATCAGGCTCAGAGAGATGCCCAGCAGAGCCGCATGGGACATGGTTTCTCCGAAATAGGCCATGCGGCGCCAGACGATGAAGCAGCCAAGAGGTCCGGATACAAGGGCGATGCCGATGCCTCCGAGAAGGGCGCGCGTAAAGAAATCATCCAGCATGGTTATGTCCCTCGTGATCGCAATGGTGATGGTCCGCGCATGAATGCCCATCAGCATCATGGTCGTTAAGGGAGGCCGGATCGGGCGGGATATCATGAAAATGGCCGTGCCTATGGCCATAGGGAGCCATGGTTTGCAAGCCGCGAGAGCCAAATAGGCGCTGATAGTCTGGGCTTTGTTCGACATCGGTCGGCTGTCCGGAGCAGCAGACATGGGTGTTGAGGCAAATGACCCTGTTGGATGCGCGCATCACCATATGCAGGTCGTGGGAGACCAGAAGAATACCGCATTTATATTTGTTGCGGATGGCTTCGATGAGCTGATAGAGGGCGATTTCGCCCAGATAGTCGACGCCCTGTACCGGCTCATCCAGTACCATCAGTTCAGGCTGGCGGATAATGGCGCGAGCGAGCAGCACACGCTGCATCTCGCCGCCCGAAAGCGAGTGGATATTGTCGTGGATCTTGTGCGCAACACCTGTTTCTCCCAGCGCATCCTCGATCTGAGCGCGCTTGTAGGAGCCTGTGAGCTGCATCAGGCGCTGCACCGTGAGCGGCAACGTGCGGTCAATAACGAGCTTTTGGGGCACATAGCCCAGATTGAGATTTTTCTTGCGTTTGACGCTCCCGGACGCAATCGACCTGAGGCCAAGGAGGGATTTCAGCAAGGTAGTCTTGCCGCCGCCGTTGGGGCCGATAATGGTCACGATTTCATTTTCACAAACCGAAACGGAAACGTTATTCAGCAGTGTCTTGCCGTCAGCTTTGACTGTGATGTCTGTTCCAACGAGCAATGGGTCGGTATGGGGCACGAGCTTGCAATCTTGATTGGTCGAGGATTATAATGGGGATGTTACATTATAACATTTTGCGCAAAGCGCAAGTGGTGAGCGTTACATAACACAAAAAAGGGCCGCGAACGGCCCTTTCCTGAAATTCTCACTTTAAAATTCCTTGTCGCCATCAGACGTCGAAGGACACACCCTGTGCCAGAGGCAACTCGGTGGAATAGTTGATGGTGTTGGTCGCACGGCGCATATAGCCTTTCCAGGCATCAGAGCCGGATTCGCGGCCTCCGCCGGTTTCCTTTTCACCACCAAAAGCGCCGCCGATTTCTGCGCCCGACGGGCCGATATTGACGTTGCAGATACCGCAGTCAGAGCCGGCAGCACTCATGAACAGTTCGGTTTCGCGCATATCCTGCGTGAAGATGCAAGAAGATAGGCCCTGCGGAACTTCGTTATGCAGTTTGAGCGCGTCGTCGAAATCCTTGTAGGTCATGACATAGAGGATCGGGGCGAAGGTTTCCGTTTTGACCACGTCGCTCTGGGCTGGCATCTCCGCAATGGCGGGGCGCACATAGAAGCCGTCTTCGCATTCTTCGACCGTGACACGTTCACCACCGGTGACGGTGCCGCCCTGTTCCTTGGCCTTGGCAAGGGAATCCTGCATCATGGAGAAGGCTGCTTCATCGATCAGCGGGCCAACCAGTGTGCCGCCATCCAGCGGGGTGCCGACGGGCAGGGAGCCATAGGCTTTCTTAAGTTGCGGCACCAGCTTGTCAACGACACTCTCATGCACGATGAGACGGCGCAGGGAGGTGCAGCGCTGACCGGCGGTGCCCACTGCGGAGAAGCAGATGGCCCGTACGGCCATATCCAGATCGGCGCTTGGCGCCACGATCATCGCATTGTTGCCGCCCAATTCCAGAATAGAGCGGCCAAAGCGGGCTGCTACACGCGGGCCGACAGCCTTGCCCATGCGGGTGGAGCCGGTGGCCGAAATGATTGGAACAAGCGGATTGTCCACGAGTGCTTCGCCAACAGCCGGCCCGCCAATGACAACCTGAGCCAGCGCGGCTGGAGCCTGATCAAAGGACTCGATCACGCTTTTGAGGATTGCGTCACAGGCAAGCGCGGTGAGTGGGGTCTTTTCCGATGGCTTCCAGATGACGCTGTCGCCACAGACAAGAGCGAGGCAGGTGTTCCATGACCAGACCGCAACAGGAAAGTTGAAGGCAGAGATCACACCGCAAACGCCCATTGGGTGCCATGTTTCCATCATGCGATGGCCAGGGCGTTCAGACGCGATGGTTTTGCCATAAAGCTGGCGGGACTGACCAACCGCGAAATCGCAAATGTCGATCATTTCCTGCACTTCGCCAAGGCCTTCAGACAGGATCTTTCCAGCTTCGATGGACACAAGTTTGCCCAGTGCTTCCTTGTGTTTGCGCAGTTCAACGCCCAGTAGGCGAACCAGTTCGCCGCGGACAGGCGCAGGCACGGTGCGCCATTCAAGGAAGGCAGCATGGGCGGCCTCTACGGCCTTGTTCATGTCGTCAGCGGACTGCTCTGCGACCGTTGCGATGGTTGAGCCGTCAATCGGGCTGGAAACGGAAATGGATCCGCCAAGTTTGGCGGCGTCAACGCCCATGGCGTCGAGCAGGGTTTTTGCTTCAGAAGCGAGGGATGAACTCATCGAGGGATCTCCGGCAAGTGTGATTGAAGACGGTTTTGAAGGGGGAGGAAAATCAATCCGTCTTTAATATGTTGATTTTATTCATGAAAAGGAATTTGTCGGCTGATAGTATAATGAGGCGACTACAACAGAAACAGAGGGGCGATTGCTGCTATTTGGCAATATGCCGAATAATTGAAGCATTTTGCTGGAAATATTTGGTAATATGTCAAATTAGCGGTAGCTCTTGAGGGAAAATCATGAATAAGTGAGCTAATGAAATACAGGTGAGGACAATAGCCTGTTTACAAGATTGAGCCAAGGGGCCCGATAGCATTCAGGAGAGAACAATGCGGCGTTCGCTAGATGATCTGGACAGAAAACTCATCCGGTTGTTGCAGGCAGATGCGCGTCTTTCGACCTCTGAAATCGGTCGCAAGCTGGATGTGGCGCGCTCCACGGTGCATGAGCGCATAGAGCGGCTGAAGCGGGAAGGCGTGATTGACGGCTTTACCGTGTTGCTCAACAGCGATCCCATGGAGGCGCTCAATCGGGCGATTGTCTTTGTCGAGATCGACCCCAAATTGCAGGGGCCTATCGTGCAGAAGCTTGAAGGCTATCCCGAAATTTCCTCCTGCTTCACGGTGAACGGGGCGTTCGATCTGTCCCTGATCGTGGAAATGCCGCAGCTTGAAGATCTGGATGTGCTGCTTGATGAGATCGGCGAGATTCAAGGTGTTGTGCGCACGATGACCAACATCATTCTTGCCAAGAAATTCGATCGCCGCCATACGTTGATCAATGAAACTGCCAAGAAACTGTTCGGCAATGAACCCTTCTAGGGGTCTGGCTTTTACGCAAGAAAATAGAGGCGCCGAAGTGCCTCTTGTCATTTTGAGCGCTCTGCACTTCTTCCCGTCAGGCATTGTCCTTGCGGGTGCGAATTTCAGCAAAAACTTCCCAATCCTCAGCATCGGTCATGCCCAGAGAGGCCTTTACGTCTGAATTATTGGCACGCAAGAAGCTGTTGGTGGTCAGTTCATCCAGAATAGTGGACGGTACGGTTGGCAGTCCTTGAGCTCGCAAGTTCTTAACCTCTTCTACCCGCTGCAAGAGCAGCTCGTTTTCCGGTTCGATCGTCAGGCAGAAATTGCCATTGGCCTCGGTATATTCGTGACCGCAGAAGAAAGTGGTTTCTGGGGGCAGTTTGGCCAGCTTGTCAACGGAAAACCACATGTCCTTGAGGGAGCCTTCAAACACGCGACCGCAGCCCATGGCAAAGAGCGTGTCGCCCGTGAATGCCAGTTCGGCGTTGGGCAGCCAATAGCAGATATGGTCCAGCGTGTGGCCCGGTGTTCCCAGTACATAGACCTTCTGGTCGCCAAAAGCGAAGCTATCGCCATCGGAGAGAGGTTCGTCAATGCTGCCTATCTTGCTGGCGCTGTCGGCGGGGCCATAGACCTTGGCTCCGGTTTCCGCCTTGATGGCTGCAAGCCCTTCCACATGATCATAATGATGATGGGTAATCAGAATATGGGACAGAGACCAGCCCGTTTCCTTCAAGGCTTGTCGGATGGCCGGTGCTTCGGGGACATCCACCAGAAATGTGAGGTTCGCCTCCTTGTCATGGACCAACACGGCATAATTGTCCGAGCGGCAGGGAATGAGTTTTGTTTCAAGGGGCTGATTGGCCATTGGGTCTCTCCAGTGATTGCTGTCTGGCATTGCTGATAACAGTTGCATGTTTTCGAGGGAATGCCCAGATTATTTCTCAATATAGGGGCCGCCCGCACGGACGCAATCGCTTGCCTGCTCAATATGTGATTTTTGCCGCTTGGAATTGGTGGTGCGAGATGCCACATTAGAGAGGCTAGCCACTGGCCAACGATGGGGAGCCGCTTGCGCGGTGCGTGCTGTTTTTCATGTTTCTTGATGTTCTGGATTTGAGAAATTTCTATACCCAGCCGTTGGGACGTGTGACTGCGCATCATGTCAATCAGCGCATCCAGACTCTCTGGCCCAACCTCAAGGGCCTGAGCGTTTTGGGGATGGGCTACGCTCCCCCCTATATTCGCGGTATGCGTGATAACGCCGAACGGGCCCTGGCTTTCATGCCCTCGCAGCAGGGCGCCGTTTATTGGCCTTCCGATGGCGCTTCTTCAACCGCACTTGTCGACAGCAATGATTTGCCTTTGGCCGATGCCAGTCTCGATCGGGTCGTGCTGGTGCATATGTTGGAACTGGTTGACAATCCGGCTGAGCATTTGCGCGAAATCTGGCGGGTTCTGACACCGGGCGGGCGCTTGATGATCGTGGTGCCCAATAGACGCGGCGTCTGGGCGCGGGTGGAGCATTCTCCCTTTGCCTATGGGCGGCCCTTTTCCAAAAGACAGCTAAGACACCTCTTGCGCGATACCATGTTTACGCCGACGCGCTGGAATGACGGACTTTATTTCGCCCCCTTCAAGAGGCAGCGCTTTCTAGGCTCGGCCCATCTGTGGGAGCGGATCGGGGCGCAATGCTGGCCCGCTTTTTCCGGCGTTCTGATAGTGGAGGCAACCAAGTTGTTGGCGCAAGGGCTGGTGAGCACGGAAGCCAGCAAGGTTAAGACCAGCTTCCGGCCTGTGTTCCTGCCGGTTCCCAACCTGCCTGCAGCGGGTGGGCATTTTCCAGCCTACAATCCCTTTGCCAATGCTGAAGATTGGCCGAAGGGGGAGAGCGACTAGTGCTTGCGGCTTAGGAGGAAAATGGCCTGTTCGGCAAACAGGTTCCAGAACCACCAGGGGGCGGAAAAGGAAATGCGTTCGCCATCGCCCCGAATGCCGTGGGCTTTCTCGATTTCCGCATTGGTTTCCCGACACAGATTGACGAAATCCCGCACCGTGCAGAAATGGATGTTCGGCGTGTCATACCAGCTATAGGGGAGGTAATCATTGACCGGCATCGTGCCACGGAAGAGAAGATCCGAACGCACGCGCCAATGGCCGAAATTGGGGAAGGAGACAATCGCCTTGCGCCCGATGCGCAGCAAATGCTCCAGCACCAGCTTTGGATTGCGGGTGGCCTGAATCGTCTGGCTGAGGATGACATAATCAAAGCTGTCATCGGGATAATAGATCAGATCTTCATCCGCATCGCCCTGAATGACCGACAAGCCACGGGCAACGCATTTGTTGACCCCCTTCTGGGACAGCTCGATGCCGCGTCCTTCCACATTGCGACTGTCACGCAGCAATTCCAGCAGGGCGCCATCGTCGCTGCCCACATCAAGAATCTTGGTGTTGGGTTCGATCATGTCTGCCACCAGCTCGAAGTCGATGCGGGTGTTGTCTGCGCGTCCGCCGACGATGAGAGCCTTCTTGTCGGGCTTGCTCATGAGCGCTCCTCCGTATCATCGTGGTTGCCGGGCTGGTCATTGTTGCGATCGGCAGCATGCAGGAAGCCGTTGATGGCATCGAAGAATTCTGGCTCTTCGAGCAAAAAGGCGTCATGGCCCTTGTCGCTGTCAATCTCGACAAAGCTGACCGAAGCGCCTGCCGCATTGAGCGCATGCACGATGGTGCGGCTGGCCGAAGTTGGAAAATGCCAGTCCGAGGTGAAGGAGACAACGCAAAAGCGCGCCTTGGTTCCCATGAAGGCTTTGGCCAGTTGTCCATCATAGCTTGCGGCCAGATCGAAATAATCCATCGCCCGCGTCACATAGAGATAGGAATTGGCGTCGAAGCGATCCACGAAGGTCATGCCCTGATGATGCAGATAGCTTTCGATTTCAAACTCGGCATCAAAGGAAAAGCCTTTTTCCGTACTATTTTGCAGATTGCGGCCAAATTTATTCTGCAGTGACTGCTCGGACATGTAGGTCACATGGGCTGCCATCCGCGCTACGGCGAGCCCCTTTTTCGGCGTGACGTCATAGTCATAGTAGCGCCCGCTATGCCAGTCCAGATCGGCCATCACGGCTTGGCGGCCAACCTCGTAAAAGGCAATATTTTGCGACGAATGGTGCGAAGCGGTGGCGATCAGGATCGCCGAGTTGACCCGTTCGGGGTAAGCGGCCGCCCATTGCATGGCCTGCATGCCGCCCATGGAGCCACCAATCACACTGAAGAGTTTGTCGATACCCAGATAGTCCACCAGCATCGTCTGGGCGCGCACCATATCCGGCACGGTAATCACCGGCAGATCAAGGCCATAGGGCTTGCCGGTGGCCGGATTGATGGAAGCCGGGCCTGTAGAGCCTGAACAGCCGCCCAGAACGTTTGAGCAGATAACGAAATAGCGTTCGGTATCAATGGGCTTGCCCGGTCCGATCATGGTGGACCACCAGCCCGGCTTGCCTGTTACCGGCGAGGGGGAGGCGGCATATTGGTCACCGGTCAGGGCGTGAAAAACGAGGATAGCGTTGGAGTGGTCTTCGTTCAGGCTGCCATAGGTTTCATAGGCGATGGTGAAGGGAGAGAGTTCTCCGCCAGCATCCAGCTTGAGCGGGGTGTCCGGGCCGAAGGTGACACTCCGGCTGGATGGAGACAGCGCCTCGTGATGGGCGCGCTCTTCCCGACTTTTCACTCCGGCTTCCGGATTGTTGCTGTCGGTCGGACTGTTCATTGGGCATTTTCTCCAAAGACGGACTGGTTTTTTTGTCTTGTGCAAAGTAGCTAGGGAGCATGGGGGGACAAGTCAAATCTTTTCTTTGCTTTTGTGGTGTCTCCCTTTTAAGGATACTATCCAACCAAAGGGATACTATTCGATTAAGCGCATTGAACGGCGCGCGGAAATCAGCCTGTTGCCGGATGCGTTTCATCGGCTCATCGGCGTTGGCCAAGAGACTGCGCAAAGACAAATGAAGACAGGACGATCATGACGGATAGCAAAGAGAGCGGCCCGCAAAAGGACGAGCCGACACTGGATGAGCTGCGGCAGAGAATTGACAGCATCGACGAATCCATTCACCGGCATTTGATCGAGCGCAGTGAAATCGTTCAGGCCCTGATTGCGGTGAAGCGCACACACAAGCCCGGCGCGGCCTTCCGGCCCGGACGCGAGATGGACATGATGCGCCGCCTTGTCGGGCGGCATCGGGGTATCCTGCCGATTACGACCGTGGAGCATCTCTGGCGCGAAATCATCGCCACTTTTACCCATATGCAGGCCCCTTACGACGTGATTGTCGAGCCGGGCGTTGAACTGCGTGATGTCGCCCGCTTCTATTTCGGATTTACGGTTGGCTTTAAGGAAGCTGCCGACAGCGCTGACGTGATCAAACAGGTGCGTGCGGGCGACGGGGCTGCTCTCGGGCTGGTCGCCAACCAGAGTGAAGCTCAGAGTGCTTGGTGGGTTCCGCTTTCCAAGGATGGCGTGCAGATCATCGGTCGCTTGCCGGTGATCAAACAGGCGGGGCGCCCGGTGGATCTGGATACCTTCGTGCTGTCCATGCCATTGATGGATACGACCGTACCTGACATGCGTCTGGTCGCCCTTTGTGCTCCGCATGAAGAAGGGGTGCAGGACGCTGTCAGCCGCATCGGCGGACAATTGATTTCCTGTGTCATGGAAGAGGGGCATTGTGAATGCCTTGTTGCCGTGCCTTTCTCGGTGGCTGATGTGGAAGTGGAAGGTCTGACACGCTCGCCCAGCAATCCGATGGTGATCCGCGGGGTTGTTGGTGGCTATTGGACGCCAATTGCGCTCTCTGCTGCCGAATAGGCCTTGATTTTGCTTTGATAGGCGCGAATTTTCGATTCTTTGATCAAATCTGGCTCTTTGATCGATCAATCCGACCTTTTTGCTTGAATGGGCTTCCGGCTTGGCTGTAAGACTGCCGGAAGCAATTGTAGACTTAAGATTATCAGGAGTGGTGAAATGTCCTCTTCCGGACAGCCCCAACGGCCTCAGCCGCGTGAAGGGCTTCTCGATATCCCGCTTTATGTTCCCGGCAAGGCCGAGATTGATGGGGCGGCGCCCATTCACAAACTGTCCTCCAACGAATCTCCTTTCGGTGCAAGCTCCAAGGCAATGGATGCCTTCCGTCAGATGACGGGCAATCTGGAGCTTTATCCAGATGGCGGCAGTGTTGTTCTGCGCGAGGTGATCGGCGAGGTGCATGGCCTTCATCCTGATCGTATTCTGTGTGGTGCTGGCTCTGACGAAGTACTCAGCCTGTTGTGCTACACCTTCCTTGAGCGTGGTGACGAAGCGATCTACAGCCAATATGGTTTTGCGGTGTATCCCATTGCCATTCAGGCCGCGGGCGGTGTTCCGGTCGTTGCCGAGGAGCAGGATCTGACGACCGATGTGGATGCCATTCTTGCTGCTGTTACCGACAAGACCAAGATGGTTTTTCTGGCCAACCCGAACAATCCGACCGGCACCTATATTCCTGTGTCCGAAGTGCGCCGCTTGCATGCCGGTTTGCCAAAGCATGTGGTTTTGGTTCTGGATGCGGCCTACTCGGAATATGTGTCCGAAAATGATTATGAAGCTGGCATCGAGCTGGCAGCGACAACAGAGAATGTGGTGATGTCGCGCACCTTCTCGAAGGTTTATGGTCTTGCTTCCCTGCGCCTTGGCTGGTGCTATGGGCCGCAGGCCATCATTGATGCCATGAACCGTATTCGCCCGCCGTTCAACATTTCCGGTGCGGCACAAGCTGCCGGTGTTGCCGCCCTGCGTGATCAGGATTTCATCCGCAAGGCCGTGGTGCATAACAAGGAATGGCTGCCAAAGACCTCCGCGGCGCTGGAAGCACTGGGACTGAAAGTGACCCCGAGTGTGGGCAACTTCATTCTCATTCATTTTCCGGATGCACCGGGCAAAAGTGCAGCAGAAGCAGACGCTTTTTTGCAGACCAAGGGCTGCGTGCTGCGACAGGTTGGAGGATATGGTTTGCCAAACGCTCTGCGTATGACCATTGGCACCGCAGAAGCGTGTGAGGCCGTGATCGGCCATTTGGCGGAATTCCTCAAAGGGTAAATTGGATGACAGACTTTCTTTTCAAGCGCATGACCCTGATCGGTATCGGTCTTCTGGGGTCTTCCATTTCTTTGGCCGCCCGTCAGAAAGGGCTGGTCGAGCATATCGCGGTGCATACGCGGTCAGACGCCACGCTGGCACGTGCTGAAGAATTGGGCTTGGGAGACAGCTATCACAAGGATGTGGCTGAAAGCGTCAAGGATGCCGATTTCGTCGTGGTCTGTACGCCAGTCGGCGTTTGTGGCTCCGTGGCAGAGATGATTGCGCCCAACCTGAAAGAAGGCGCCATCGTAACGGACGTCGGTTCGGTCAAGATGTCGATCATTCGCCAGATGCAGCCACATCTGCCTGCCCATGTCCATTTCGTGCCTGGACACCCGATTGCGGGTACCGAGGAATCTGGTCCGGATGCTGGCTTTGCCGAGTTGTTCATCAATCGCTGGTGCATTCTGACGCCGCCCGAAGGCACAGATGAGGGAGCCATCGAGAAGGTCAAGACCTTCTGGTCAACGGTCGGCTCCAATGTGGAGCTGATGGATGCGCATCATCATGACAATGTGTTGGCCATCACGTCCCACCTGCCGCATCTGATTGCCTATAACATCGTGGGTACTGCGTCGGATCTGGAAATGGTGACCAATTCCGAAGTCATCAAATATTCTGCCGGTGGTTTCCGCGACTTTACCCGTATTGCAGCATCCGATCCGACCATGTGGCGGGATGTCTTTTTGCATAACAAGGAAGCCGCTCTGGAGATGCTGGGGCGCTTTACCGAAGATTTGACGGCTTTGCAGCGTGCCATTCGCTGGGGCGACGGAGATGCGCTGTTCGACCTCTTCTCGCGCACGCGTTCCATTCGCCGCAGCATTATCGATGCCGGTCAGGAAATCGCCGCTTCGGACTTTGGCCGTCATCTCAAAGAGGGCGAGACCCATGCGCCGACCCTGAGCAGCGACGATCACGAATATACCGGCAGCTGACCTCGATCTCCGGATGCGTAAGCGTGAGGCATCCGGTTTTCGGCCCTAACGCACTTTGTTTTAAAACGCTATCGTAAAGCAGGCAGGGTTCCCAAAGGCAGGAACCCTGCCTTTATTGCGCCATTGACTAGCGTGATCTTGACTTCAGATCCCACCAGATCACCATCCCGCACCGGTTTTCCCATCAATTGCAGGCCGGTGAGCGGGCCGTTGAAGCCGTCGCGCTCGGCTGAGAGGGTAGACTTGACCTTGGCGGTCTCAAGGTTGGGGTTGAGGATGCGCAGCTTGAGGGTGCCATTGGCAAGACCTGCCTGATTGAAGGTGATGTCACCCTTCAGTTTCAGAGTCTTCTGGCCAATCTCCAGCCAGCCATCGATATTCTCGATTTTGCCTGACTGGCGCAGCCATAATCCGGCTGGATCACGCCGATCCTGCATCAATGCGTGCAGACCGTCCTTGGCGGTGAACGTCATTTCGCCATTGAGAACAGGGATACGGTCGATGGAAAGCTCGCTTGCCTTGAAAGTGAGATCCAGATCGCCGGTTGCCTGCTGTCGTGGGCTGGCATTGAACTCAAGGCTGTCAGCCTTGATGGTGCCAACGGGTTGGCCAAGGGCTGCATTGTTGGCGGCCAGCGTGGCGTCCTCCGCTTTGAAGGACACGGCACGTATGCCATTGGGCGGTGTGAGCAAAACCGAACTCTGGATCAGGCTGCCCGTAATGTCGTAGCTCTGGCCAAAGGCTGGCTGCTCGATATGCATGGGGGCGTGGGTCTTGATACTGGCCTGACCTGGCTCATGAATTTGCCAGTAGACTTGCAAGGGGCCGCCGGTGACCTGCCATCCGGACGCGGGATCGACAACTGCGTAGGACGAACAATCAAGAGCCAGCCGCACCGGGTAGCCCCCCAGAGCCTGGTCTTGACAGGTAAGAATTTTCTGCCCGTTCACCTCACGCGCAACAAAGCGATCCACCAACGCCTGGGTCGTCGTATAGCCATAATACCAGAAACCTGACCATCCTGCAGCGATCAGGACAAGAATGATGGCGCCACCCCATAGGAGGCGTTTGGCGCCTTTTTTTTGTTTGATCTGGTTGGTTTGCTCAGGTGGCTGTTGAGGCATTCGGCACTCGTTCTGTTGCAAATGTCGACCGGTATTGGTATTTCACGTCCTTTGTTGCGTTATCTTATGGCGCAATCATGGCGGTCGTTATAGCGAACCGATTTTAATTGTTTGTATCCTGTTTGGAGGCAGTTGGCATGCGTGATCTTTGGGTCTTTGGTTATGGCTCTCTCATGTGGCGACCCGGATTCGACTTTGAAGAATCCTATATTGGTACCCTCGAAGGCTATCACCGCGCACTCTGTGTCTATTCCCATGTCTATCGTGGATCGCCGGAAAATCCCGGACTGGTGATGGGCTTGAGTGAGGGCGGTTCCTGTCAGGGCATGGTGTTTCGCGTTGATGCCAGCGAGCGCGAGGCGGTGATTGACTATCTGCGCGCGCGCGAACAGGTCACTTCGGTTTATCTGGAAGAATTCGTGCCCGTCGAGATCGCTTCGATCACGGCTGACGGCGCGCCGCGCAAGGTGGAGGCTGTGACCTATGTTGCCGACACTAAGCATGGGCAATATGCCGGGAAGTTGGGCCTTGAGGAACAGGTGAGGATTGTGCTGAAAAGTCAGGGGGAGGCCGGTCCGAACATCGACTATGTGCTCAACACGGTGGATCATCTCAAGGAGATCAATATCGAGGATGAAGCTCTTTATGAGCTGGCTGACGCACTAAGGCAAAAGGCTAAACCGTAAAGGCACGACGCAGCGGAGAAGCAAGAGCGATTATATGAGAGGCGGCTATCATGAGGCCGTCTGTAGCTTTGAGCCAGATGAGTCTCAGGCGCTCAGCAGACAGATTTCCCGTCCGGCATCGCGTGCCAGATCGTCAATGACCTGCTGGCGTTCATGTTCGCTGCCAGCCAGCAGGTGAACATAGACTGTGAGATCCTTGATGTCCTCAGGGGCGATGTCGCGAAAGGCGAGCGGGGACAAATCCGAGATTTCGCCGATCCACTTCAATTCAGGCTGAAGTTTGTCTGCGCTTTCGGTGGCCAGCAACAGGATGCAATTTTCAAAGCTGGAAATGTCATCTTCGGGAATCTGGGTGAAAATATATCGATTGCCGCTGTCGCTCTGCCAGTAGCAGAAGCGGTTGCGCAGGCTGTCGACAGCAAAGTCCCCAATGGCCCCAAACGACATACTCAATCCCCAACACATCTTGATCTTGATAAGAACAAATATAGAACATTTCTTCACGGGATGCAACTTGTTCTTCACCTACATTATGTAGTTCGATTCTTAAAAAATACAATATTTAGAATCTAGGCTTCGGTTTTTGTTGGTTGAGGGAGGTCTTTGTTCGCGGCGCGGGCTTCGGAAATCAGCCGATTTGAATGCGATTCTATGGTTTCACTAAGTTGTTCGAAAAATGGCCGCATCCCCATACCCGGTTCAATCGGAGGCAGAATCTCGATGATGATCTTGCCGGATTGGCGAATCGGGCTGCCTTTTGGCCAGAACAGACCGGTGTTGAGGGCCACCGGATAGCAGGGCACTTTCAGAGCATGATAGATATGGCTGATGCCGAATTTGTAGGCTGGTTCGGTGTCCGGGCGTCGGCGTGTGCCTTCGGGAAAGATGATGAGTTGCCGGCTGTCGGCTGTCATCTTCTTGCGCGCTTCGACCAGCATGCCGCGCAGGGCTTTCAGTCCGGCGCTGCGGTCGATGGGGATCATGTCGGTTTTCAGCAAGGCCCAGCCGAAAAGCGGATAGCGCAGCAATTCGCGCTTGAGAATGAATAGCGGGTCGTCCACCAACGGCACCAGCGCAAAGGTTTCAAAGGCGCTCATATGCTTGGAAGCGAGAATAATGCTCTGGCCTTTGGGAATTTTCTCCGCCCCTCGCACCTCGAAGCTGCCGCCCACGATGGTGGTAAAGAGCCATGCACAGACCTTTGCCCAGATGCCAGCCAGCTTGATCAGATAGCGGCGGGGGAGAGGGTAGGTGAAAATGGAGATGATCAGCATGAGCGCTGTCGACAGATAAAAGGCTGCGTTGAATAGTACGGATCGGATAATCAGCATCTGGGTCTTGTTCCGCTCGGGTTATCTGATGCGTTTTTCTTTCATTCGGCTCTTCCGGTTTGAAAGACACGCACTGGTCCATTGGTTTTATGTGCCTTTGTACAGCTCCGCGCGCGCAGCTCTCGGATCTGGCTTGGTGAAACCATTTATCGGTGAAAATGACAGATCTGTCCAGAGACATGATCGTCTCAGGCTATTGCCCCCGATGGCTCAAGAGTCTCTCGGTGGTCCCGTGCAGTACAGCGGCCAGAAGCTTGAAATATTCCTTGGTTAGCAGGTGTACCGTGTTCCAGTTGATCAGGCGCGACAAGAGCGGCTGTTTGGTTGGTCCGGCCACGAGATCGCTTTGGAAGGATACGTCTGGTGCAGCGCGGCGCATTTCCAAAAGGGTCCGGGGCATGTGATAAGCGCTGGTGACGATGATGAGGCTTTTGAAATTGTTTTCCTTGGCCCAGATCGCCGTCTGGGTGGCATTGGCAACCGTATTCAGCGCTTCCCTGTCCAGATCGACACAGCAGTTGATCATTTCTTTATCCAGATCGAAACGGGCAAAGAGCGTGTGGTCCGAGTTTCTGTAATGAACGCCGGAAATGAGCAGTTTGTGGCCTTTGCCTTCCTTGAGCAGCTCAATGGCTCTTTCCAGTCTGCCGGCCCCTCCTGTAACAACCACGATGGCGTCGGCTGGCTCAGGGGGCGTTTCGTCGGCTGTCAGCGCATAGGCGATGAAGATTGCCCAGCCGATCAACAGCGCACACAGACCAATAGAGGCTGCGAACAAAAGTGCGTATAGCCCTTTTCTCAAGGCAGAGCTCTGTTGTGCGAGTGACTGGGGCATTCCGGATCCGGCGTTTGTTCTAATGGGTGCTTTATCCGCATTTGGGCATAGCCTGTCGAGGCCAATTCTGCTCAGGATAGCTTTTTCAACGTATTCATAACGGTCAATCGTGTTGTGATTGCGGTGAATACGGCGATCAAGATCACCAGAGCGAAGGTGCCAAGATAGGCGTTGGTGCCCAGTTGCACAACACCGAGTAGGGCCTGCATCTGGTCAAGGGCGGCAGACCCTTCCTGAGCGCGCAGCAACACCTGTATGATGAGGAAGGTGACGACGGCGGTTCCGCCGCCAGCAAGGGCGCCCTGAAAGCCGAGGGTAAAGAATTTGCGCTGGAATTCGCCAGCAATGAATTTGTTGCTGGCCCCCACAAAGTGGAGCACCTCGATCGTTTCCTTGTTGCCCGACATGGCCGATCTGGTGGCAAAGACCACAGTCAGAACCGTAGCTGTGACGACCAGCACCATGATGGTGAAGCCGATGAAGATGGCGGTTTCGGCCATGGAACGCAGTCGTTCCACCCAGAAGCGGTGGTTATCCAGAACGGCACCCGGCACCTGCTCCTGCAATTGCTTGCTTAATGAGGCGAAGTCCACTGCCGAAGGGTCATCGATGGTCAGCTCAATGAGACGTGGAATTGGCAGATCATCAAAGGTGATATCCAACCCCAGCCATGGCTCAAGCAGCGAATTGGATTCGTCCGAGGTGAGGGCCGTGGCGCTTGTGATGCCCGGAGTCTGGCGCGCAATATTGATGGCCTTGGCCAATTCCCCTTCCATCTCGACGCCCTCCAGCTGTCTGATCTGGATGGTTGCGCCGCGGCTGATGTCAGATTGCCAGTCCCGCGTGGCATCGGAAATGATGGTCACGGCTGCGACAGTGAGTGCGGCAAGAAAGCTCATGATGGCGATCACCAGTACGAGCGCGTGGCCCGCGATGGTTCCTTTGGGCACAATCGGGCCGGGCTTCTTGTCCGAGAAGGGGATCTGCTGGGTAAAGCGCTTGGGCTTCATCTGACGCAGCTGGCGCATTCTGGAGCTTTTCTTGCGCACCTTGCCCGGTTTGGAGAGCGGATTCTTCCCCTTGGTCAGGGAAGGCAGCTCATTGGGGCCTGCCGACTGTCTTGTGCTGGCGTGCGGCTCGAAAGCTTCCTTGCCGTCAGGGCCCGGCTTGGGGCCAAGATTGGGGCCGACGCGTGGCGTGCTGGACGGCATCGGGGCGTGCGTTCTGTCTTGTCCGTCTCTATCGGTGGGGCGTCTGGCCATAGGGCTCTCCTCTCTTAATCGTAAATGTAGAGAGTTCCATCGTTCAGCACAATGCGGCGCGCCTCGATCTGATCCATCAGGCTGGTGTCGTGCGTTGCGATGACAATGGAGGTGCCTGATCTGTGCAATTCAACAAACAGGCGCAGAAGGCGGCGGGCAAGAATCGGGTCAACGTTACCGGTCGGCTCGTCTGCCAGCAGAAGCTTGGGGCGGGAGATGAGGGCGCGCGCAATCGCTGCACGCTGCTTTTCCCCGCCAGACATCACAGGCGGATAGACATGCATACGGTGGCCAAGACCGACCCATTCCAGCAATTCGGCCACATCGGTTCTATAGGCACTCTCAGACATGCCCTTGACCCGTAATGGCAGAGCGACATTTTCGAAGGTTGTCAGATGGTTGAGCAGGCGGAATTCCTGAAAGACAAAGCCGATCTGTCGGCGCAGCTTGGCCAGTTCGTCATGGTCAAGACGAGCGGTATCGCGACCGAAGATCTTGATCAGGCCGCGGTTGGGCTTGAGTGAAAGGAACATCAGTTTGAGCAGGGATGTCTTGCCAGCCCCCGAGGGGCCGGAAAGAAACTGAAAAGAGTTCTGTGGGATGTGAAAAGACACATCGCGCAGCACTTCCTGTCCCATTCCATAGCGCAGGCCAACATTCTCAAAGCGAATCAATATGATCTTCCTTCTGGTCGTTTGATGGCAGCTTGCATGATTTGGTGTCCCGATTCACCCGATAACTATACACAATCATTGATCTTTGAGCGGGGCTTGGCAAAGCCTTAATGGCTGATATCCTATGTTGTGGATGATTCGCCTCCTTTCAATGCTTTGTCTAGAATGTGGGCGTCAAAAGGCGGGGAGCCGCTTATACCCATTCCTTTGCAGTGTTGAAGCACCGATGAAGATAACCTGCCCAAATTGTGCGACAAGCTATCAGGTCCCCGATGATTATATCGGCGCTGAAGGGCGGTCCGTGCGTTGTTCCAGTTGCGGGGAAACTTGGCATGCGGAACAGACCCCTGAACCGAAGCCTGAAAAGGCACCTGACCTCAAACCAGCCCCAAAGCCAGCGGCAAAAGAGCCCGAGCCGCAGCCAGATGCAGGAAAGGAACAAAGTCAGGACGATATTGACGCGTTGTTCGACAGCCCCTCCGCCGGCAAAGAGCAAAGTCAGGATGATATTGACGCGTTGTTCGACAGCCCCTCAGGTGGTGAAGAGCAAAGTCAGGACGATATCGATGCTCTGTTTGACAGCCCGTCTGGTGGCGAGGAACAAAGCCAGGATGATATCGACGCGCTGTTTGACAGCCCTTCCGGCGGTGAAGAGCAAAGTCAGGACGATATCGACGCGCTGTTTGACAGCCCTTCCGGCGGTGAAGAGCAAAGTCAGGATGATATCGACGCCCTGTTCGATAGCCCCTCAGGGGGCGAGGAGCAGAGCCAGGACGATATCGATTCCCTGTTTGATGAGCCTGCTGGCAAGGCGGAAAAAGCTCAGAAAGCCGAGGCTTCGTCCGCAGGAGAGCCTGAGGCCGGGTCGGACGACGCCACTTCTGATGATGGGGCTTCAAAGCCCTTTGTGGTGAAGGGGGACGGCGGGGACGACTTCCAGCCTCCTGTGGTCGATCTTCTGGATGCCGCTGCTTTTGAAGCGCAAAAGAAAGTCGCGCGCGGCGGAACAGAAGCCCGGGCACGCCGCCGACGTCGAAAGGCGAAAAACAAAAAACAAAAGGGGGGAGCCGGGGTCAACCGTTCCGTGAAGAGGGAGTGGGTGCTGGGTGGCGCTGCTCTTGCAACCACGATGATTTTGTTGGGGGCTCTGTTCATGGCGCCTCAATTTTGGGTGAAACGCATTCCGGACCTTGCCTCTCTTTATTCCATGTTTGGAATGAATGTGAATGTGGTCGGTGTCGATATCGAGATGGTTGATGTGCGCCTTGAGCAGAAAAGCGGGTCACCAGTGCTTGCTATCGAGACGGAACTGGTCAATCCGGGCACTGAACCTGTGATTCTTCCCTCTGTGGAGTTTTCCGTCCTTGGCAAGGAGCGTCTTGAGCTTTATTCATGGACCATCGGACCGGACCATGTGGGCCTCGGGCCGGGTGAGCGCAAACTGATCGAGACGTCGATTGCTGCGCCCGCGCAAGCACGATATCTCTCGATGCGCGTGTTCAACGAATAGATCATCAAAGGCCAGGCCATCTGACAGAGTCTGCGTCTGAAGGGAAGCCGGAAAAATTCATGACAGATACCATTGAAGTCCTCTATGACGAGGCGACACTCGCCAGCCGAAATCAGGAACTGGCAAACGCCATCGCAGAGGCTGGATATAAAAATCTGCTCGTTATTGCGGTCCTCAAGGGAAGCTTCGTGTTCGCAGCAGATCTGTTGCGCTCTCTGTACCGCGCCGGCGTTCCGCTGGAAGTGGAATTCATGTCGCTCTCCAGCTACGGGTCTGGCACCAAATCTTCGGGCAATGTGAAGGTTGTGCGTGACATCGAGGTCATTGTGAAGGATCGCGATGTGCTTTTGATCGATGATATTCTGGAATCCGGGCGCACTCTGGCCTATGCGAAGAACCTCTTGCAGGAACGGGGCGCCAATCGCGCAGACATTGCAGTTTTGCTCGATAAGCCGGGTAAAAGGATCGTCGATCTTAATGCGGAATATGTCGGTTTTGAATGCCCTGACAAATTTGTTGTCGGCTACGGAATGGACAAGGCACACTCATACCGCGAAGTGCCTTTTGTTGGCTATCTGGAAGAAAATAATTAATAAAATCAGATAACTGAATGTGATTGAGAGCAAGAGCGCAGGTCGAACCGAGTGGTTGGATCTGCGCTTTTCCTTATGTGTAAACATGCCGGTGCTTCAATTTTTCCGTCCCGTTTTCGCTTTTGGTAAACCTTTTGGCTGTCAAATAGGCGAGCAAGATCGGCAAAAGATCTTGGTGTGACTAAAAAGAGTATTTTGGGGGTAAGGTTATGGCCCGAATTCTTCTTACCGAAGATGACGACGGGGTTCGCATGTTTGTGCAGCGGGCATTGATGATGGACGGGCATGACGTCAAAACCGCTGAAGACGGAACAGATGCTATGGACCTTCTTGCTGAGCATGGAGGGTCATTCGATCTGCTTCTGACTGATATCAAGATGCCCGAAATGGATGGCATTGAACTGGCCAAGTCTGCCGCAACCAGCTGGCCGGAAATGACCATCCTTATGATGACCGGATTTGCCGATCAGCGCGAGCGCTGTGATAGCCTCGCTGCTATTGTGCATGATGTGGTGTCAAAACCCTTTTCTCTGGCAGAAATTCGCCGTGCCGTAAGAGAGGCTCTGTCTGGAGAGGCGTCTCTTGGTCCGGTTTCCATGTCGCGTGCGATGTATGGATAAGATGGTTTCCGCCTGGAGCTTATGACAAGCGTTTAAAAAAAGGGATGGCATTTGCCATCCCTTTTTACATTCAGCTATCGGTCGGACTATTCTTCCAGCCAGTCTGGCACACTGTCCAGCGCGAGCAATGCGTCATAGCTCTTGCGTTCTCGGATGACATGCCACTTGTCGCCACTGACCAGCACTTCGGGCACCAGCAGGCGGCTGTTATAAGTGCAGGCCTGCACCGCGCCATAAGCTCCCGCTGACATGATAGCCACCAGATCGCCTGAATCCATATGAGGCAGGGGGCGATCCTGCGCCAGGAAATCTCCTGTTTCACAAACGGGTCCTACAATGTCCACATTCGAGACTGGGGTGTCGTAGGATGGTTCGGTTACGGGTTTGGCCTCGTGCCATGCTTCATAGAGCGTGGGCCGGATGAGATCATTCATGGCACCATCTACGATGACGAAGGTTTTGCCTTCCCCTTCCTTGCGATAAATGACCTGGGTGATCAACACGCCCGCGTTGCCTGCGATGAGGCGACCGGGTTCGAAATAGACCTTGCAGTCGAGATCCTTGACATGCTTCTTGACCGTTTCGGCATAGTCGCGCGGCAGAGGCGGTGGCGACTGGGTGTTCTGGTAGGGTATGCCCAGACCGCCACCCAGATCCACATGATCGATCTCGATGCCGTCGCTGCGCAGCTGCTTGACCAGTTCCTCAAGGCGCTCGAATGCAGAATCAAAGGGTTCCAGATGGGTGATCTGGCTACCGATATGCATGTCGATGCCGGTGACCTTGATGCCGGGCAGGCAGTTGGCGCGTTGATACACCTCGCGGGCGCGCTTCCAGGGAATGCCGAATTTGTTTTCCGATTTGCCGGTCGCGATCTTGGCGTGGGTCTTTGCATCCACATCTGGATTGATCCGCAAGGAAATGCGAGCCTCTTTGCCAAGCTCTGCTGCGATCTTGCTCAAATGCTCAAGCTCTGGTTCGGATTCGACATTGAAGCAGAGAATGTCCTGTTCCAGCGCAAAGGTCAGCTCGCGGCGGGTTTTACCTACGCCGGAGAAGAGGATTTTGGAAGCGGGAATGCCTGCTGCCAGAGCGCGCCGCATTTCCCCCTCAGAGACAACGTCGGCGCCAGCACCAAGGCGTGCGAGTACCTTCAGCACGGCCTGATTGGAGTTGGCCTTCATGGCGTAGCAGAGCATGGAGTCCACATCACCAAAAGCCTCGGAAAATACCTTGTAATGGCGTTCGAGCGTCGCGGTGGAATAGACATAGAAAGGGGTGCCGACTTGCTCGGCGATGTCCGGAATGGAAACGCCTTCAGCATGCATGACGCCGTCGATATAATCGAAATGGTGCATGGCTATCTCTTTTCTTTGGTCACTTCAGTCGAAAGCACGCGCTTTTGCACGGCAGACGAGCGGGGCATAGTTTCGATTCCGGGCACCGGAGGGCAGTACCGTGAGCTTGGCGCTAGAGCAGAGGGTCGAGGAAGAAGTCGTCATTGGCCGTCTTCGTCGGGGTGGCCTGAGGCTCTTGCTCGTCAACGGCTCCTTCGCTTGCCACCGGATCCTTGATGGTGCTTTGCGCATTGGTGTTGGCTGACGGGGCCTGCAGTGGTCCGCGCACACCGCAGGCGGCTAGGCTGGCCACCATGCCCAATGCGATGAGGCCGGTTGCGGCGGTTTTGACGACGGACTTTGAAAAAATGCCATGAGCCATCGCTTGATATCCCTTTTTCTTCGCATGGTCTGGATGGTGACGGAGGTAAGCGCACCATGAACGAGGCCGGGCTTTGTTGGCTCCGGCCTGTTTGTTCTTGTTGACTATTGCTTGGCTGCTTTTTCTTTTTCAAGCTTTTTCAGCCAGCTTTTTGCCTGTTTTTTGACATTGGCTGGGGCGGTGCCCCCAAAAGAGACGCGACTGCGGACGGATTTGTCGACCGAGAGCACCGAGAAAACATCTTCGGTAATGGTTGGTTCGACCGTCTGCATGTCTTCAAGGCTAAGCTTGTGCAGCTCGATATTGCGCTCGGCGGCCATGGCAACAAGGCTGCCGGTGACATGATGGGCGTTGCGGAAGGGCATGCCCAGTGTCCGTACGAGCCAGTCGGCCAGATCCGTGGCTGTGGAATAGCCAGAGCCAGCGGCCTTTTTCAGCTCTTTCACATTGGGTTCCAGATCCGCTACCATGCCGGTCATGGCTGCGACACACAGGGACAGATTCTGCAAGGCGTCGAAGACCTGCTCCTTGTCTTCCTGCATGTCCTTGGAATAGGCAAGCGGCAGGCCCTTCATGACGATCAACAGGGCATTGAGCGCACCGATGATGCGGCCGGATTTGGCGCGGACCAGCTCGGCTGCGTCGGGATTGCGCTTTTGTGGCATGATGGAAGAGCCGGTGGAGAATTTGTCCGAAAGCTTCACGAAGCGGAACTGGGCGGATGACCAGATGACCAGCTCTTCGGCAAAGCGCGAAAGATGCATGGCGCAGATGGAGGCGGCAGACAGTGCTTCAAGAGCAAAATCACGATCAGAAACCCCGTCCAGAGAGTTGGCCGTCGGGCGGTCAAAGCCAAGGGCTTCTGCCGTCATGTGGCGATCGATCGGGAAGGAGGTGCCAGCCAGCGCAGCAGAGCCCAGAGGGCATTCATTCATGCGCTTGCGGGCATCCTGCACCCGGCCCCGGTCGCGGGAGAGCATTTCCACATAGGCCATCATATGGTGGCCGAAGGTTACTGGCTGGGCGCTTTGAAGATGGGTGAAGCCTGGCATGACGGCATTGGCAAACTCTTCCGCCTTGCTTGCGAAAGTGCTTTGTAGCTCGAGCAGCTGGCCATCAAGGGTGTCGAGCGTGTCGCGTACCCATAGGCGGAAGTCGGTGGCTACCTGATCATTGCGCGAGCGGGCTGTATGGAGCCGTCCGGCATTGGGGCCGATGAGGTCTGAAAGGCGGCTTTCCACATTCATGTGAATGTCTTCCAGCGCGCGCGAAAAAGTGAAGTCCCCTGCCTCAATTTCTCCAGCGATTGTGTCTAGACCTTGTTCAATGGCTTTGGCATCATCGGCAGGCACGATTTCCTGCTTGGCCAACATGCGCACATGCGCTTTGGATCCGGCAATGTCCTGGGAGTAGAGTTTTTTATCGAAATCGATGGAAGCATTGATTTCTTCCATAATGGCGTCCGGACCTTCGGAGAAGCGGCCGCCCCACATTTTATTACTCATGATGCTTATTCCATTGATCAGATCGGTAAGTCGTGTTGCTTTATGCCATAACAAAATGGGACTGTCAGCGCCAATACTGAGGAAAGATCGTTCACTTGTGGCTCATTGTGATGATTTCCCGTCTTCGGCGGGGGTCTTGATTGAAGAAGGGGAAACAGAAATGTTTTCATTTGCTCAAAAATTCCGGCCCTTGCGTGCTGGCCTGCTTTTTCTGATGGCCCTTTCCGGCGCTGTTGCCATCGCGGCTCCCTCCGTTTCCGCGCAAGAAAGCTGCCCTGCTGCCAAGCAGCAGATTGGCGCCATCGATCCCATGATCAAGGGGCCGATTGCGGCGCTCCAGACCAGCGGGCATCCGGTGGATTTCTCAGGACTTGCGTTCAAGCGCGAGGATGGCAGCGCTGTTTCTCTTGCCGATTTCAAGGGCAAGACGGTGCTTCTCAATTTGTGGGCGACCTGGTGCGCACCCTGTCGTCACGAGATGCCTGATCTTGATGGGCTACAGGCTGCGCTCGGGGGGGATGACTTTGAAGTGGTCACGGTAAGCCTTGATCGCAAATCGCCAGACAAGCCCCGTGCCTTTTTCGATGAGATAGGCATTGAGCATCTGACGCTTTATTATGATGAGAAAATGGGAATGTTTCCGGCCCTGCGCTCAAAGGGCATGGCGTTTGGTATGCCCTCAACGCTGATCATCAACAAGGATGGCTGCTCGCTGGCGCATATGGCAGGCCCTGCAGCCTGGGCATCAGCGGAAGCGCAGGATTTGGTCAAGACGATTGTAGAATCGGAATAGAAGGACCGGGAGGACTTAGGGAACTGGGGCTGGGCACTGGGGGAGAAGCCGCACACAAGAGCGATCCCGCGCCCGGTTCGGAGCGCAGGTTTTAGCGCGCAGGCTGTTGAAAAGGGCTGCGCGGCTTTTTGTTTGGGCGCGTTTGAGCGACCTTATGCCTTGATATTGACTGCCTGGCCCATGCCTTGGGGGGGCGAGCCGCTATTCTGCATGCCCTTTTGGACGAGGGCATCAAGGGTGTTGGCCATGTTCATATCGGCGTTATGCGCCATCTTTATTAGGGTCGAACCCAGATCCATGCTTGACTGGGCTGCGTTGGTGTAGGCGATTGCCGCACCGGACGAAGCTACGCTGGACATCGAGTATTCTCCTTTGGGGGTTACTCCTGCTTCATGGTTTGCCTTACCCCAATTGTCCGGTAGCTCTCTTAAGACTGTGTTAAAGTGTGTTTAAATAGTTTTCTGTGTTTTTCTGTATTTCTGTACAGAAAAGCCAGCCCAGATGCTGGGCTGGCGTGATGTTTGACGGGGGATACCTGATCGCTCGGGCAAAGCTTAGCGCGTCGGAATCGGTATCTCGCTGCGATAGTCATAGAAGCCGCGCTGTGTTTTGCGCCCCAGCCAGCCGGCTTCGACATATTTGACCAGCAGCGGGCAGGGGCGATATTTGCTGTCCGCCAATCCATCATAAAGCACCTGCATGACGGACAGGCAGGTATCCAGACCAATAAAGTCGGCCAATTCCAGTGGCCCCATCGGGTGATTGGCTCCCAGCCGCATGGCGGTATCGATGGCGTCCACTGTGCCGACCCCTTCATACAGGGTGTAGATGGCTTCATTGATCATGGGAAGCAGGATGCGGTTGACGATGAAGGCGGGGAAATCTTCCGAGACGGCAACGGTCTTGCCCAGACTCTCAACGAATTTTTCCGAAGTTTTGAAGGTCGCCTCGTCGGTCGCTATGCCGCGCACAAGTTCGATCAACTTCATGACAGGCACGGGGCGCATGAAATGCATGCCGATAAACTGTTCTGCCCTGTCGGTGGCTGCCGCAAGGCGGGTGATGGAATAGGACGAGCTGTTCGACGCAATCAGGGCTTCGGGCTTGAGGAATGGCGTGATGGAGGCAAGAACCTTGCGCTTTGTTTCTTCATGCTCAGTGACAGCCTCGATAACCAGATCTACGTCAGCCATGGTCTGCAGGTCCAATGTCGTCGTGATCTTGGCCAACGCTGCCAGCTTCTGCCCATCCGAAATGCGCCCCTTGGTGACCTGCCGGTCCAGATTGCTGGTGATTTCGGCGATGGCCTCGTCGAGTCTTTCCTGATTGATGTCATTTAGAAGCACATCATAACCGGATAGACCGCAGACATGCGCAATGCCGCTGCCCATTTGTCCGGCTCCAATGATCCCAACTTTCTTGATTTCAGACATTTCACTGCTCACCGATTGCTCTGGTCTGGTTCTCTGCTCGTTGTCCCGGCGGCTGGAAGATGCCCAGGGCATGGCCTCCAGATGGTCGGGCAAGTTTGGCAGATTGTGCATTGCTTCGCAAATGCAAATGAATGCATGGAATGTGTGCAGCAAGTGCCAAGCGCCTTTGCTCGACAAAACTACGATCAAAGTCTGATAGTTACGCGAAACAATGGGGATAATTTGCCAGTCCCGTGAGGCCAGATATGAAAAATCCCGCGCTCCAAGAGGAGCGCGGGATGAATGGAATGGTTTGTTCCGCTTCGTCACCTGACCGGCTTCACCGGATCTGAGCGGCCATTCGGCGCAAGATCAGAGGGCTTTTTCAAGCTCTGGCAGAATGTCGAACAGATCACCCACGATGCCGTAATCGGCAACTTGGAAGATAGGTGCTTCTTCATCCTTGTTGATGGCAACAATGACCTTGGAGTCTTTCATGCCTGCCAGATGCTGGATGGCACCGGAGATACCTGCTGCGATATACAGCTCGGGAGCGACCACCTTGCCGGTCTGGCCGACCTGCAGGTCGTTCGGTGCGTAACCAGCATCAACAGCTGCGCGTGAAGCACCAATGGCTGCGCCTAGCTTGTCGGCAATCGGGGTCAGAAGTCCGTTGAACTGTTCTTCAGATGCCAGACCACGGCCCCCGGCGATGATGGCGCGGGCGCTTGCAAGTTCGGGACGATCCGATGTGGAAAGCTCTTCGCTCACGAAGGTTGTGGTGTCGGGCGCGTCAGCTGCAGCAACATTTTCGATCGGGGCAGAGCCCTCGGATGCCGCGGCTGCAAAATTGGCGGTGCGCACCGTCATGACCTTCTTGTTGTCGGCGCTTTTGACGGTCTGGATGGCATTGCCAGCATAGGTCGGGCGCTCGAAGGTGTCGGCCGAGACAATCTTGGTGACTTCGGACAACTGCATGACGTCGAGCAGAGCGGCGACACGCGGCATGAAGTTCTTGCCCACGGAAGTGGCCGGAGCCACAATTGCATCATATGCGTCTGCCATGGCAACGACCTGAGCAGACAGGGCTTCTGCAATATGGTGGCCAAGAGCATCGCTTTCAGCAACCAGAATTTTGGCCGCTCCGCTCAGTTTGGCTGCTTCTTCGGCAGCAGCTGCGCAATCCTTGCCAGCGATCAGGATGTCCACGTCACCACCCAGCTCGAGCGCTGCGCTCAGGGCCTTTGCAGTGGCGTCATTCAAAGCCGTGTTGTTATGTTCGGCAATCAGAAGGGTTGTCATAATCTATCTCCTCGCTTTGCCTTAAAGCACGCTGGCTTCGTTTTTCAGTTTGTCGACCAGTTCGGCCACGCTTTCAACCTTGATGCCTGCCTTGCGGGCTTCCGGCTCTGCGGTTGAGAGCACTTCAAGGCGCGGCGCAATGTCAACGCCATAGTCTGCGGCTTCCTTCGTGTCGAGCGGCTTTTTCTTGGCCTTCATGATGTTGGGCAGAGACGCATAGCGTGGCTCGTTGAGGCGCAGGTCAGCGGTCATCACGGCAGGCAGCTTGATCGTGACATTCTGCAGGCCGCCATCGATTTCGCGCGTCACGCTGGCAACATCGCCTTCAACCTTGATGCCCGAAGCAAAAGCACCTTGGCCCCAGCCAAGAAGCGCCGACAGCATCTGGCCGGTCTGGTTTGCATCATCGTCAATGGCCTGTTTGCCCACGATGACCATGCCGGGCTGTTCTTCTTCAACAACGGCTTTGAGGAGCTTGGCGACGCCCAGTGGTTCGACGGGGGCGTCTGTCTTGATAAGGATGGCTCGGTCGGCGCCCATGGCCAGACCGGTGCGCAGGGTTTCCTGCGCCTGCTGAACGCCAATGGAGACAACAACAATCTCGCTGGCCACGCCGGCTTCTTTCAGGCGCACGGCTTCCTCTACCGCAATTTCATCAAACGGGTTCATGGACATTTTGACATTGGCCAGATCAACACCAGTGCCATCGGCCTTGACGCGGATTTTGACGTTGTAATCGACAACCCGTTTGACGGGTACAAGGATCTTCATGGATTAATTCTCCCATGTGAACCGGCATCAGGCCGGCTCAATTGACTTGAGCGTTATGCAAGAGAACTGGCTTTGGCTCGCTGCGAGCGCCTGGAGTCTTTATGCTCCGCTGTGCCGTCCCTGCTGTTTGAGGCCCACGAGATCAATTTCTGATGTCTTGGGATTTCAGAAATATGATCACAGATATTATTTGGCTGACATCATTTGGAAAAGACCATCCAATATCAGCGGCTTCATTGTTTTGTTCCTGATCGGGGAGGACGGTAATGGCAGCTTTTGGGCCTGTCAACAATCCGTCAGTCTGAGACGCATGAGTTTCTGTCATGGCCCTTAAACCTTTGGGTAGTTTCACGTAGCGCGTTGGAACAGGGGAACCGATTTTCGCTTCATAAAGGGGATAAGAATGGCTCCCGTGATTGCTCCACCCACATGCGCCCACCATGCGACAGTGGCCTCCGTGCTGGTCAGGGAGTTGAAAAGTTGCAGCCCGAGCCAGGCACCAAGGCAGTAAATGGCGGGAATTGGAAGGGGTATGCGTCCAAGGATCAAAATCCAGACGCGGACATCAGGATGCAACAATAGATAGGCAGAGATGATACCGGCTGTTGCGCCCGAAGCTCCGATGAGCGGCACTGGCGAGCCCCAGTTTGCCAGCGCATGCAGAAGGGCCGCTCCCGCAGCGCAAAGGCAATAGAAGACGAGAAAGCGGATATGCCCCATCGCGTCTTCGATATTGTCACCAAAGACCCAGAGAAAGGCCATGTTGCCGATGAGATGCATCCAGCCACCATGCAGAAACGCATAGGAGATGAAGGTGCTCCAATGCATGCCAGAGGTTGGCCCGAGCAGGTCTGCAGATTGCCAAATCAGGCTGCCCGGAATGAGACCATAGGATACGGCAAATCTTTGTAGGGTTTGTCCGTCACCCGGGCCGCCGCTGATCAGGAAAACCAGACAATTGGCAAGGATGAGGCCGAGCGTGACATATTGCCAGCGGACATAGTGAAGGGCATTCCTGTCATGCAAGGGTATGAACATGCTCGGCGTGTCTCCGTTGGCCTTCTGATCTGTCGCATCGCGCTCAGGCTCAGCTCTGGTCTCTTAGCGATTCTGGCCGGGAACCCAGAGAACATCTGCGGTGCCCTTGTCATTGGCCCAACGAGCCGCAACGAAGAAGAAGTCGGAAAGCCGGTTAAGATATTGAATGGCCTCAGCGGATACGGGTTCGTTTTCCTCTGCGGCAAGGGCTGTTACCAGACGCTCGGCGCGGCGCGAAACCGTGCGGGCATAGTGCAGATAGGCCGATGCTCTGGCGCCGCCGGGCAGAATGAAGCTCTTCAAGGGCTTCAGATCCGCATTCAATTGGTCAATCTGCTTTTCAAGGCGCTCGACCTGACTGGCAATGATGCGCAGCGGTTCATAATCGAGCTTTTCGCCACTGTCTGGCGTGCACAGATCGGCACCCAGATCAAACAGGTCGTTCTGGATCTGGGAAAGCATGAGATCCAGTTCCGGGCTGTCTGTCGTTTCCAGCCTTGCGAGGCCAACAATCGAGTTTGTTTCGTCAACTGTTCCGTAGGCTTCAACGCGCAAATCGTGCTTGGGGCGGCGCTCGCCAGTGCCCAGCATGGTTGTTCCCTTGTCACCTGTACGCGTGTAGATTTTGTTGAGACGAACCATCGAAGATCTTTCCGTTTTTGGCTATGGGATTGCGGCGCTGTCACGAGCTGCGCCGTTAAAGAATAAAGGTCACCTGATCGATCATGCCGGCACATACAAAAAATGCGCCTGATGCAATGTCAGGCGCACTTTAAATGGTTCCTGATCAGAAGCAAGGTGACGGATTGCCCTTCTCTTGCTTCAAGCGGCCGTTGTTTCAGGCCACAGGCTTATCAGAATTTGTATCCGACGCGTGCGCCGACATTGGTCAGGCCGTGGTTCCAGTTGCCAAGACCGGCATTGGAGCTGTGCTCAACGGTGAGCATCACGCGGATGCGCTCATAGTCAAGACCGATGGAGGCTGATTCGTGGAACAGAGCACGGGTGCCCAGAGGCTCGCGGTCAGGGTCTGTGTTGCTCAGTTTACCATCATGAACCATGCCGCCGAAGCTGCCTTCAACGAATACAGGGCCGTAGACCGGGAACAGCCAGCTAAAGCCTGCATAGCCGTAAGAAGTCTTGCCATCTGTGTTGAGGGAAGCACCGATATGAGGGCGTGGTGTCAGGAAACGCTCCCAGACAGAGGCGTTTTCTGATGGTGTGCCAAAGGCATTGAAAAGAACTTCGGCCTGCAGATCAACCGTACCATCCTCGCGACGGGTTACGTCATGCGCCATGACGCCCATGCGCAGTTCGCTGAGAAAACCCATTTCGCCGGGTGCGGCATAATCGGCTGCGTTGGCTGCACCAGCGGCACAGGTGAGCATTAGTGCTGAAATAAGAGCGGCATGTTTCATGCTAATCGTCCAAGGCAAAGCTATTGTTTCCCTATCTTTAGCCCAAGCAAGCGGTGGATGTCACCCGAAATCGGGAAATTTTTATGTACCAGCTGGCATCTTCATGCTGGCGTGTTGTTTTGGTCACAGGGCCAGCCCTTGCGCGTCCGGCTCCTATTGCAGGAAATATAAACTCGCCATGACGATGACGATCGCCAACAATTGCAACAGAACGCGCCAGCGCATCAATCTTTGCGACCGGTTGGGATTGCTGCCACGCATCATGTTGACGAGGCCGACAACCAGAATGAGCGCAACGGCGAGCAGAGCGACGGGAATGAGAGCGGAAAGAATCGAAGACATGCTGCACTCCTGATCTGGGGTTAAGCAACATGCGCGTTTCTTCATTCTTGCTGGATGCTGCCTCGGCGCCCTTTTCGTTGATTGCGGCCTTTCTTTTGATCTCTCTGGAAAAGAGGCGCACTCGCAAGGGCTTGTCGGCGCAGTCTAGCAGGGGGGCATAACCGCATGAAAGATGCCCGTTACTGAACTTTGGTTGGGCGGGGTCAATCCCCATAGGCCCGCAAAAAGGCATCAAGCGCTCTGGTGGGCAGAAAGCGACGCAAAACATTCATGATGTAGGTTGGCACCGTCACCATATAGCGTGGTTTCGGATTGCGGGCATGAAGGGCGTGGTGCAGCTTTTTGTAAACCGCTTCGGGCGGCAACTCGAACTTGCCCGGCGCATCGGATTCCATGGCCTTGAGACGATGCTTGTAGCGCTCGCTATAGACAGATTTTTCTGTATCCACCGTTGAGATGAAATTCAGGCGGGCATTTTCGCGAAACTGACTGGTGATTGGGCCAGGCTGGATCATCGAAATGGAAATGTTACTGCCGTGCATCTCGATGCGCATGGTGTCCGTTAGGCCTTCAAGGGCATATTTCGAAGCCACATAGGCGCCGCGGAACGCAAGGCCTGTAAGCGCCAGAACCGAGGAGCAATGGATGATCCGGCCATATCCCTGACGTCGCATGACGGGAATGATCTGGCGGGTCAGCTCGTGCCAGCCAAACAGGTTGGCCTCGAACTGGGTGCGCAGCACATCGGTCTTGAGGTCTTCCACCGCGCCGGCCTGCCCATAGGCACCATTGTTGAAGAGGGCATCAAGCTGGCCGCCGGTATGGTTCAACACCGCTTCCACACAGGCCTTGATCGACTGGTGGTCCGTGTAATCCATGTAAATGGCCGTGACCCCCTCATTCTTGAGGGCTTCTATGTCTTCGATCTTGCGGGCGGTGGCAAAAACCTGCCAGCCCTCTTTGTGGAGTTGCAGCGCGCAGTGGCGACCAATGCCTGAGGAACAGCCGGTAATAAGGATGGAACGCTGGGTCATGATGTCTTTCGGGAAATGTCTTCAAAGCCTGGGGAGGGCAGCGCGCTTAACGCTTGCGAGGCGGTAAGGAACGCTCGGATTCCTTTGAAAAAGGGTGCTTCCATTCGGGATGTCTTGCTTCTTCATCCTTCATGGCCTTGCGCCAATTGCGGATGGCCCCAAGCGAGGGCAAGCGCGGGATGTGGGCCAGTTCCCAATGGATGCCATTGATTGGATCGTCAAAGAAGGTGGCATAATAGCCCGGCGCATAGAGAGGATATTCAGCAGGTGTTTCTGTCACCGGCACGTGGTTGGGCATGAGAAACTCTTTGTGGAAGGCATCCACTTCCTTGCGGTTTTTGGCCCAGAGCGCGATGTGATGCACACCGACAGGACGGGCCGGAAAGTCGAATTTTTCTCCGCTCTTGGCGGGCTGAATGCCGATATAGCTGTGCGGCATGGGGAAGCGGGCCATGTAATAGGTGGAGCGGTAGCCCACATCCAGCGTCCAGAAACTCTTGTAGCCGAGCCAGCCGAACATCTGGTCGTAAAAGGCGATCGATTTGTCGTAATCGAGCACTGAAAATTCTACATGATTTATTCCACGCAAGCGCATTATCTTTTCCTTCCGCTTCAGCATTTTGAGTTAAACGCGCCTGAGCGCATCGGATCAAGAGCTTTTCCCTGATTGATGGCAGGGGCATGACAGAGGTGTGAAAAAGCCTCATTTCGGAAGGAATGGCAATTGGCAAAATACACTAAGGGGAGGCGTGGGCCTCCCCCTCGTGATGCTGGATGTGGCGTTTGCTCAGCTGGAATGCTGGCCTAACTGCGCGTGTCCAGAAGGCGGCGTGCAATCACCTGTGCTTGGATTTCGCCTGCTCCTTCGAAAATATTGAGCACGCGGGCGTCGCACAAGACTCGGGAGATGGCATATTCCAGAGCGAAGCCGTTGCCGCCGTGGATCTGCAAGGCATTGTCAGCTGCGGCCCAAGCGACGCGAGCGCCAAGCAGCTTGGCCATGCCTGCCTCCAGATCGCAGCGCTTGTCATGGTCCTTCTGACGGGCTGAGTAATAGGTGAGCTGACGGGCCACCATGATTTCTGCGGCCATCATGGCCAGCTTGTCGATGACACGTGGGAAGTTGATCAGCGATTTGCCGAACTGCACCCGCTCTTGCGCGTATCGAAGGCCAAGATCCAGAGCATTCTGGGCCACGCCAATGGCGCGGGCAGCTGTCTGGATGCGGGCTGCCTCGAAGGTCTGCATCAATTGCTTGAAACCTTGCCCTTCTTCTCCGCCCAGCAGATTGTCCTTGCTGACTTCGAAATTGTCGAAGGCAATGTCATATTCCTTCATGCCGCGATAGCCGAGTACTTCGATTTCGCCGCCATCCATGCCTTGCGCAGGGAAGGGATTGTCATCATCACCGCGCGGTTTTTCTGCCAGCAGCATAGACAGGCCCTTGTAGCCGGCTTCGGCTGGGTTGGTCCGGACCATCAGGGTCATCAGGTCAGCGCGCACCGGGTGAGTGATCCATGTCTTGTTGCCGGTCACCTTGTAGGTGTCCCCGTCCAGCGTGGCGCGAGTCTTCAGGCTGGCAAGGTCGGAGCCGGTGTTCGGTTCGGTGAAAACAGCGGTGGGCAGGATCTCGCCAGAGGCGATCATCGGCAGCCATTTTTCCTTCTGCTCTTCCGTCCCGCCGCACAGGATCAGTTCGGCGGCAATCTCGGAGCGGGTGCCGAGTGAGCCCACGCCGATGAAGGCACGCGAAAGGGCTTCGGAGACCACGCACATGCTTTCCTTGCCGAGACCCAATCCGCCATAGTCTTCCGGAATGGTCAGGCCAAAGACACCCATTTCGGCCATTTGCTCGATGATTTTCATCGGGATATAGGCATCTTTGAGATGCCACTCATGGGCATTGGGGGTGACTTCGCTTTCGGCAAAGCGGTTCATTTCATCGCGGAAGGCTTCCATGGTTTCGTCAAGGCCCGCATCGCCAAAGGAGGCGGAGCCTTCTGCCGCTTCCATGAGGGCGACAAGACGGGTGCGGATTTCCTTGGTGTTGCCTTCGGCCATGAGGCGGGCCACTTCCGGGCTCTGGGCAGCCGCGATGGTCTCGGCAGACACGCCAAAATCAGCAAGGCGCACGATTTCGCCCTGCGTCATGGGAATACCGCCAAAAATCTGTGCCAGATATTCAGCAAAGGCAAGGCGGGTGACCAGCGATTCCATCTCGCCATAACGCCCTTCACTACTCATGGTCTTGCTATAGCCGCGCATTTCCTTGAGCGCTTCCACATAGGTGGCAAACCATGCAAGGCCGTGGGTGAGGCGCTGTTCTGCTTCCACTTTGCCAGACTTGACGCGGCCATCCTCGGCCACCTTTTCATAGACGATATCGACAAGGCCCTTGAGCAGGCTTTCGCAGGTAGCGACCGCTGCGTCCATGTCGGACATCAAAGTGTCAGGAATGGCGATCGGCTGGGTCTCGATGGTTAAAGACATGGTTTCTCCCCCCTGATGCAATGTCTGGCCTGCCAATGGTCTCTTCCGCCGGATGGCGGCGTAGGGCAGGGTGACGGGTGCGATCAAATGCTTTTATGTTGCAGTGCACATTGAAGGGGGAGAGCTATATTTGCAATAAGCCAAAGGGGTAAAGCATCAAAGACGTTCGTATGACATGTTGCGGTGCACACGACTTTTGTCGCAGAATTTTCCGCTCTCTTTGAGGTGGCCGACGGGCCGTCGCTGTCAGCCTTTGCTACGGCTGGCCAGAATGACGCCGAGGGCAGTGACGATCATGCCGGCCACCTGCATGGGCGTGATGGGCTCGCCAAAGAGCAGAAAGGAAATGGTCGCGGTCACGGCGGGTACGAGATAAAAAAGCGATGCGGTGTTGGACACGGCCCCCTTCTCGATGAGCCAGAGCAGCAGGAAGATGGCTCCGATGGACAGCACCAGCACAAGCCAAACCAGCGCAAAGACGAATTCGCCGGACCAGATGATGGTTTGGCTTTCCGTTAGCAGACTGAGGCCACCACAGAGAAGCACTGCCGCGATATATTGCCAGATGGTGGCTGTGCGGATGTCCAGATTGGCTGCAAAGCGTTTCTGGTAGACCGTGCCAAAGGAAATGGCTATGACCGCCACGAGGGAGACGAGAATCTGCATCGGGGTAACAGAGTAAGCCCCGCCGCTGAGACGCGGAAGCAGCACCATAGAGATGCCTATAAGCCCGAGGACAAAGCCAAGGGCGTGGTTTTTGGTGATCTGCTCTTTCAGAACAAGATGGGCGAAAAAGGCCGTTAATACGGGCTGCAATCCGGTCATCAAGGCGAACAGGCCCGCAGGCATGCCATCATCAATCGCCCAGAAGACGCCCGATAGATAAACCCCATGAATCAGGAAACCGGACACAAAGGCATGAAAGCCTTGGCGCGGATTGGGCCAGCGCGCGCGCTGGATGAGCGAAATCGCCAGCAAAAGCAGCAGGACCGAACCAAAGCGCAGAGACAGGAATGTCATGGGCTCGGAATAGGGCGCGCCCATGCGCGAGCCGACAAAGCCGGTTGACCAGAGGACAACAAACAAAAGAGGGGCGAGGATCGGCAAGATGCCTGCGGTTCTGGATGTCATGGTGTTTCTTGAGCGGCTGGTCGAAAGAAAGGGCTAAAATATAGAAGCTCCAGCTTTATCCGCTGGGGGCGGAAAAGTCCAATGGGAACCGGAACGGCTGCGTAAACATTGATTATGATGTGGGACGCGGCAGATTTTCATGGCAGATGGAGCGGATTGCTTTTTCAGATCAGAAGCCTATAAAGGCTGCGCGCATGACCGAACTTTTTTTGGAAATTGGACAAGCATACTGGCTCCATATCTGGCGATCAGATTCTGTCTGTCACATGGGGTGTGTACTGTTCGTGGTTTCCTGTTGTTGCGTAAGGCTGATGAATTCGGATAGTTGGATATGATGCGTCTTTGGGAATGGATAGTCGTGCCGGTCCGAATTTTCTGGCGCTTTTCAGACAATCACGGCTTTGCGCTTGCCAGCAACATTGCCTTTTCCATGCTGCTGTCAATCTTTCCCTTTTTGCTGCTGCTCACGGGGGTGTCCGTCTGGATCGGTGGCGATGCGCTGGGCAAGGTGCTGCAGGATATGCTGACTTTGCTGCTGCCGGACGCGATCGCCGATATCTTGCAGCCCGATGTGGATGCCGTCATCGCCGAGCGTACCCGTAGCCTGCTGTCTATTTCTCTGGTCGTCTTCCTCGTTACCCTGACATCTCTGGTGGAGAGCCTGCGCGAAGGGCTTAATCGAGCCTATGGCTATTATGAACGCCGGTCGATCCTGTCGCGCAGGGCGATGGGGCTGCTGGCCATTTTCGGGGCAACGGGTGTGATGATCATTGTTGCCTCGGCTCTGTTCTTTGCGCCCATCGCATGGAATATGCTCAAGCCGCATTTTTCATGGATCGAGGATTTTCAGTTCACCTTCAACGTGGTGCGGTTCGGTATCGCCATTCCGCTTTTGACGTTGTTTCTGGTGGCGAGCCATCGCTGGCTCCCCATGCGAACGACGGAATGGGCCGATCTGTGGCCCGGTGCTTTGTCGACCCTTGTTTTGTGGTGGTTTACAGCCGAGGCCTATTCCTACTATCTGTCGCATTTTGCCCAATATGCGCGCGTTTATGCGGGCCTGGCCGGTGTTGTTGCGACGCTGATTTTTTTGCAGATCATCTCCATGATCTTTCTGTATGGCGCCGAGGTGAATGCATGGATCATTCGCTGGCGACGCATTGAGCGCAGCAAGCATGCCAAGCCATATCCCGTCCCGGAAGAAAAGACAGCCATGCCTCCGCCGGAAGAACCGGCCAATGACTATTAGGGCCCGAACTGGCGTGTGTGCGGGCATACGCTCATAAGGTGATGTTGAACAATTGGCGGAAAAGAAAAAGCCGGGATATCCCGGCTTTTGTTTGTCTGTTTTCCGGATTAGCCTTGCCGGTTAGGAGCTGCGGCTGGCCAGAATGGTTTCTTCCAGCGTCTTGAGGCCCGTTCTGGTGGCATTGACCATGCAGGACATGTTGCCCGGTTGATGCTTGTTGCTCAGCATCAATTCATGGGCCTTGGGAATCTGCTCCCACGTAAAGACATCTGACATGCAAGGGTCAATATGGCGGTCAATCACCATCTGGTTGGCGGCCATGGCCTGTTTGAGGTGGGCAAAGTGGGAGCCCTGAACGCGCTTTTGATGCATCCAGACATAGCGGGCATCCATGGTCAGGTTGAAGCCTGAGGTTCCTGCGCAGATGACCACCATGCCGCCGCGCTTGACGACGAATGTGGAGACCGGCATCGTGGCTTCACCGGGATGCTCGAAGACCAGATCGACATTCTTGCCCTTGCCGGTATACTCCCAGATGGCCTTGCCGAATTTGCGCACTTCGGCAAACCAGTCGGCATATTCGGGGGAGTTCACCTTGGGTAGCTGGCCCCAGCAATGGAAATCCTTGCGATTGATGACACCCTTGGCTCCAAGGCTCATGACGAAATCGCGCTTGCTTTCATCGGAGATGACGCCAATGGCATTGGCGCCTGCTGCCGCTGCAATCTGCACGCCGAAGACACCCAAGCCACCCGAAGCTCCCCAGATCAGCACATTCTGGCCCGGCTTCAGCTCATGAGGCATATGGCCAAACATCATTCGGTAGGCGGTGGCGAGGGTAAGCACGTAGCAGGCGCTTTCTTCCCAAGTGAGATGCTTGGGGCGGGGCATCAGCTGCTGCGCCTGAACCTTTGAGAATTGGGCAAAGGAGCCGTCTGGCGTCTCATAGCCCCAGATGCGCTGGGTAGGCGAGAACATCGGGTCGCCACCATTGCATTCCTCGTCGTCGCCGTCATCCTGATTGCAATGGATGACAACTTCATCGCCGACTTTCCAGTTGCGGACCTTGCTGCCAACCGCCCAGACAATGCCGGAGGCGTCAGACCCTGCGATGTGGTAAGGCTGCTTGTGCACGTCGAACACGGAGACCGGTTCGCCAAGGCCCGCCCAGATGCCATTATAGTTGACACCGGCGGCCATATTCAGAACCAGCACTTCGTGGCTGTCCAGTTCCCATGTTGGCACCACTTCGACCTGAAATGATTTTTCCGGTGGCCCGTGGCGTTCGCGGCGGATGGCCCAGGCATACATTTCTTTTGGCACATGGCCCAGCGGTGGAATTTCTCCGATTTCATAGAGATCCTTCTTCTCACCGGTTGTGCCTTGGGCAAGCAAGTCCTCGGTCATTGGTGCTCCTCCCGATCATTACGAACTGTCTGCGATTCTGTTTATGTTGCGGTGCAGCAAAAATGGGCGAGCTTGATCCCATTTTATGGTGCGATTGCGAAATTATCCAAAATTATTGGGCCAGAAGATATAAGTCTTATTGCCAATTTGCATTTTGCGTGTGCGAAGAGACACTCTGAGATCGAAGAGAGGTAATCTCTCCTGTGGTCGTCTTGAGGGTCGAAAAGAACGGGAGAGCAGAGGGAAAAGCCGTAAGACCTTGTCTCAATTGAGCTGTCCGGATGTGTTCGGCGACGGCCTGACAGGGAAGGGCTCTGAATAGGGGTGGAGCCCCTACGGCCTTGCGGGAGGAGAGCAAAATGAGTGGCGCAGAAGCTATAAACAAAAGTATGGAAGCTGCCGGTGCAAAAAAATCCGTGTCCGGTCAGGAAAAGGACCGCCCGTGGATCTTTCGTACCTATGCGGGGCATTCAACCGCCAAGGCATCCAACGCGCTTTACAGGAACAACCTGTCCAAGGGGCAGACGGGCCTGTCGGTCGCCTTCGATCTGCCGACCCAGACGGGCTATGATCCGGACCATCCGCTGGCACGTGGTGAAGTGGGCAAGGTCGGTGTGCCTATTGCCAATATCGGCGATATGCGGGAGCTGTTCGATCAGATACCGCTCGAGCAGATGAATACCTCGATGACGATCAATGCAACGGCTGCCTGGTTGCTGGCGCTCTATATCGCGGTGGCTGACGAGCAGGGGGCTGACAGAGCCAAGCTTGCAGGCACCACGCAGAATGATCTTATCAAGGAGTATCTCTCGCGGGGGACCTATGTCTTCCCGCCCAAGCCATCCCTGAAGCTGACAACCGATATCATCGGCTTTACCTACAGCCATATGCCCAAGTTCAACCCGATGAATGTCTGCTCCTATCATTTGCAGGAAGCGGGCGCGACACCGGTGCAAGAGTTGGCCTATGCGCTGTCAACGGCGATCGCCGTGCTGGATGCTGTCAAGGCAAGCGATGTGCTCAGTGAGGAGGACTTCCCAAAGGCTGTGGGGCGCATTTCCTTTTTCGTCAATGCGGGCATGCGCTTTGTGACCGAAATCTGCAAGATGCGCGCCTTTGCGGAATTGTGGGATGAGATCTGCCACGAGCGTTACGGGGTGGAAGAGGAACGCTATCGCCGCTTCCGCTACGGAGTGCAGGTCAATTCGTTGGGGCTTACCGAACAACAGCCCGAAAATAACGTCTACCGTATTCTGATCGAGATGCTGGCGGTGGTGCTGTCCAAGAATGCCCGCGCCCGCGCAGTTCAGTTGCCCGCCTGGAACGAAGCGTTGGGCTTGCCCCGCCCGTGGGATCAGCAATGGTCTTTGCGGATGCAGCAGATCATGGCTTTTGAGACAGACCTTCTGGAATATGGGGATCTGTTTGACGGGTCATCCGCGATTGATGCCAAGGTCAGGGCACTTAAGGCTGAAGCCCGCGAGGAAATGGTCCGCATTGAAGAAATGGGCGGTGCGATTTCGGCCATTGAATCAAGCTATATGAAGCAGAAGCTCGTTGAATCAAACGCCAAGCGCCTTGAGGGGATCGAAAATGGTGAGCAGGTTCTTGTCGGCGTCAACAAATATCAGGAAAGCGAGCCTTCCCCGCTCTCATCCGGCGAAGATAGCGGAATCCTGACCGTTGATCCAGCTGTTGAAGAGGAAGCCATTAACAAGATCAAGGCTTGGCGCGAGGCGCGCGATGATCTTGCTGTTGAAGATGCGCTGACAGCTCTGCGCGAGGCAGCCGAGGCCGGGGCCAACATCATGGAGCCTTCCATTTCTTGCGCCAAGGCAGGCGTGACAACCGGTGAATGGGCCGCCGTGTTGCGGGATGTTTTCGGGGAATATCGAGCACCAACCGGCGTTGGCAAATCCGCTCGCATGGAGGGAGACGATGTTTCCGATGTGCGCGACGCGGTGAACAAGGCTTCGGAAAACCTTGGTCGACGCCTCAAGATTCTGGTCGGCAAACCGGGGCTTGATGGTCATTCCAACGGTGCGGAGCAGATTGCCGTGCGGGCGCGGGACGCTGGCATGGAAGTTGTCTATCAGGGCATCCGCCTGACGCCGGAGCAGATTGTCAATACAGCGCTGGAAGAGGGTGTTCACGTGGTTGGCCTGTCCATTCTGTCCGGTTCGCATCTGGCACTGGTGGGCGATGTCATGAAGTTGATGAAGGAAGCTGATCTCGACGATGTACCGGTGGTGGTGGGGGGGATCATTCCACCTGCGGATGAAGAGATCCTCAAGGGCTATGGAGTGGCGGCCGTTTACACGCCGAAGAATTTCCAGATCAATGAAATCATGAAGAATATTGCTGAGCTGGTTGCCTGAGGCCGTTTTAAGCAGAGCGCTACCAGCGCATGGAAATGTTGGCACATACAGCAAGGGCCCGTATTGCGGGCCCTTTTTCATGGTGTTTTACCGACGCTGCTTTCAAGGCTGAACGGTCATGCTTTCAGCAAGGCAGGATTTCAGTAGCTCATAGAGAATATCCGCTTCAATCGGGCGTCTGAGCCATGCCTTGAAGGGGACAATCCTCTCCGGGGCGTCGTCTGCAGAAATGGCGATGACGGGTAGACCCGCGAGATCTTTCTTTTGCTGCATGTGCTTGATCAGATCCCATCCGCTCATACCGTCCATGCGGATATCAAAGATCGCCAGATCCGGTTGAGTGCTTTCTAGTATTTCCAGTGCTTCGTTGCCCGATTGCGCGGTGATCGGGCAAAAGCCCAACGCCTTCAGGATTTCGGCCAGAATGAGCAGATTGGTTTTATTGTCATCAACGATGAGTATTTTTGCGCGCTCTTTGTCCTCACCTTGCTGCCCGGTATGCCCGAGCGGTGCGTGCCTGATAGGGGAACTGACGCTTTGCGTCTTTTCCTGCTCGGGAAGGTGGGCCTCTTCCAAGGGCAGTGTGATGAGAAAGCAGGCTCCGTTTGGCGTGTTTTCCTGTGCCGTGATGGTGCCGCCCATGACGGAGAGAATGTGGCGTGCACTCCATAGGCCGAGGCCCTTGCCATCTGAGGCCCCTTGGCCTTCGCCGCGATGATAGGGCTCGAAAAGCAATTCGGGATTTTCCTCCCGAAAGCCCGGGCCATCGTCGCATAAGGTGAGCAGAATTTCGGTGTCCGACTTGAGCGCGGCGGTTAGCGTGATCGTCGCCTGCTGCGCATATTTGAGGGCATTGTCGAGCAGCAGCATCAGGGTCCGATGTAGATAGCTCGGTGCAGGGGCCATTAGGGCTCCATCTTCAAGATCTGGAGAAATCTCCAGTTGGAACCGGGCGCCATGGGAATTGGCCAGAAGCGATGCCAGACCTTCGAACTCTTTTAGCCAACAGCTCAAGAGGATCATCTCCTGTTTGGGCTGTTTGTATAGTTCGGCCCCGCCTTCCACGATGGTCATGGCATTGCTGGCGGCAAAATGCAGAGCCTCGATAAGGGCGGCTATTTTCTCCTGATCTTCGGATTTGCGGATAAGGTCAGTCAGAGACACAATGGCGCTCAAATGTGTGCGCAAGTCGTGACGAAAGCTGTCCGTTTTTTGTCTTTTTGTATCGGTATTCAGGCTGTTTCTTGTCATAATCTATGCTATAGGCACACATTGTTGTTTCATTAGAGTACGGGCATGCATCCTAAGATGCCCTGTATTTTCGGCAGGTTCCAACACAATTTTCCTCGAACCGCTTGTCTTTTCGGTCAATGGTCCTTTGTCGTGGGTTCTTTTGCTAATGTCCCGGGAACAACGTCCCTCGAACGACCCCTTCCTTCCGGAGCTCTTATATGCTCGATATTTTTAATATTGTCTTCCCGATTTTTGCTTTGATAGCCATAGGCTATGGGCTGATCTTCAGTGGCCTTATTCCCAAGGAAGCTGGCGCGGCCTTGTCGAAATTCGTTTTCACCGTGCCTCTGCCCTTGACCATGTTCCGCTCTTTGGCCACAGCCAATCTGTCCGAGCAGGCGCCATGGTCCCTTTGGGGTGCCTTCTTTCTTTGTGTCTTCGCCATGTTTGGCCTGGGCATGCTTGTCACACACTTTCTTTTTGGGAGGGAAGGAAGCGTGTTGGCAGTGGCTGGTATCTCGAGCGGCTTTTCCAATCTGGTGTTGCTGGGGATTCCGGTTATTTCGGCCGTGTTCGGGGAGGATTCACTGGTGCCTCTGGTCATGTTGTTGACGATACATCTGCCGATCATGACCCTGCTCAGTTCTATCATGGTCGAAGTCTATGCGCGCGAGCCCGGCCAGGCACTGCATTTCGGTGCCATTCTGCTCAAGGTTGGCAAGGGGCTGATGAGCAACGCCATCATTCTGGGCATTCTGGCCGGTGGTATCTGGGGCTTCATCGGGCTGCCGATCCCCGAGTTGGCCTCGGGTGTGATTGACCGGATCGTGCCGGTCACGGTACCACTCGCCCTGATGGCCATGGGCATGAGCATGCGTGAATATGGCCTGCAAGGGGATATCCTCAACGGCCTGGCGCTGGCGATCATCAAGACAGTGGCTTTTCCTGCGCTGTTCTATCTGGTTACGGCCACCATCCTGCCACTGCCCAATGCATGGACGGCAGTGATCCTTTTGGGGGCTGCCAGCCCGACCGGGGTCAATGCCTATCTTCTGGCGAACCATTTCGGCGTGGGCCACAGATTGTCAGCCAACACAATTTCCCTGTCCGTGCTGGTCAGTCTTGTGACGCTGCCTTTCTGGATTTCGGTGGCGCATACCATCATGGGCCACTAGGTCGTCGCTGCTCTCTAGACCATCGCTAGGCTCTAGACAGCCGTAAAGGCTTCAAGGTCGGCGTCGCTCCAACGGATCAGCTTTTTGATCTGGGACGGGGTGACGCCGTCTTTGCGTAATGCTCTGAGGCTGAGGCTCTGACGCGATTTTGACAGCTTCTGCCCCTCAATATCTGTGAGCAGCCGGTGATGATGATAACGCGGGGCGGGCAGATCGAGCAGGCTTTGCAACAGCCTGTGCAGACTTGTTGCTACATAGAGATCCTGACCGCGCACCACATGGGTGATGCCTTGGGCGGCGTCATCAAGCACCACCGAGAGATGATAGCTTGTCGGGCAATCCTTGCGTGCCAGAATGACGTCGCCCCACTCCTGTGGGGATGCCGCTATTTGGGTGGCTTGCGGATAGGTGGGGGCAAGAGGGCCGGTCTCTTGCCAGAATAGCGGGGGGCTATAGGTAGCGAGCGCTTTCTCCATGTCGAGCCGCCAGGCTGCATTGCCCCCATCCTTTTCTTTTTCAAACAGAAGGGCGCGCGGATAGTGAACCGCGCCGTCGGGGTCTCGCGGCCAAGGGCTTTGGGCTGTTGCCTCCCATTCATTTACGACCCTTTGAATGTCTTTGCGGCTTGCCTGCGATGGATAAAGCAGCCCCTTCGCCTTAAGGTCTTGCAGGTGAGCTTCATAAAAGGCAAACCGTTCAGATTGGCGCGTGACCGGTTCTTCCCAACGGATGCCGAGCCAGTCAAGATCATCAAGCATCTGCGTGATCTTGTCCTCAGTACAGCGTACGGTGTCGATGTCTTCAATGCGCAACAGGAAACGGCCACCGGTCTGTTTTGCAGCCTCGAAATTCAGAAGAGCCGAGAGGGCATGGCCCAAATGCAGGGTGCCGTTCGGGCTGGGGGCAAAGCGGAAGAGTGCAGGCATGAGGCGAAATGGGGTCCGGCTGGTGTTGCGTGCTGCATTGATAGCCTCTAGATGTGGGATTCGTCCAGCATATTGGCTGCATTAGGGCAGCATCCATCTTTGATAGGGAGAGGGCTTGGTGTCCTATTTGCATTGTCAGGCAGATCTTGATGCATCGCTTTTGCGGCTGGTTGCGCTTGATGCACGTCTTGTGCCTCTTCTGGAGCAGTGTGAGCCGATTGCCTTGCGACGTCAGCCAGCAGGACTGGAGGGGCTGTTGCAAATCATTCTGGCCCAGCAGGTTTCGGTGGCGTCAGCCCGCGCTATCTGGCAAAAATTCACGACGCGTTTTCCGGGGGGCGATGTTCAACTGTTAGCGGATGCTAGCGAAGAGGATTTGCGTTCTTGCACGCTCTCGCGCCCCAAGATCAAGACGGTGCAACGGATCATTGAGGTCATCAAGGGCGGGTTTGATCTTGATGCGTTGGCAAAGCAGGACCCATCAGAGATCCGGCGCGCGCTTATATCTCTCCACGGCGTCGGGCCATGGACGGCGGATGTCTATCTGCTATTTTGTCTGGGGCAGGCCGATATATTCCCCGCTGGCGATTTGGCGCTTCAGGTCTCGGTGGCCTCAGCGCTGGGATTGGATGATCGCCCCGGTGAGAAGGCGCTTGCGGCTATGGCCGAGGCGCTTTGGGCGCCGGAGCGCGGAGCGGCGGCACACCTGTTCTGGGCCTTCTATCGGCAGATAAAGAAAGGGCGCGAGGGTGTTCTGTAACCCGCACGCCCTTTGATTTTTTCCGCTGGCAGAGGCAATCAGGCTCGGTCCTTGACGATTGCCTGCATCCAGTTGCCAAGGAAGGGCAGGCGCGCAAACAGAGGCGCCAAAGCATCTTTGGAAAGGAAGGCGCCGCACAGCGCGATGATGACCTCAATGGAAGATAGCACTGCGTTCCAGCCACCAAAGGACAGACCGAGGATGCGCAACTGGGCGACATCGCAGCTGATCAGCTTGGTGGTCTTCAACTGGGCCAGAAGGTTGGAAGCGTCTTTGGTGACAGGAATGGTGTTGGCGCAGTCATTCGGCCCAAGCCAGAATTCCCATTCCGCGCCAGCTTGATAAACGCCAACGCCAGCTCCATAAACCAGCACACCAGCCAAAATGATGAAGGCAAGGCGCACGACGATTGGTGGCAGATTGCGCCAAACCGTGAGCAGGGTGACCAGCGTTAGCGGGATCAAAGCATAGTGGACATGGCGTTGGACATAGCATAGTTGGCAGGGCTGATAGCCGCCGATATGCTCAAAGCCCAAAGAACAGGCTGAAATGAAGAGGGCGCCGAGCACGAGAAGTGTGGCGGCCAGTGCTTGGGATTTGCCGATAGGAGCAGTCAGATTCATGAGGCTATCTTTCAGAGGTATATCTTACGATATGTCGCTAAAGAGCAACCATGTCCAAATTTTGTCAATGGCCGTGGCTGCTGCAATTCGTCTCAAGGGCGAGCTTGGGTCACAAGAGATATTTGACGGCAGCGAAACCGCCTACGAGCAGAAGCATGAGAATGGTGAAGACAAGGCCGAGGCGCTTTTCGATGAAATCGCGGATTGGAGGGCCTAGCCAGTAGAGCAGAGCAGCCAGAACGAAAAAGCGCAAACCACGCGCCACGATGGAAGCTACCATGAAGACGGGCAGTGACAGACCGGTAGCGCCCGAGGCAATTGTGATCACCTTGTAGGGGAAGGGGGTGAGCCCTGCGATCAATACGATCCAGACGCCCCAATCATTGTAGCGCTCCGTAAATGACGCGAATTTGTCTGCATAACCATAGAAGGCGAGAATAGGCTCTGCCACCTGTGTGAAAAGCAATGCCCCTATGGTGTAGCCCAACAGGCCACCAATCACCGAAGCAACGGTGCATATGGCGCCGTAAAACCATGCCTTTTCCTTCTTGGCGATGACCATAGGTACGAGCAGTGTGTCGGGCGGAATGGGGAAGACGGAGCTTTCAACGAAGGAAACGCCAGCCAGCGCCCAAGTGGCGCGTCGGCTGCTGGCCAGCCCCATCGTCCAATCATACAGTTTGCGAAGCATGCCAGTTCTTATCCTTGTTGTCATGCGTCAAGGGAAGATTCTACGGGACTTTTCGGTCGCCCGTGGTCTCATTCCCATCGGCTCGGTCTTTTTGTTGTGTTGGTTATAAGTAAGCAATTGCGCGTGCTAATACCAGTCGCGTTCATATCGGAAGGTGGAAACAAGTGTCAATTCGTGTTGACTATAAGAAATTTATGACGGTTATGAGTTGACGGGACAAATTTTGCTTCTATATTCGGCCCTCACATAGCCCCTGTGGCGGAACTGGTAGACGCGACGGATTCAAAATCCGTTTCCTTCACCGGAGTGCCCGTTCGAGTCGGGCCAGGGGCACCATCAATTTTATGGATCATCAAAACCACTCAGACCTTCAATGGTCGGGTGGTTTTTTGCATTTGTTCATGCGTTTTGTCGGAAAGGAAAGGGAAATAGCCAGGTCAATCCAAGTGCTGTTGGGCTGAGCGTTGGGCTTGGCTGTTGATGATTAAGTATAGGCGAAGATATTCGGGTAATTTGGTGCTATTTGTTTGTTCTTTTTCTTTGTAAAACAGTGTTTGTGTGCAGTGTTGTTTAATAGTTTGGAGCGATGGATTTTCTTGAAATTCAATAGGTGTTTGATTTCAAACTATAATCATGTTAATTATTTGTTAATAACTGATTTGATTCTAAACTTGGCTTTATTTGTTGTTTCCGGTGATAAGGCAGTGTTGCTGACAGGGGGTTAGCCATGCACTTGGAGGAATGGAATCTGGGGGGCGTACCATCGAGTGAGGCATTAAGTGAGGCTACTTCTGTCGATATGTTCTCGGAAGAGCAACTTCCACTTGAAAAGACGCTTCGCGTGCTGGTGCTGGAAGATGACGAAACCGACTTCCTGATCACCAAGAAGGCACTTCTCTATCTGGACTCCTACAGGGTGGATCTGGATTGGGTGACATCTGTTTCCGATGCAGTGATTGCCGCCAGAAAGACGCATTATGATGTCGTACTGGTGGATTTCTGGGTTGGTATGGAAACCGGGGTGGCTGCGATCAATGCTATCGGGGACATCAATTCCAATTCGGTTGTCATTCTGCTGACGGGGATGCCCGGCGAAGATGTGCAGAAAATCGCGCTCAAGGCTGGGGCCCGACACTGCATCAACAAAAGCCAGCTGACGCCCGTGTTGCTGGAGGCGACCATTCGCAGCGCGCGTCATACCCATCGATTGGAACAACAGCTGCAACAAACCATAGACAATCTCAAGAAGGCCAATGAAGCCAAGGATCGCTTTTATGCCACCATGGGGCATGATTTGCGCACGCCTCTGAATGCCATACTGGGCTATTCTGAAATGATTTTGGGTAATAGTCTCAATCTTCAAGTGCCTGAAGAATATCAAAAATTTGCTACCAAAATTCATACCGGCGGTCTGCATCTGCTAGAAGTCATCAACAATCTGATGCTGCAGAATGGCAATGCGCTTGAAACGGTCAAACAGCAGCTTGAAGATGTCTATCTTGATGAGGTGATCGCCAGAGCGGTCGAACTGGTCCAGTTCTTTGCTTCGGACAAGGGGATAGACCTTGCTGTGCATTTGCAGCAAGAAAAACTCTGTGCGCACTGTCACCGATCGTTGATGACCCAGGCGCTGGTGAACCTCCTGTCCAATGCGATCAAATATACCCCGGCACATGGCCGGATTGATGTGTCACTGGCTGCGACATCGGATGGCTATTGCATAGCGGTCAGGGATAACGGACCGGGAATGAGCCCCGAAGAGATCGAATTGGCACGCAAACCTTATGGACGCGTACAACCCTCAGCCGAGTTGGCTCAGGAAGGAACGGGACTCGGGCTGCCGATCGTTGAGAAAATTATGGACGGCCACGGTGGCAAGGTCTTGATAGAGAGCTCGCCGGGTGAGGGAACCTGTGTTTCCCTGTGTCTGTCTCGAGATGAAGCGTGAAAGAAACCCAGCCATTGACTTCACAAGATGATAGCAAGGCGACTCTGTTGCTGGTTGAAGACGATCAGGCGGATGTTTTTCTGGTCAAGCGTGCGCTGGCAAAGCATGGTGGTAACATCGCACTTGTCAATGCCCGCGACGGGGCGGAGGCGCTGGAGATGTTGCGTAGGGGAGAGATCGAGCGACCGTTCGTCATCTTGTCCGATCTCAACATGCCGGGCATGTCTGGCTATGAATTTCTTGATGAAATCAGAGCTGACGCCGCTTTGAGAGACAGCATCATCTTTGTCATCTCCAGCTCAAATCTGGCTGAAGATGTCAATCTTGCCTATCAGCATTTTGCGTCTGGCTATATCGTCAAGGAAATGGAGCCTGCCAGGATGGCGCGCTCCATGCAGCTTCTGTTCGATTTTTGTGAGATCATCCGCTTGCCATCCTGAATGCTGTTTGCGGGAGGCTATTTTCCTTGTTTGGGCCAGGTAAAGCGAAATGTCGTCCCCGGCTCTATGGATGGATCCGAGAGGATTGTCAACGTTCCGCCAACGGACTCAATGGCTTTCTTGACCAATGCCAAACCCATGCCGTTTCCGGGAACCTTGTCCTTGCGTTCCAGCTTCCTGAAGGGGAGCAGGATCTTGCCGTGATGCTTGGGGTCGATGCCCGGTCCATCATCGGAGACAGAAAAGGCCCATGCATCGCCCAGGTCTTCCTGCCAGACCTTCACAATACCATTGTCCTTGTCGTGATATTTGATAGCGTTTTCAATCAAGTTGCGCAGTACGAGCAGCAGGGGCGCGCGGTAGGTGTGAATGCTTTCCTGTGGCAGGCTGGTTTCAAAGCGGATGGCATCGCTGCCGTCCACGATATCGAAGATGCTCTGAAGATTGACGGTCAGATTGATTTCTTCGGCCTCCTGAACATTAGAACCGGCTTTGGAATAATCTGACAGATCTGCGATCAGACTGCCCAGATGTGAAATCTGGTCCTTTAGTCGGTCGATATGCTCCTGGATCTCGTTTTGGGTATTTTCGTCGAGATCTTCCTCGATCCATGTCGCGGTGTGCTGGATGGCGCGAAGCGGGCCTGCCAAATCGTGACTGATGATATGAGTGAACTGGTTGAGATTCTCGTTGATCAGTTTGAGTTCCTGATTGTGTGCTTCGAGTTCCTTTTCCGCTCGGACTCTGTCGGACACATCGGCGAGCACGGTGCGTGTCTGCTCAACGCCTTTGCCGTCTGCGACGATGATGGTCGACATTTCGACATCTATGATGCCCCCGTCCTTTTTAACCATCTGGAACGGCACATTGTCGGCCTGCTTGTTCTTGGTGGTCTCGGGCAATACCACCTCATAGGCATATTGCGTTGAGGCTTCCGTCATGAATTCTTCCCAATGGTGGCCGATGACGTCCTCGCGTTCGTAGCCCAGCGTTGTGAGCCATTCTTCATTGGCCTCAACGATAATGCCATCCTTGTCGAGGGAATGCATAATGACCGGTGTTTCCATATAGAGCTTGCGGAAGCGCTCTTCTTCTTCCATGAACATGTTGTTGAGCATTTCCAGCTTCTCTTGCTGGTCCCTGCGAAACAACTCATAGCCAATCCAGTCGGCGATGCGGTCGACTATCGGCTGGTAATTTTCAAGATAGCTTTTGTTGATGGGGAATTTCGAGGCAAAGAGAATGGCTCCGTTGGCCTCGCCATTGCTCATAGTCGGTGCGCCAATGACCGTCTGATAGCCTTGGGAGTGGAATATGTCTGTGGTTCGGACGATGCAGTCGATGAAATAGTCCCGATAGGGTATCCCCTCGTCAGACGCCAGGGCATGATGGCAAGACGCACAAGGGGTTGAAAAGGTTTGCCCGACTGAGAGTCGGCCCTTTTTCATTCCGATAATGGTGTCGACTTCGATCTGCTGATTTTCGAAGCTTATTTTCAGCGCAGCAGGTAGCCGGGAAACCTCTGACACGCGGGTCAGAATACGTTCGATCTTGTCGTTGAGGTCAAGATTGGTGTTCGCAGCTATGCGGTTGAACTCGCTGATCAGATTTTCCCGTTCGACAATCTCAGTCACATTGTGCAAGACCGCCTGTATCTCGAAGATTGCTCCATGCTCGTCTCGCAGGATGTTGAAGCGGCATTGTAGCCATCTGCTGGTCTTGTCGGCTTGTTCGAACTCCCATTCAATGGGGACATCCTGTTCCAGATTTTCAATCGCATTGACCAGATCTTCCTTTTGCGGCGTCTTCAACAGATTTTGGAATAGAGTGCCCTTTATGGCGTCTGGGGTGATGTTGAAAAAGGCAAGAAAGGCACTGTTGGCGTAGGTTATGGTTGTGTCAGGTTTGAAGCGGCAGATGAGATCACTCTGCAGATCGACGAGGGTCTTGTAAAATTCGCGTTCCTGTCTCACCCGCTCCTGCGCGCGCTTCAATTCATCAATTTCAAACACGGTAATGACGGCGCCGGTGATGGTTTCCAATTCTGTCTTGTAGGGCAAAATATTCAGCAGATAGATGACGCCGTCGCACTCGACTTCTCTTGAATGTTCGGTGCCTCTGGTGATTGTTTCCAGCGTTTGGGTGAGCAAATCGGTGTTGTCAAAGCGGCAGGTGACATGGCCAATCGGGCGGCCTACGTCATGGGGCATCAGGTTGAAGGCTTTTGTCGAGGCTGGTGTGAAGCGACGGATTTTTGCCTCTTCATCAAGAAAGATGGTCCCGATCTGCGTGCTGCGCAGCAGATTCTCCATGTCATCCGTCATTTCGGTCAGTTCGACAATTTTGCGCTGATGCTCGGCGCTGACGGTATAGAGCTCTTCGTTGACCGAATGCAGTTCTTCGTTGGTGCTTTGCAGTTCCTCGTTGGAGGCGGTCAGTTCTTCGTTTGTTGCCTGCAGTTCCTCATTGCTCGTTTCCAGCTCTTCAATGGTGGTCTGTAGGCTTTCTCCTGTGGAGCGAAGCTCATTTTCCAGTTCGGCAATCCGGCTGACATAGACCTCTTCATGTTCCAGCATGGGCGCATTGCTGTTTTTGATTGTACGCTCGGAAAGCGGGGATTTCCTCTCTTCCAATGTGATTAGCAGGAAAACGCTGTGGCTTTCCACATTCAGGATCTTGGTAATCCTGATGGTCAGGCGGGTCAGATTGTCTTCGGAATCCTTGATCTGGACGGCGCGCTCGAAGTCCGGTTCGTGGCTGGTCGTCATGGCGCGTTCGATGCCGGACGTGATTGCGAGTTTGAGATCAGCCTGCACCAGATCCGTGATGCGATTGCTGAACAACCCCTTGCGGACCTGCAGGAATTTGTCCGCATTGCCAAAGATATGCATCAATTCGCCAAGGTCATTGATCAGGAACCCTGTCGGCGCATACCGTTCCAGCAGTCTGTCATAGGCGCCATACAGGGCTTGGCGGGTGAGACTTTCCTTTTTGGCTGCCGCTAGATTGTGAGACCGCGTTTCTCTTAGGGAAAGGCCATTTTCCGCGCCCTCTTTTGAACGTGACGAGGCGGGAATCAAAAAGGCCGCATCGCGGATCTGGCTGTTGCGTTTCTTCTGGAAAATGCGCCATCTCTTGTCGACCGAGGCAAATTCTAGATCCAGATTACCCACGGTCTCGCTTGACCCCAGAAAGAGGTGGCCTTTCTCCTTGAGGGCAAAATGGAACAGCGACAACACCTTGCGCTGGGCCAACTCATTAAAGTAAATCAGCAAATTGCGACAGGTGATCAGATCTATCTTGGTAAAGGGTGGATCTTTGAGCAGATTTTGTGTCGAGAAGACGACCTTGCGCCGGAGGCTTTTCTTCACCTGATAGCGGTTGTCGACAAGATCAAAATAGGTCTTGAGCAATGTCTCTGGAATATGGGCAACGCTCTCGGCGTTGTAGCTCCCTTCTGCCGCAATTTCGAGCGATCTGAAATGGATGTCGGTTGCGAATATTTTGAGGTTGGGCGTGATGCCGTTGCGCTTGGCGGTTTCGCTCACCAGTATGGCGATGGAATAGGGCTCCTCACCGGTTGCGCAGCCGGGAACCCAGATTCGGATTTGCCTTTCCGACGTCATATTTGCAACGAGCTCTGGCAGAACTTTTGACTTGAGGGCTTCGAAGGCTTCCTTGTCGCGGAAAAATTCGGTGACACCAATCAGCAGGTCGCAGTAAAGAATGTCCATCTCTTCTTTGTCAAACAGCAGGCTCTCGCAGTATTTGTCGAGGCTGGCCTCGCGCTTGAGCAAAGCGCGGCGCTGAATTCTGCGATGGATAGTGGCGTTCTTGTAGAAGGTGAAATCCGTACCGTAGGATTTTTGCAAGATGGCCAGAATGCGTGATTCAGGATTGTCCGCATCTATGGCTTCCGGTTCCGGGCGGGGAACCTCTGAGCCACTGATCACCGCGGCGAGGATTTCCGGCATGTCCTTCACATCGGCAACATAAGCCGTGTTGATGGTGTCGATGACCTTTCGGGGCATTGAGTCAAACTTGGCCGTGGAGGGGTCTTGCGCGATGACAACGCCCCCATGTTGCACGATCTGCAAGCTGCCTCTGGTACTGTCCGATCCTGTTCCCGATAAGACGATGCCGATGGCATGCTCGCCCTCCTCTTTGGCAAGAGAGGTGAAAAAGGCATCGATGGGCAGGCTCAGCATATCATTGTCGGGATAGGCGGTTGCCGAGAGTTTGCCATTCTTTATCAGGAGTTCGGTTCGGGGCGGATTGAGATAAATGACGTTGGGTTCGATTGCCATCTGATCTTGCGCATGGACGATGCGCATATGCGTGTGGCGGGCGATCAACTGATCCATCATCGACTGAAAGTTGGGGGAGAGGTGTTGAATGATGACAAATGCCACATTGGGGTCTGTGGGTAAGGCATCAAAAAACTGCTCGATCGGCTCCAATCCGCCAGCTGACGCGCCGATCGCAACGATGCGAATCGGATTGTCTGTTTGACGGGGCTCTTTTTGCGGATCGTCCGGAACTGTTTCTTCTGAAGGCGCATGCGATATTTGTTCGGATGCATTTGCTTCGGTGTTTTCCGAAGGGGCTGCCTCGTCCCGCTCCTTTGGTTCGAGCGCTTCTTGGCCCGTTGGCGCCGAAAGCTGTTCGGAATCAGTATCTTTACTCATGATCAATCCTCCCCCAAGGAATGAAAAACACGGTTCTCGATGCAAGGTCGCCCTGCGCTCGGCTGATGATCCATTGACTGAAGACTTTTATAATCAATATAAAGGATCAGTTTTATCTAGACATATCCGAAACTTAGGGGGAAGATTAACATCAAATTAACCATAGTTAAATATGTCTATACATCTTAAGGTTGTTTGGTTGCTGATTTTTCACGGTATCGGGGGCTATTGTGATGACCAATAAGGACGGCTGTGTATCCTCTTCCGAACAGAACATGAAAGCGCGCTATGAGCTTAGCCGCCGGATTGCCCATGACACCAAGGCCCCCATCAGGCAGATTGCCCAGTTGATCGAAATCTTTCTGGCTGAGAATGCTGGCTCGCTTGATGAGGATGCGCTGGCCATTTTGGGGATGGTGCAAGATAAGACCAGACATTTGGCCGACGTGACACAAGCTGTGCGCGATTATTCTGACGCCATGTGCAAGCCCCTTGCACCGCAGGATGTCGATTTTACGGCTGTTCTGGCGGCGGAAATAGAATCACTCCAATTTGAAACAGTTCTGTTCAAAAGCGAAAGCCCGATTTCGATGGTCGCTGATCCCCAGTTTTTGCGGCAGTTTATCCAGCGACTCTTGAAAAGCATTTCCTTCGCTATTGCCAAAGATCAAGTCGCAGAGCTGGTTATTTCCGTTTGTCGTGATGAGGTGGTTCCCGCTCATATTCGTCTGGATTGCTCTCCTTGCAGCATTGATTTTCCGGAGAAACTCCAGCTGATTGAGTTTGCGCAGTATAAATCTGGAGATCTGTTTGAACTTCTTTCGCTTCATGAGTGTAGTGAGATTTGCCTTCGGCATGGATGGGGGCTTTACATGGAGACGACCGGAGAAGATGTGCTCAGGGTGAATATCTGTTTGTGATTTACAGATTTTTAACTATTCTCTTCTGGACCGATATTCTGATCAACGGGGGTTTCAGATGTGTGCGGCCTGGATGAAGCATTCTCAGGGAATGGCGAGCGAACTCGAGCGGATATCTCAAGCCGCTGGAGAAGATGTTCATCTCTCTTGTCTTCTGCTGGATGACGATCCGATTGACAGGCGCTATGTGCATTGGTTGCTGCAACAGCTGACAGGATTTCGGTTTGATGTCACCTTTGCCGACAGTTTGAAAGAAGCCGAGCGGCTTTGCTCGGACGGTCACTTTGATCTCTATCTTTTCGACTACTGGATGGGGGAGGATTCCTCTGTTTCTCTTGTCTCCTCTCTGAGAGAGGGAGGCGACGATACCGGTACGATCGTTGTCATGTCGTCGCTTGATGACGCGTCTTTTCAGGATGTCAGCCTTAAATCCGGTGCGGATATGTTTTTGGCCAAGCAGGAGCTGTCGGCCAAGACCCTTGAGCTTATGCTGCGCAACATAGCCCAGATCGCATCAAACGCTCGATTGAACTATCATCAGAAACAGCTAGATGCGGACAAGATTGGCGGATGGCTGAAGCACATCAATGGCGGGCTCGATCAGTCTCACGGTTTTGCGGTTCTGGCCCTCGATGCGCTCAAGGCTGGACGCGGACAGGAGGCTGAAGGTCTGATTTCTGATGCACTTGAACGGATTGCCTCCCTGCGTAACGAAGTGTCCTATGTCGGGGTGGGCATATCGATGCTGAACAAGGAGAGTGCCCTCAAACTCAAGCCGTTTGATGTCAGCACCGTCTTGACCGAAGTGGTCGAGGAATGCCGCTTTGAAGCCGAGCAATTTGGCAAGACTCTGAGCTTTTGCGAGCATGTGGCGGATTCTATCATTCTCAGCGACGAGGGATTGCTAAGGGAGCTGCTGTTTGTTCTGCTGCGCGGAGCGGTGCGCTACTCGGGCGAAAGCTCTGATGTCGCTGTGAGTTACGAACTCGGCTCCGAGACGCTTGATATCTTTATCTCCGAGTTTGGCTCCGTAGAAGATCAGGCACAGGATATTCGGCAATTCGATGTTTCCGGTACCATCAGTCTGGCCTATCTGTTTGGCACTGAACGCGCGGGCAGTCTTCTGTTGGCCGAGCATATTCTGCAGATTTTTGGGGGGGACTGGACAGTTGGCTATGCGAACCGCAATCTTGAAATCAGCTGTCGGATTCCGCTCAATGTCGATCTCTTGCAGGAGCGGGGATCGGACCTGCCCTGATGCGCAGACCCGACCCGTTTTGATGTTCTAGTTCTGCCCTCTAATAGAGAACCGAGCTCATGGACAGATTGTCCCAGATTTCCTTCACCGTATGCTGAAAGTCCTTGCGGCGATCCTCATAGTGCGTATGCAGCAGGTGATGGGCTTTTTCCGAGTTTGGCGCTTGCAGAAAGTCTCTGTAAAGGGCCTGCATCTGCATATTCTTGTGTGACTGGCGCACGTTGGTTTTCCGGTCGACATTATAGATGGTTTCCCGCCGCGCCATGGCCAGCGGCAGATAGGCTTTCTTGGAGCGCAGGGAGCCACCGCCATCGACGCAGCCCCCCGGACAGGCCATGACCTCGATAAAGTCATAATCGGCTTCACCAGAGCGGACCATTTCCACCAGTTTGCGCGTGTCACCCAGCCCATGGACCATGGCCACCTTGACCTCGCCGATTGGGCCTCCCAGATTGACTGTTGCTTCGCGCACCCCTTCAAAGCCACGTAGCTGGGTAAGCTCCACTTTGTCGAGCTCCTTGCCGTTGACGACAGAATAGATGGTGCGCACGGCTGCTTCCATGACGCCGCCCGTGGTGCCGAAGATGGCGGCAGCGCCAGAATATTCACTCATATACGGGTTGTCGAAGCTGGAAGGCTTGATGGTCTTGAGGTCGATCCCTTCGCGCCGCAAAAGGCGGGCGAATTCTCGGGTGGTCAGCACGACGTCGGTATCCTGCTTGCCTGCCTCTCCCAATTGCGGGCGGGCTGCTTCGTCTTTTTTGGCGATGCAGGGCATGATGGAGATGACACGGATCTTGTCGGCGGCAATATCCTGTTTTTCCGGTAGGTAAGCCTTGGCAATGGTCGAAAGCACCTGTTGGGGTGATTTGGTTGACGACAGCAGGGGCAGGATATCGGGATAGTGGGTTTCGGCAAAATTGATCCAGGCCGGGCAGCAGGAGGTAAAGGTTGGCTTGCGGCCTTCCTTGAGGCGGCCGAGCAGCTCGGTGCCTTCTTCCATGATGACGACGTCAGCGGCGAAATTGGTGTCGAGCACGATATCGACGCCGATCTTGCGGCAGGCAGAAATCACCTGGCCTTCCACATTGGTGCCCGCTGGCATGCCGAATTCTTCGCCAAAGGCAACGCGCACGGCTGGCGCAAACTGGACCACCGTTGTGATGTCCGGATCACAGATATAATCGAGTGCCTTGTCGATTTCGTCTCTCTCGCCCAGCGCCCCGGTGGGGCAGACCAGAACGCATTGTCCGCAGGAGACGCAGATATTGCTCAGAGGATCGGTGCCATCGCGCAGGGCAACGACGCGGTCATTGCCAGTGCCTTCCATGACGAGGGCATCAATGCCCTGATGATCGCGACAAATGGCAACGCAGCGCTGACAGCGGATACAGCGGCGCATGTCTCGAATCATGGATGTGGAGGCTTCGTCCACCGGGCGGCTCTCAGCCAGAAGCCGGTCAAAGAAGCGGTTTTCCGTCAGGCCTACATATTGGGCCACGTCCTGCAATTCGCAATCACCATGACGGATGCAGGTGGCGCAGTCCTGCAGATGGTCCGCCATGAGTAGTTCGACCTGCAGCTTCTGCATGTCGCGCGCCTTTTTGGAGCGTGTCTGGACGGTCATCCCTTCACGCACCGGAGTGTTGCAAGAGGTGACGATCTGCGCGCCATTGTGTTTTGAATGGGTGATTTCCACGACGCAGACGCGGCATGTGCCCGGCGTGTGATCGATATCATCCAGTTCGCACAGGGTGGGAATATAGATATCGTGGCGCCGCGCACAGGACAGGATGGTCTCATTGGGAAAGGCCATGCATTGTTTGTTGTTGATCTGAAGCTTGATGGTTGCCTCGGCAGGATCGCGTCCGGCATAGCTGATGGGCTCAGTGGTGCACATGGCTCAAGCCGCTCCTTCGGGGATGGAATGCTTGGTGATGACGGAATAGAGGCGATAGCAGCGCATGCAGCGTTGCGCCTCGGTATAGGCGTCTTCCAGACTGATGGTCTGTTCCACTTCGCCGAACATTTTCTTGCGTAAATCCGGATCAAGCGCCGGATTATGCACGCGATAGCCATTGCGCACCGGCGTTTCCACGGCGTCATTGGCGAGGAAGGCATTCTCGTTGATCAGCTCGCGCATCCGAGAGCGCTTGAAGAAGCGCGGCGTGCCGAACTGGATCCAGTCGTCGATGCTGCGTGCGGCCTTCAACCCAGCCGACATGGCGTAGATGAGGGTAGAGGGGCCGGTAACGCAGTCCCCACCGGCAAAGACGCCAGGCCGGGAGGTGGTCAGGGACTTGTCCGCTTCCACGCATTTCCAATGGTTGAAGTCGATGCCTTCCTCGGCAATGCGTTCCTGACTTTCCACCTGCTGACCGATGGCGGCAATGACCGTTGAGCAGGCCATGACATGCTCCGTGCCCGGTATGGGGCGCACGCTTCGGCGACCGCTTTCGTCCGGCTCGGTTTCTTCCATCTCAACCAGTTCAATGCCGGTAATCTTGCCATTATCGCTGATAATGCGGGTCGGTGTGCAGAGGGTGTGGAAGTCGATATCTTCCTTCTCTGCCTCTTCCACCTCTTCGGTGTCGGCGGGCATGGCATCGCGGGTGCGGCGATAGATGAGGTGAGCATTGTCGGCACCAAGGCGGACTGCCGAGCGGACGCAGTCCATGGCAACGTTGCCACCGCCCACGACCACCACATCGCCCTTGAGCTGGAAGGTGTTAATGCCATCCACATGGTCATGTACCTTGAGCAGGAAATCGATGCCGGTGAAATAGCCTTCGCGCACCTGTTCTTCATTCTTGAGGCCCAACATGGTGCCTTCCTGACAGCCAAGGCCAAGGAAGACCGCCTTGTAGCCGCGCTGGAACAGATCGTCGATGGTGAAGTCGGCTCCCAATTGCTGGCCAAACAGGAAACGTCCCCCCAGATCAACGATGATGTCGGTTTCCATGGCGAGGGTATCTTTGGGCAGGCGATAATTCGGTATGCCGATCTGGGCCATGCCGCCGGCTTTATCCTGCTTTTCAAACACATCCACATGATAGCCATGCAGCAGCAGATGATAGGCACAGGAAATGCCCGCCGGTCCGGCCCCAATGACGGCGACCTTCATGCCATCGGCGAGGGGCTTCTGGATCATTTCCCGAGTGAATTTGAGGGCATGCGGCCCTTTCTGCTGGTCCGCAACAAAGCGCTTGAGGGTTTTGATACCCACTGCCTCGTCCACGAATTTGCGTCGGCAGGCCTGCTCGCAATAGCGCACACAGACACGGCCACAGGTGGCGGCCATGGGGTATTTCTGAAGCAGCACACCCAGTGAGTTTTCCGGTTTACCATCGCGGATATAGTCGATATAGCGCGGCACATTGACCTTGGAGGGGCAAGCCTCGATGCAGGGGGCTGTCATATAGGCCATGCCATGCTGGGCGCGGATGGGCATATGATCGGCCACTTCCTTTTCGATCTGCTCGCGGAAGTGATGGATGACCTCCAACAGGGCGATGCAGCAGGTCTGTCCCAGACCACAAAGGGAGGTTTCCTTCATTTGGTCAGCCAGCATTTCGATATCATCGAAATCGAGCGGGGAATCCAGCCCGCGGCGCATCTTGTCTAGCGCGTCTCGTATAAGCACTGTGCCCATGCGGCAGGGCGTGCAGGCACCGCAGGATTGTTCTGCAGCCTTGTTGATATAATGAAAAAGCCCGTCGACCAGACTGACGCTCTCATCAAAGACGAAAAAGCCCCTGTCCGCAAAAAAGGCACGGACTGCATTTCCCTCGTCAAATTCGTCGAAATTTCGCAAGGCTGCGAGTGGCGTGTCCTTGCCGGGCAAATCGCGCCGTGCATCATGAACAACCCCATCCCAAACGCCATACACCACTTGTGCCACAGTGACCCCCGTCGCGTAGAATAACCAACGTAACCAGGAAGGCATCCAGGCTCAGTTGCGGAGTATGACAGCAAACTCTTACGCAGCTGATCTGGCGCCTTCGTCGTAGATCCACCCTTTGGACAAAGCCGTTTTCTTGTTTTGGCCCATGTTCGGTCAGAAAAGGGTAAAAATCTTGCGGTAAGTCAAACTGCTACAAAGCAACGAATGTGATTTTGGGTTGGATATGTTTAATTCAATGCGTGAAATATTTGGCAATTCTTTTTATAAAATCAAATTTGTTTGAAAAGGCGATTAGATTTAGTGCTTTACGGAAAATTGTAAATCATTTCTAATATGTTGTTTTGTCGCGGTACTAATACAGAGAATTGATACATTTTGACCTTGTTGTATATATTTTATACTTTAGTTCTATAAACAAAAAAGACTTGTTGAATATGATCCTTTGGGATCAGTTGGCGAAATTTTGCTTTGAATTCTGTTCTTCTCTTTGGATTTTAGTGGTGTTCTAGTCGGTGTGGAGCAGCTTGAGGAAAAAGGGAGAATAGAGATGTTTTTACCGTCGGACATGCAAGTTGATCGGCGTTCTTTGCTCAAATGGGCGGCTGGCTTGGCTGTTGCCGGGGCGCCTTTCTCTCTGGGCGGCCTGTCGGCCAATGCTGCTTCTGGTGGCAGTCTAACCTTGTGGGGCATTCCCGCCTCTCCTTCTGCCGTCTTCGCCCGTGCAGTGGCCTCTGGTGCTTTGGAGGGGATTGCGCCGGATTTGCGGTTTGATGTTTGGAAAAGCACCGACCAGATGCGGGCGGGCATTGCCTCTGGCAACTTCAAGCTGTTTGCAACCTCCACCTATGCTGCTGCCAATTTCTTCAATCGCGGCGCAGGCACGGTGATGCTCAATGTGGTGACATGGGGTGTGCTCTATGTGATGGCGCGTGAGGAGGGCATAACCAGAATTGAGGATCTGGCGGGCAAGCGGGTTTTGCTGTCCAACAAGAATGAAGCGCCCGATTTGTTGTTTCGTCTTGTGCTTATGTGGGCCGGACTGGACCCGGACAAGGATGTGACGCTGGATTATGTCGGCTCGCCGGGGGAAGCGGTGCCGCTTTATCTCTCAGGGCGCGGCGATGTGGCCGTGTTGCATGAACCTGCATCGACTGCGGCGCTGTTTCGGGCCAAAAAAGCCGGAGGGCCTCTCTATCGCGCCATTGATATCACTAAGGTTTACGGCGCTCACACGGGGCGAGGGCCGCGCATTCCGCAGGTGGGGTTGGCGGTCAACCCTGCCTTTCTTGAAGAGAAGCCGGAGGTCGTTGCCGCCGTGCATCAGGCCTGCGTCGAGGCGGGCGAGTGGACAAAGGCCAACTGGGATGAGGCGGGCAAGCTGGCATCTCAATCGCTGCCCCTGCCTGCGCCGGTGATCGCTCAGTCTCTGCCCTATGTGCATCTGGATGTGCAGTCGGCCAAAGAGGCGCGCGCGGATATCGAGCTTTATTTCGAGCATCTGATGAGCCTTGATCCGGGCATTGTTGGTGGCAGGAAGCCGACTCCGGATTTTTACTGGGGGTAACGGGTGGCCAAGCGTGATCGACACAGATCCGGATATCTGAAGCGGGGCCTGCTGTTTGCTGTCGGTGTCGGGGGAATGCTCGCGCTGTGGCAGGCAGGCCATGTTGCCTATGGCTCGCTTGTGCTGCCCGGCGTCGGCGAAACCTTTGTTGTGCTTGGCCGGATGATCGGGGCAGGGGAGGTGGTGACTGCGGTTCAGGCCACTGCCTTCAATGCGCTTGCAGGCTGGTGCATCAGTGTCGTGATGGGTGTGATGGCAGGAGGCTTTGCCGGATGCTTCAAAGATGTGCGTTTTGTGTTGCAGCCGGTGTCCATCATCCTTCTTGGCATTCCGGCGATCGCGTGGATCGTGTTGGCGCTCCTGTGGTTTGGTGGCCGGTGGGCGGTGGTCTTTACGGTTGCCGTGGCGACCGCGCCGATGATCTTTGCTGCCGCCTTGCAAGCTGTGCGCAGCCTTGATGGGGATCTGGCGCGGATGGCTCGCGCCTTCCATACGCCACCACGGGCGATGGTAAGCGATGTCTATGGGCCTCATATGCTGGCCTATCTCTATCCGGCACTGGCCACAACGCTGGCTATGTCATGGAAAGTTTCCATTATGGCTGAGCTGCTCTCTGGCTCGGGTGGCATTGGCGATGGCATCGCGGCGGCGCGGGCGCGGGTGGATACGGCCCAATTGCTGGCGTGGGTGATTGTCGTTGTCTTTATTTTGATTGTGCTTGACCATCTGCTGCTGCGCCTTGTGCGCGAGCGCATGCATGTCTGGCGCAGGCAGGAAGAAGGGGGCATGCATGGGGGATAATCTGCTCTCTATCGAGAATGCCCACTTTGCCTATGGCTCCCAACCGGTGCTGGCGGATATATCGCTGACCTGCTCGGCACAGGGAGTGGTGGCGCTTATGGGACCTTCGGGATGCGGCAAGACAACTTTGTTGTCTCTGATGCTTGGACTTTTGAAGCCCGATGCTGGCCGGATTGTCTGTGCAGCGCAGCGCTTATCAGTGATGTTTCAAGAGCCCTTGTTGTTGCCATGGCGGACGGCCATCGACAATGTGGCTTTTGCCTTGAAAGGGCAGGTTGCTGCTCGTCGTGAGCGGGAGGAAAAGGCGGCGGCTATGCTGAAGGCCGTGGAGTTGCCTGAGGAGCATTATCGGCAATTTCCCCATCAGCTTTCGGGCGGTATGCGTCAACGGGTTTCGCTGGCGCGGGCGCTCGTTTTCGAACCGGATATGCTGCTGTTGGACGAGCCATTCCACGGGCTTGATTTCAGTTTGGTCCAACAGATGCAGGCGCTGTTGTGTCATCATGTTGATGCCCACGGAATGGGCCTGTTGATGGTGACCCATGATGCCCGCCATGCTGTGGCGCTGGCCGATGAAATCTTGTTGCTGACATCCGCTCCGGCTCGAGTCGTGACCCGTTTTGAGAATTATGGTCGGGGCAATCGGCAACAGGAATTGGCGCTGGCCGATGAGATTGAACACGCTCTGATGGGGGATGTCACAGCACGCTTCGGGCTGCGCCCAAAAGCATGAGTAGCGCCAGCGCCGTGATGATCACTCTGAAAATCCTGCGAAACAGCGCCTCATCCATGACATGGAGAAGTTTGCTGCCGGTTCGGGTACCCAGATATCCAGACAGGATCATGGCGCCGATAAGGCCCAACCAATTGGTATAGGCAAAGCCGATAAAACCGAAGGCGATGATCTTCAAGGCGTGGGAGAGTGTCATGGCTGCGGCATGAGTGGCAACGACCCCTTGCCGGTTGGCGATCCTGCCGGAAATGAGGGCAGCAAGCAGTGGCCCGGTGGCGCCTACAAACATGCCTGCCAGAGAAGCGATAAAAGCACCAACTCCAACAGTGCGATCTCCGCTTTTTACTCGCCTTGGGGTGGGCAGCCAGGTGATTGCCAGAACGAACAGGGCAAGAATGATCTTGAGAAGGGCATCGGGTAGCGCGATGACGATCTGAGACCCAAGAAGGGTGCCGACAATAGCGCCCAGCGCGATAAGCCCAATCAGACGCCAATGGATATGGTTTCGCAGATGCCATGCACGCCCGGCGTTGGACCCCATCTGCACGGTGCCATGCACGGGAATGAGCGTGGTTACAGGAATGACCATGCCTAAAATCGCAAGAAGGGTCACGCCGCCGCCAATGCCAAAGGCGGCCGTGAAGGCAGATGTGAAGAAGCTCGCAATGATGAGCCCCCAGAGCGTCACCTCTGTAAGCTGGGTATGGGCAAAGAGGGGCAAGGTTTCCAGCAAAGGCGATTGTCTCTTTTGCGTTGGGTATTTTGGGGTGTACTGCGTTGAAAAAAAGAGCCGGGCGTAAGGCACCGGCTCTTTCAAATGACTTGCTTTAAGCTGGCAGCAGCTCTTCGACCAGTTTGGCCCAGTAGGAAGCGCCAACCGGAATGACTTCATCATTGAAATCATAGTTGGGGTGATGAAGCGGAGCAGAGTCGCCGTTGCCGATAAAGATGAAGGCTCCGGGGCGTTCTTGCAGCATGAAGGAAAAATCTTCGGCGCCCATGGTGGCAACCACGTCATCAACCACCTTATCCGCTCCCGCGATGGATTTTGCCACCTTGACGGCAGTTTCCGTCTGGGCCGCATGGTTTACGGTCACTGGATAATCGCGCTTGTAATTGAGGCTCGCCTTGGCGCCATAAATAGCTGCGGTGCCTTCGACTATTTCCTTCAGGCGCTTTTCAGCCAAGGCACGAGTTTCAGGATTTAGCGTGCGGACGGTCCCCTCAATGAGGCCTATTTGCGGGATGACGTTGTCGGTAAAACCTGCTTCGACATGGCAAAGGGAAATGACGATGGAATCTTGCGGGTCGACATTGCGGCTTGCGATGGTCTGAATGGCTTGAATGATGGCGGAAATGACCACCACCGTATCGATGCATTCATGCGGCTTGGCTGCATGCCCGCCACTGCCTTCAACATTGATATAAATGCGGTCGGCCGATGCCATCAGTGAGCCGGGGCGAATTTGGAACGTACCGGCAGGCACGCCGGGCCAGTTGTGCATGCCATATACCTGTTCGATGTTCCAGCGGTCCATCAAACCGTCTTCCACCATGGCACGGGCACCGCCGCCCCCTTCTTCAGCAGGCTGGAAGATGAGCACCACTTCGCCATCAAAGTTGCGGGTTTCCTGCAGATATTTGGCAGCCGCCAGCAGCATGGATGTGTGTCCATCATGGCCACAGGCATGCATTTTGCCTTCAACCTTGGAGGCGTAAGGTTTGCCGGTCGCCTCATGCAGCGGCAGGGCGTCCATATCAGCGCGCAGGCCGATGGTGCGGCCGGACTTGTTGCTCTTGCCCTGAATGACGGCAACAACACCGGACTGGCCAACGCCGGAGGTGATGTTGGTAATGCCATAGGATTTCAACTCGGCGATGACGCGGGTTGTTGTCTTGTGGACGTCATATTGCAGTTCCGGATATTCGTGAAGGTCCTGACGTACTTTCTTGATTTGATTTTGAAACTCGGCAATTCGGTTGATGATAGGCATTGAAGTGACCTTTTGCTTTTCCGGGAGGCTTCTCGCGCGTCGTCAATTTACGGCGATTTTTATGTCTGGATAAGACTGCATGGTGATGAGGTTTGCCATGCGTTTGAGAGCAGATTAGTCATATGGCTAGGAGGGGGCAAGCGCTTTTGTTGTAAAATCGAACCTTCTTCGCACCCTTTCTTGCCTCCATCATATGAGGCCAAAGAATGGATCTTTGGCGCGCTGCTCTCTTGTTCGTGCCATGATCTTGGGTTAGAGAAGGGACAGGATAATTTGCCAAGCCATTGCCCGCTGCTTTTGGGAGTTCTCTTTCTTCATGATCGACCTTTCTGTCATCAGATGCCCGCGTCTGTCCATCAAACGGGCGGTCTGCCGTCCCGTTGTTCTGGCCTTTCTCATGCTGGCTGGCATCTTTCATGCCCATCTCGCGCTGGCCAATGCTGCCGCCAATGGACAGGAAACTTTGCCGGATCTGGAGATCTCTCCCAATCCGCTGCTGCTGATGGATGTGGCGACAGGCAATGTGCTTTATCAGCGTGATGCCAACAAGAAATGGTATCCTGCCTCTCTGACCAAGTTGATGTCGGCCTATGTCATTTTCAAAGCCATCGAGGCGGGTGAGATTTCCGAAGACAGTGTGTTGACCGTTTCAAAGCATGCGCTCTCCTATCCGCCTTCCAAAATGGGGTTCCCGGTGGGCACAAAGCTCACTGTCGGCAATGCGCTGCGCATGATGATCGTCAAGTCGGCCAATGATATTGCTGCCGCTCTCGCCGAGCGGGTCGCTGGCAGCGAGCCTGCCTTTGCCAAGCGTATGAATGCCGAGGCTCAGCGGCTTGGCATGCATGCATCCCATTTCGTCAATGCCAACGGGCTTTATGCTTCGGGGCATGTGTCTTCGGCGCGGGATATGGCGTTGGTGGCGCGGCAGATTCTCGTCGAGTTTCCACAATATCGCACCCTGTTCCAGATACCGGCCATCCGGCATGGCAAGAAGGTGCTGCGCTCCTATAATACCTTGCTGGAACATTTCCGTGGTGCCAACGGCATGAAGACAGGCTTTGTCTGTGCGTCGGGGTATAATATCGTTGCCTCGGCCACCCGTGGCGGGCGGCAGTTGCTGGCGGTGGTCATGGGGGCTCCCAACGCGCAAATCCGCGCGGAAACAGCCGCTTTTCTGCTAAGCGAAGGCTTCCGGCGACAGGATATGCGCAGTGGCGCTGGTGTTCCTATTACGCAGGAGGCCGCCTTCGGCCCTATCGCCTCGGCTGGCAATATGCGTTCTGAGGTCTGTCCCAATGGGCAGGTGAAATGGAATCCGACCGTGAAATATAGCTCCAGCTATCTGTCGCCGCGCTTCAAGCTCATGGAGCCGGTGCGGGTCTATGCGGGGGCGCGGTCGGTGGAACGGCCGGTGATCCTGCCGCAAAATCTCGCTCAGTTGCCTTTGTATGCTCCGAGGGACAAGTCTGTGCTGCCGCTCAAGCAGCAGAAGGGCTCGCAGATCAAGCTGGCTCAGCTGCCGCGCGCCAAGCCATGATTTTTTCTTGAGCTCAGCTTTCTGTCGCCTGTGATCCCTTTTCAATGAGAAAGGTCAGGGCGTTGCTCTCCTTGCTGCTTTCCAGCAGTTTGTGGCCTTTCTGATTGCAGAAATGGGGCAGATCGATCACTGCCATGGGGTCGGTTGCGACAACGCGCAGCCGAGCGCCTGCAGGCATTTGTCCGAGGGCTTTCTGAGTATGCAGAACAGGCAAGGGGCATTTGAGGCCTGTAAGATCCAGATCTTTCATCTGCGGCTCCTGTTCCTCTTGCGCGGGGCTGCCCGAGATAGGGCACGAAGACACACTCGGGCACGGCCTTTGAAAGCTCTTGCTTTGTCTTCTCTGTTTCATTCAACTCTGCAAGAGATCTATATGCGTTTTTACATAAATTTGCGAGACAAGATATGACCGAACCACATGATGTATTGAATTTCTGGTTTTCTGCTGATCCGAAGCTCTGGTTCAGCAAGAATGCGGCCTTTGACATGCGCATCCGCGTGGCGTTCGGGTTGGCTTTGGACGATGCCCGCGCGGGGCGTCTTCAGCATTGGGAAGAGGATCTTCGGGGCAAGCAGGCGCTGATCATTCTGCTTGATCAATTTTCACGGAACCTTTTCCGTGGGCTTCCCGAGGCATTCTCTCATGATGATGTCGCCCTGAGGCTCGCCTATGAGATGGTTGATATGCCCAAGTGGGATGATCTCGAGGCCGCCGAGCAGCAGTTTGCGGTTATGCCGATGATGCATTCGGAGGCGCTGGAGGATCAGAAAAATTGTCTGGCATGGATGAAGCAGATTGGCATCGAAGCGGCGGTTAATGCTGCGCAGGAGCATTATGACATCATCGAGCGGTTTGGACGCTTTCCGCACCGCAATGCCGTATTGGGGCGGGAAACGACAGAGACTGAGCGTGCTTTCCTCACCAGTGGCGGCTTTTCTGGCTAGCATGGCGAGCAAAGTGTTTGGTTTGCAATTAACTAAAATTTAAGGATTTTCTTTCGCCTCTGGGTTTTTGCGTATAGATTGGGCGCGAAATTGGGGAAGGTGCGATTTAGGCGGTCGCAGCCGTATTTCGTCAGAAGCTTTCTAATGTTTGCCATTTGGAAACGGAATTGTGAAAGCATGACGATTTACGCAAAGCCATTGTCCAACCGTATGACCGCCGTTTTTGGGGAAGTTGAACAGATGCTCCAGCAAACGAGGTTCATTCAGAAAATTGCCAGTTTGACCGATCAGTTTGATAATCCGTTTGTCGATGACACGTTTATGCGCGCCAGTGAGGGTTTCTTCACGGCGAGTGCACTCGATTGTGTGCAGTCAGGCGGATACCGTCTGCCGTTTGAGCATGTGCGTAATGCCAGTTCGCTTGGGGTGCCCATCGTGCAGTTTCTTGCTCATGGCAGTAGTCCAATCGGCGGGGCCTTTTTCAATCCTGACGGAGCGCATGTGCGTGAGGAGGTGGCATTTCACGCTGCCCTTGATCAACTTGCGGCCGAAGCGCGGGCAGATGTTTTGCTTTGGCCCTTTTTTCCACTGGAAGCGCGGGAATATGTCTGGCTGGAAAAATGGCTGGCAACCCGTCTGGGGCTTTCGGATGCGTCTGATATCATTCCCATGGCTCGGCGCCACAAGCGCGCCTACCTCAATTGCGCATCCGATAATGTTACCGCAGAAGATGGCGGGCTGAGTTTAAGTCGAAACAAGCGCAAGACCACCGGGCGTCAATGGCGTAGGCTTTCCGATCTTGGCAAGCTTGAGGTTCTGTCGACGCAAGATGGGCTGGACCACGGTGAGGCCATTGAGAGCTTTCTGCATGTTGAAGCGTCAGGCTGGAAGGCGTCCAAGGGCACGGCTTTGGCTGTCGATGAGCGGTTAAATGTCTTTGTGCATACCGTCTTCCCCGCGATGATGGCTAAGGATCGTTCGCGGATTGATCTGCTATCGCTTGATGGGCGATGTATCGGTGGCTTGGTGAGTTTCAGGGTGGGGCGCGGACTCTTCACCTGGAAGACCGGCATGGACGACGTCTATAAGCGCTACTCCCCCGGTACTCAGATTCTGCTGGAGGCAAGCCGGCAGGCCATTGCCGATCCGGGGATCGATTATATCGACAGTCTGGCAGATAGTGGCCACCCGATTGCCGAGCATATTTGGGCGGGACGGCGGTCCATGGCCTTGTTGTTTATTCCGCTCAACCGGCGTGGAATGGTTGCCGCGCGCGGTCTGCGCACGGCTTATGTCGCCAGAGACATCGCCCGCTATTGGGCAAAGAGAGTGCTCGGGCGCGTTTGACTGAGTGGCCGTCGGTTGATGCCTTCATCCGGCTTGGCCAGAATGAGCGACCAGAAAACCTTGTATTTTGCGTCACCCCTGAACTGGGTGGCGATGCCCATTTCGGTCACCCCTTCCTTGAGCATATTCTTGTTGTGGCGTCGGGAATCCCGCCAGCCAGAAAAGGCCTCCGCAAGGGTCCAGTATCCCGCGCCGATATTCTCTGTGGCCAGAACCGGATCATAGTTCGCGCGCTTGAGGCGTTTGATGAGGGTGAGATCCGGCGTGAGAGCGTGGCTGACCTTGACGGCCTTGGCCATGGCGTCTGCCTCTTCCTGAGCGGCTGCGTTAAGCTTTTCACTCAGCGTGAGAGTGGAGAGCCCATGGCGTTTGCGGTAGGCGTTGAGCATATTCAGCGCCTCTTGTGGATTGACGCTGACATCGCCTCGGCCAAGATTGTCATACATGGCCGGAGAACTTGGCCCCGGTCCGCCTGAGCAGCTTGCAATAAGCAATGTCGCCACTGCTGCGGCCATCATTCTGGTCTTAGTCATCGGCCGCATCGGCGTCACCTTCCGCTGTGTCTATGGTCTGGGCATCATCGATATCAATTTCGTCGGCTTTAGGGCGGGCGCGTCTTTTGCGCGGTTTTTTTGACGGTTGTGATGCTGCTGCCTTCAATTCTTCAGGCAGGGTAACCGAGCGCACATGAACGTCGCGCTGCGGGAATGGAATTTCGATATTGGCCTCTTTCAGGGCGCGGAAAATCTCAAAGCGCAAATCGCTCTTTGCGGTCAGCGAATTGTTGACGTCCTGCACATAGCAGCGCAAATCGAAATCGAGTGAGGATGCACCGAAATCCATGAAATAGACGACAGGAGCCGGATAGCTGGTGACATAGTCATTGGCATCGGCCACCGCGAGCAGAATTTCGCGTACGCGGTCTGGATCCGCATCATAGGATACGCCAACAGGCACGATGATGCGGCCCATGGAGCCATTATGCATCCAGTTCATGACCCGGTTGGAGATCAGCTCCGAGTTTGGCACCACAACCGTCGCCCGATCGAAGGTTTCGATCTTGGTGGCGCGCACCGAGATTTTTTTGATATAGCCCTGATCGGCGCCAACGACGACCCAGTCGCCGGTCTTGATGGGGCGCTCTACCAACAGGATGAGGCCGGAGACGAAATTGTTGACGATGCTCTGCAAGCCAAAACCGATACCAACCGAAAGGGCACCGGCTACCAAGGCAATGTTAGAAAGATCCAGACCCATATAGGAGAAGGAAACCATGGCCGCGATGACCACCCCCAGATAACCAAGGCTGGTCTGGATGGAGCTTTTGAGCCCGGAATCTAGATTGGTGGCAGGCAACCAGCGCTGTTCTATCCAGCGTTCAACGCTCTTGAGCAGAACAATGGCGATGATGAAGACTACCAGAGCACCAACGATATTGATCGGCGAAATGGTCAAATCGCCCAGTTTGACGCTGAAAATGGCGTTTTGCAGCGAGGTTATGAAATCGGTTGATTCAACGCCCCACGGGGTGAAGATCAACAGGGCCGCTGTGATATAAAGGAAGATCCGGACGATACCATTCAGCAGTACGCCCAATTGATTGACTGCACTGGTAGAAACGCCGATGGCCTTTGAAATGCGTTTCTTGGGGCCTTCCGCTGAACTGAGATGTTCGAGCAGGAAATTGTCTATGAGGGCCGAGAAAATGCCCAACAGGCCCAGAATGACGAACAGGCGCCCCAGCTGTTCGGCCACGAAGGCTCCCAGCGAAACATAGCCTAGAATCGGAGCCGCGGCAGTGATCAGGCAGATAAGCCAGATCAGAGGCTGAAGAAAACGGATGAAGCGAGGCAGGGAAAAGCCGCCCTGCTTTTCTTCTTCCAATACCGTTGTACCATCATTCTCTGGCTGTGCCGCAATCAGCATGCGCAAACCAAGGGAGACAAACAGGGCAACGAGGAAAGAGGCTGTGCCATTGATGAAGATTGTGGTTTCCAGCGGCGCGAAGAGCAACTCGTCTACTTCATCAAACAGGGTTTCCACCATGAAGGTGATGGTCAGGGCCAACGCAATGCTGAAGAGTCGGGTCGCATCTCCTGTTTCCAGATTGAGAGGGCGGTAACTTGGTCGACCAGGTGCCAGCAACACCCGCGCGAGGCCATAGGATAGCGAGCCAGCAAAAACCACGAAGGACAAATGCTGGAACAATAGCTCGATGCGGCCGGGCAGCAGGTTTGCGTTGCTCAGGATGAGCGTGATCGCCCAGAAGACGGAAATGGGGAAAATCGTATAGACCAGTACAGCCCAGCTGGCAAAATAGCTGCGTTGCAGGGCTGTTGGCGATTCAAGGCTTGCAAGCCGTGACAGGCCGGTAAAGAGCAGGATGCGCAAGGGGCCGAAGATGAGCAGGAAGACGAAGGTAAGCGTGGCGAGTATCTGCCAGATCTGCTCTGAGCCCTTGGTGGAAAGATAGCTGCCCCAATCTGTCATCAGGGTCACGGTAACGCGCCATGTCGTGGCGAGCCCTGCCAGCCCCTTCACCCAGAGGGTCGGGTCGAGGATCGAGTTGCTGCGCTCAAGCAACTGACTGGTGAAACGCTGCTGACGGGCCACCGTAATGCGATTGCTCAGCTGTTCGGCACGCACAAGCGTGGAGGTGACTAGCTTCAACTGGGCATCCAGCTCCGAGATATGGGCTTCAAGCTCATTGCGCCGTTTGGCGAGTTCTTCGGTTTCGCTGTTCGGACCGGCAATGGCTGGCGGTGCGGCTGCCGCGGTTGGCTCTGCATTGTCCTGCTCATCGCCTGAGGGCTGCTGCAATTGCAGGGGATCGGTGAGAGAGGGGACTTGCGTGTCGCTCTTGGCTTCTCCGTCTTGCGCTGCCGCTGCCGCTGCCGGTTTGAGGGCATCGAACCGGGCCTGAGCTTCCTGCAGTTGGGGCTCCAGACGTTCTTTCTGGGCGGTTGCCTCGGTCTTGATGGCGTTGAGCTCTGTTCTCAGTTCGGCATAGGTCTGATCGGATAAAGATGCACGCGACAGAGTGGCTTCCACCTGATCAAGCCGGGCAATGAGAGACTCGGTGCTTGCGGAGCCAGTTGCTGAAGTCGTCTGTGCTCCGGCGACAGAGAAAGCCGCGAGAAACAGACAGATCGCCAGATTGGCAATGATCAGGAAGCGATGAACAGGTTTGAAATATGCCACGCAGTGATCCTCATGCAAAAACGAAACAGGCCGAGCCCGCTGAGCAAAGTGTATTTTTTGTCTAATGGAAATCGAAGGCGAACTCAATTGCTTCGATGGGTCAATCAAATCATACGCCAAATATGAAGGAAATATGTCTTTTTGGAACTTCTCTACTGGTGTCATGGTTGTTCCAGCAGTAGGCTTCCCTTCAAGATGCTTGATTAAAGAGGTTGAGACAAAAAGATGACGCTATCATTTGATCTGGACGATCCGGTATTTCCCGAAAAAATTGAAAAAGAAATCATGCAGAGTGGGGGGTACCCCTATAAGAGCAAACTCAAGCGCAAGAAATATGAAAAAGAACTGGAGGCTCTGCAAATCGAGCTGGTCAAGGCTCAGGAGTGGGTAAAGGAAACCGGGGAACGGGTCGTCTGCGTATTCGAGGGTCGTGATGCGGCTGGCAAGGGGGGCTGCATCAAGGTGCTGACCCAATATACCAACCCAAGAAATGTGCGTTCGGTTGCGCTTTCCAAGCCCAGCGATGTCGAGCGCGGGCAATGGTATTTCCAGCGCTATGCAGCACAGCTGCCCACACGTGGTGAAATCGTTTTGTTCGACCGATCCTGGTATAACCGTGCAGGTGTTGAGCCGGTGATGGGATTCAGTACCCCCGAGCAGACGGAGAAATTTCTTGTGGATGCGCCGCGCTTTGAGAAGATGGTGCGCGACAGTGGGACGCGGCTGTTCAAATTTTGGCTCAATATTGGCCGGGAAATGCAGTGGAAACGGTTCCATGATCGCCGCCATAGCCCGCTGAAACACTGGAAGCTGTCGCCGATTGATCTGGAGGCGCTGGAAAAATGGGACGATTATACCGCCGCACGCAACCGGATGCTCAAGGAGACGCACAAGGATCATTCACCATGGATCGTCATTCGCGCCAATGACAAGCGACGCGCCCGGCTTAATATGTTGCGCTATTTGCTCAACGAGCTGCCTTATCCGAAAAAAGACCAATCCTTGCTTGAGCCGATTGATCCCAAGATTCTCGGGTTTGGCTATGACTTCCTCAAAGATGGGGATTGAGGGCGAGAGGACATACGCCAGATATAAGAAAAGCGGGTATTGCTACCCGCTTTTCTCGTTCCGAATGTCTCTACCGCTTGTGACTTGATCGGGAAACAGCGGCATTATCCAACAATCTGATCGGGATCGCTGTCGGATATCTTACTGAAGGCATTCGGTAAGCTTGTCTGCGTTATAGCGCATCAGCTCGACATACAGGTCCGGGCCAAGATCGAGATTGGTGCCAAGCGGGTCAAGTTGGCCGATTTTGGTATCCGTTCCTTCAATCAGGGTGGAGAGGATTTTGTCGGAGAATTGTGGCTCGGTCATGATGCAAACCACATTGAGTTCCTTGAGCTTTGAGCGAATTTCGCGGACACGCGCAACGCCAGGGGCGACCCCGGGCTGCAGCATCACCGACCCAACGGCCGAAATGCCGAAGCGATTTTCATAATAGTGATAGGCATCATGGAACACGATATAGGGCTTGTCCTTGATCGCGGCCAGCTCGGCCTTGATGCTTTGCGTCATGCTGATCAGTTTTTCCTCGAAAGCCTTTTCGTTTGCTGCGTATTTGTCCGCGTTTTTAGCATCCAGTTTGCTTAGCGCTGCAGTGATAGCCCGGGCCATGGTCAAGCCATTCTGCGGGTCCAGCCAGACATGCGGGTCATGATCTCCATGATCGTGAGCGTCATGGTCGTGATCTTCATGCTCGTGCTCATCATGGTCTTCATCATGATCGTGAACATGCTTTTCCCAGTTGCCTCCGGTTCTAACCTCTAGCTCGGTTAGCCCGTCCAACGCACTCAATGTCAGGATTTGGGCTTTTTCGGGCAGGGTTTCGATGGGCTTTTCAAGACTAGGGGACAGATGCTCGCCAATCCAGACGACAAGGTCTGCCTCTTGCAGCGCTTTTGCGTCCGAAGGACGGAGTTTCGCAGAATGCGGAGAGGTGGCCTGATCAACGAGCAGGCTCGGGGTGCCAACATCTTTCATGATCGCTGCTGTGATTGAATAGACCGGCGCGATGGATGTGGCGACCTTTGGGGCTGCTTGTGCTGCGTGGTTGGCGGCTGTCGAGAGAAACAAGGCCGATATGGCAGCGAGCATGGTTTGTCTGGTTCTGTTTTTCATGGTCTGGTTCGATGCCCTTCAGGTGTCTTATGCGGTATATATCTAGTGAATTGATATGTTATAACGTTTCATTTATAGGCTCACTTCAATCCTGTCAAGCGTCAGTTTATTTACTCCGAGACACGTCTCCAGAAGATTTTTTTTCAAGATACCAAGCAATCTTTTGGTTTCCGATTTGTTTTAAACGCTCTAAGACAATATAGATTCGTTTTTTCTTATGTTAAGATAAGCAATATTCCTGCAATAAATATTTTTATTAACCAGCATTGTTTACCTCGGGTTGAGGTTTCGCAATTTGAATAAAATGTGAAACGTCAAGAGCGCACCGGGAGGAGCGGGAATTGTTCAATTTCGCTAAAAACAACATGGTCACAAAAGACAACCAAAATATGGTGACGCGCGCGAATAATGCTTCTGTAGACCAATATAGTGATGCTGACGCCTTGGAAAAGGCCTTGGACACATCTTCAAAAGACAATGCCGGACTTGTCAGGCTGTTGGGAGACCTCAATGGTTTGGGGCAGGATATGGCCGATGTGGCCGGGGAAGTCGAAATGATCAATATGGAAACAGAAGCCTGTTTCCAATCCCTGTCGCAACTGGTCTCAGCTTCGAGCGAAGTGCAGAAGACCAACGATCAGATTCTGGATTCCGCAAGCCGGTCTTTTGCCATTGCCGAACAGACTTCCAGTGATGTCGGGCGCAGTCGCCAGATGTCTGAGACGACGCTTGAAAAGGTGGGAGAACTGATGCAGGCGATCACCGGCATTAGCGAGCAGTTGCAGGGGTTGCAGGCGGCCTTTTCTTCCGTGCGAGATGTGGCCGGTGTGATCGATGCCATCGCGCGACAGACCAACCTTCTGGCGCTTAATGCCACCATCGAGGCTGCCCGAGCAGGCGAGGCGGGCAAGGGGTTTGCGGTGGTGGCAACCGAAGTGAAAGCGCTGGCCAGCCAGACCAGCAAGGCGACCGAGACGATTGGGGCGACCCTGAGCGATCTCGATAGCGAGGCACAGGCGCTCATATCTCTCAGCGATGAAGCGACCAGCTTCATGGGAGAGGTGGAAAGCAGCACGGCCTCGATGCAAGACGTCATTCAGGATCTGGATCAGGCCTTCTCGACAATCCGTGAGGCGTCGGCTTCCATTGAAACGCAGGTCTCCGAGAATAACAGCTCTCTGGGGAGCCTTGTGGGGGATGTGGATGCGGTGCACAAGGCCTTTGATCTTACCCATTCCGGTCTCAACAAGGCCAGCAAGCGGCTTTTGCAGTCTGTGGCCAAGTCCGACAAGATGATCGCGGAAACCTCTCTTGAGGGCGTGGAGACGGAAAATACCTTCTGTATCCAATCTATTCAGCGTTTGGCCGGAGAGATCGGGCAGGCCTTTGAAGAAGAGGTCAAGGCAGGGCGCATTTCCCTTGCTGATCTGTTTGACTCCTCTTACACGCCAATTCCGGGAACCAATCCCGAGCAGGTGATGACGCCTTTCACCGAAATGACCGATCGCGTCATGCCGCAGTTTCAAGAGCCGATTGTTGCTGAGAATGACAATGTGGTCTTTGTGGCGGCCGTTGATAAAAACGGTTATCTGCCGACCCACAACAAGGCCTTTTCCAGACCTCAGGGCGATGATCCTGTCTGGAATGCCGCCAATTGCCGCAACCGTCGCATCTTTGATGACCGGGTCGGTCTGGCCGCCGGGCAGAATACCGAGCCCTTCCTGCTGCAAACCTATCGCCGGGATATGGGCGGCGGCAACTATGTTCTGATGAAGGATGTTTCCGCTCCGATCTATGTGCAGGGGCGTCATTGGGGCGGGTTGCGTATGGGATACAGGGTGACCTAGCGCGCGATATATTGTCAGAGGATATAAATAAAGGGGCGAAAGCCCCCCTATTTTTTGATTTCTCTTTAGCGCTCTTGCTAGCGGGCTTGTGGCAGCGTTGTCAGGGTCGCGGTTTCCTCGCTTGTGCTTTGGCTGCTGTCTCCCGTCAAGGGTTTGAAGGGCTTGCTTATGGCCGAGCCCAGTTTTGAAAAAAAGCTGTTGGAGGCGGGAGCACCGGCATTGGGCTGCGCTTGAGCGGTAGCCGTCTGAGGTGTCTCTGCCTGAGGTGTTGCTGTTTGAGCTGATTGCGTTGCAACCGGCTGAGCGGGCGCAGTGGCCGGAGCCGGATTGCCTTTTAGCAGGCCTGCCAGAAAGCCATCAGGATTTTTTCCTTCGGCAATGCGTTCCTTACGCTGCAAAACCTCCAACTGTGCTTCAAGCATTTGGTCGTTGGCTTTGGCTTCGGCCTTCTGGTCTGCAGCTTCCAGTTTCTGCACAGCCTGACTGAAGCGGACATTTTCTTGCGAGCGCAGTTTTTGTAAAGAGGCAAGAAGGGTTGGCTCCAGAGTGTAATCAGGGCAAGGCGCGGAGGCGTTGAAATGCTTTGCTCCTTGCGGGTCGAAGACATAGGTGCGATTGCAGACTTCCACCTTGGGCGGCACATGGGTGATCTGGAAATGGTCATAGCCATTTTTCAGATTCTGCCAGAAGGCAAAGTTATCGCTGTTGCGCACGCGCGCCATATTTTCCGGCGTCATGCGGAACGGAAAGGCATGCACGGCAAAGGAGCGTTGTCCGCCCTCGAAGGATTCGCGCCCCAGAGCATAGATTTCCGCAATCTGGTCGTCTTCCATGGCGTAGCAGCCGCGTGATGAGCAGGACCCATGCACCATGAGATGCTTGCCGGTGCGCCCGTAGGAACGGTCGAACTTGTTTGGATAGCCGATATTAAAAGACAGATAATAGCTGGAATTAGGGTTCATCTGGCCCGGTGTGATGGTGTAGAAGCCCTCGGGAGCCTGCCGGTCTCCCTCTTTCTTCTTAGGGCCGATTTTACCGGAATAGGCGCAGATCGGATAGCTTTTCAGCAGCGCATAGGTGCCGTCCTTGGTCTGCTTCCAAGCCTCTAACACCTCTTCTTCCTTGAAGATGCGGATATAGAGCGGCGCGCCCTCGGTGGACCCGATTTTCTGGATTTCGTGTTTGAGCTTGATCGGCAGTGGCTGCGAAGCCTTGCCATCTTCGATCAGTTCAGGGTTGCAAGCGCTCAAGGCAAGGCTGCCCATCAGCGTTGTCACTAGAGCGATATTGCGGACCCAATGCCGGTGGTGCTTTTTCACGCAGTAATCCTGACTCACGTTTGTTTGCTCCAACTATTTCCCTTCTGCCATGCTGTCCGGTTTCATTCAAGGAGAAGCCGGTCACATAATCGGGAGCAGTTCCGATGGCTCAAGACTGGCAAAAGCCATTCGTCGGGCAATAGTCTTTGACCAAACGTTAACCAAAACAGATTGATAGATGGTTACCGATTTTTGCAAGGGCAATCGGGCCAGAGTGTGGCGGGTTTGATCGCAAGTTCGTGAAACCGAAGATGCGGAGGTCAGGCGCAGGTTTGGCGCAGATCGGACGCAGGACAGGGCTGGTCTGGCTCAGATCCGGTAAAATCTGGCACAGGGCGCAAAAAGGCGGCAGATGGGATCTGCCGCCTAGTGAATGCCTGCTATTGGTTCGGCTCGCTTACAGCTTTGTGCCGATGGTCAGAAACTTCTCGCGGCGCTGTTTGCGGATGTCGTCTGAGCTCAAGCCGTCAAATTCGGCAAGGCAATCAGCGATCATGTTGCCTGCGCGCTTGATGACCCTTTCCTTGTCGCGATGGGCACCGCCAACGGGCTCGGAAATGATCCGGTCGATGATCTTGAAGTCCATCAGGTCCTGCGCGGTGATCTTCATATTGGTGGCTGCATCTTCGGCGCGGGTGGAATCACGCCATAGAATGGACGCCGCCCCTTCTGGTGAAATGACGCTGTAGATGGAATGCTCCAGCATCAAAACACGGTTGGCCGTGGCGATGGCGATGGCGCCGCCGGAGCCGCCTTCCCCGATGATGGTGGCAACGCTTGGCGTGCCAAGGGCAAGACAGGCATCGGTGGAGCGGGCGATGGCTTCGGACTGGCCGCGTTCTTCTGCGCCAATGCCGGGATAAGCGCCAGCAGTATCCACAAAGGTGATGAGGGGCATGTTGAAACGGTTCGCCAGTTCCATGATGCGCACCGCCTTGCGATAGCCTTCAGGGCGGGCCATGCCGAAATTATGGCGCAGGCGGCTTTCGGTGTCGCTGCCCTTTTCCTGCCCGATCACGGCAACAGGACGTCCGCGAAAGCGGCCAAAACCGGCCTGAATGGCCTCGTCTTCGGCAAATTTACGGTCACCGGCCAATGGGGTAAACTCGTCAATCAGGCCGGACACATAGTCATTGAAATGCGGACGGTCCGGGTGACGGGCGATCTGGGTTTTGTGCCAGGGGGTCAGATTGGCATAGAGATCCTTGAGGGCATTGTCCGCTTTGGTTTGCAAACGTTTGATCTCGTCGCCCACATCTACGGCTTCCCCGGTTTCCTGCAAGACAAGCAGCTCTTGTACTTTGCCTTCAAGATCAGCGACGGGTTTCTCGAATTCCAGATAACTATGCATAGCGGGTTTGATCCAACTTCTTTCCTATTGGTATCCAAGGCACCTTGCGCTCTAGCTGTCTTGCCCAGCGCAGATGCGCATTGGACGAGACTCTGAACGGCAGAGCGGGGCCATCTTCTTGCCCGTCCTGATCCATCAGGAGGCATGAATAAAATGTCGCGGCCACGTTGGCCTTTTTTCGGTCCGGCTGTCAAGCAACAGACATGGTTCGGTCTCAGCTTTGAGCCATTAACAACAACTATGATTAAGACAATGGCGGAAATAGGTCGCGCCGGATTTATTCTGCTTTCGGTTCGAAGTGATCAGACAGCGGGTGGTGATGCTCCACCAGTTCGATCAGTCTCTCATCCAGAATATGGGTATAGATCTGGGTTGTTGAAATATCACTGTGGCCCAATAATTTTTGCACAGCGCGCAGGTTGGCTCCATTTTGCAGCAGATGGCTGGCAAAGGCATGGCGCAGAACATGGGGAGAAACGGAGCCCGCATCCAGACCGACATCCCCTGCCAACGCCTTTAGCTCGCGGGCGAAGGCCTGCCGGGTATAGTGCCCTTCCTTGCCGGATGAGGGAAAAAGCCATGGCTGGGCGCTGGCGCTTTTGGGGGCACCAGTTTCCTTGAGCATGGATCGGTAATCGCGCATGGCTTCTTTTGCCCGCTCTGACAACGGCACCAGACGTTCCTTGTTGCCCTTGCCGACAATAGAGAGAAACTGCCCGTCCATATGGGCGGCAGAGCTGGGAAGTGTTACCAGCTCGGAGACGCGCAAGCCCGTGGCATAGAGCAGCTCCAGCAGCACATAAAGCCGCATGGCACGAATTTGCCGTTTCGGGGTAGGGCCTTCCAGCGACGCATTGAAACGGGCTGCTTCAATCAGGCGGTCCACTTCCTGCACGGTCAGGATTTTCGGCAATGGCCGCGACCGTTTGGGGGCCTTGAGCATAGTGGAGGGATCATCAGAGCGGAAACCGTCGCGATAAAGAAAGCGGAAGAGCTGCCGAATGGACGAGATCTTGCGCGCCACGCTGGAGGCGGCCAGATCACGATCGGCCAAATCCGCCAGATAGTCACGCAGATGCTCACTACCGCAGCTTTCAAATTTAATGCCCTTGGCTGAAAGTGTGCTGTCCAGATCATCCAGATCGCGTTGGTAGGCGTCGAGCGTGTTGCCCGAGGCGCCTTTTTCCGCGCTCATGGAATCCAGAAAGAGATGAATGGCCTGATGGTTTGCCAGGGTCACGACGATATCTCGGCTAAAGGGGCGTCAGATGCAAGAATTGCCAAGTGAAGAATTGTCTGGGACTAGTTGATCGTTCGGGATGGAATGCGGACGACCATTTCGCGCTGTGTCGGCTCAACGAAATTGGCCAGTGCAAAAATGCCTCCTGCGACCAGTCCACCCAGAACGAGGAGAAACACAAGCGCTTTGATCAGACTAGGCATTGAACAATCCTTGATTTTGGTTTTAGCAAATTTATGGTGCCAACCTAGCATCAATAGTTTGTTAATGTCATTTATTTGGCGTGTCTTTCCAATCCCTTTTGGTTGAATTGGGGACGGTAGCGCTTTGAAAGCGTTGAATTTGAAATGGTTGCTTGACAGATTTGACCTTTCCGGCGCAAATCTGGGCCGATCGTTAACGGGACAGGGTGTACGGGCGCAGGGACGCATATGGCGGATACGAAGACAGCTGGTAACAAAGAACGGGAAGCACGCGTTGTGGCAGCCCTTGGCGGGCGCCCGATTGTGCTTGTCGGGCTTATGGGCGCTGGCAAGACAACGATTGGACGGCGCCTTGCCAAACGGTTGTCTATCCCTTTCCGCGATGCCGACCATGAGATCGAAGCCGCTGCCAATATGACCATTGCCGAAATCTTTGCGCAGCATGGGGAAGCCCATTTTCGCGATGGTGAGAAACGCGTGATTGCGCGCCTGCTTGATGAGGGCGATCAGGTGATTGCCACCGGGGGCGGCGCTTGGATGAATGATGAAACGCGGGAACTGGTTGCCGAGCGTGGTGTTTCCGTCTGGCTGAAGGCTGAGTTCAATGTGCTTATGGAGCGTGTGCGGCGCAGATCCCATCGTCCATTACTCAAGGATCCCGATCCCGAAGGGGTCATGCGTCGTCTGATGGATGAGCGCTATCCTGTCTATGCAACGGCAGATGTTATGGTGATTTCGAAAGAAGCCCCCCATGACCGTATTGTGACATCCGTTATCGAGGCGCTGGAGAGGCACACCGGCATCGCCAACAAGGCTTGACCGGAGCGCCCGTTTGGTCCCGCGCCAAATGATAGTGCTGGATGAAAGATCTTTAAAGATCGCTGCGCAAGCGCCTATCAGGAGTAGCCCTGTCGCGACGGTCTTATCGGGCCATCGATTGGTCGGCGAGGTCGCTTTTAAGGGGCTGTTTTTAGGATTGAGGGAATAAAATGATAGATGGTGTGAAGCAGACGGTGCGCGTTGATCTTGGTGATCGCAGCTATGACATCCTGATCGGGCGGTCGATCCTTTCTGGCTTGGGGAAGGCTTTCACGGCGCTGTTCCCCTCATCCAAAGCCGTCATCATTACTGATTCCAACGTAGCCGGATTGCATCTGGATAGCGCCGAGGCCTCTTTGCGGGAAGCCGGTGTCGAGCCCTATGTGATAGTCATGGAGCCGGGGGAGAAGAGCAAAAGCTACAAGGGTCTGATGAAGGCCGCTGATGCGGTGCTGGACAGCAAGCTGGAGCGTGGCGATATCGTTATTGCGCTCGGTGGTGGCGTCATCGGTGATCTGGCTGGCTTTGTTGCCGGAATCATCCGGCGCGGCATGCGCTTCATTCAAGTGCCCACAACGCTGTTGTCACAAGTGGATTCTTCGGTCGGTGGCAAGACCGGCATCAATACCAGTCATGGCAAGAATCTGGTTGGACTGTTCAATCAGCCGCATCTGGTGCTGGCTGATACCGCCGTTCTGGATACCCTGACACCGCGCGATTTCAAGGCCGGCTATGCTGAAGTGGCCAAATATGGTCTCATCAATGATCCGGATTTCTTTGAATGGCTGGAAGCGAACTGGCAGGGCATTTTTGATGGGGGACCGGAGCGGGAAGAAGCGATTGCGCGTTCCTGTCAGGCCAAGGCCGATGTGGTGGCTGCCGACGAAAAAGAGGCCAATCAGCGTGCGCTCTTGAATCTGGGGCACACATTCGGGCACGCGCTGGAAGGCATGGCCGAATATGATGCCGAGCGCATTGTGCATGGAGAAGGCGTGGCCATCGGCATGGTTTTGGCCCATGAATTCTCGGCTCGACTGGGGCTTTGCGATGCGGCGGTCACAGATCGTGTGGTTGCCCACTTGCAAGCAGTGGGGTTGCCTACCCATATAAGGGACATTCCGGGACAATTGCCGAAAGTGGACCTTTTGATGGACTATATTGCTCAGGACAAAAAAGTGTCCCGGGGAAACCTGAACTTCATTCTGACGCGTGGCCTTGGCCAATCCTTCGTGGAGAAGGGGGTGGAGCCGGCTGCGGTGCGTGCTTTCCTTGAGGAGAAACTGGGCTGATGGCTACCGGGCTTTGGCTGATTGCTCTGGCTATACTGATCTTGATTGTGATGTCGGGCTTCTTTTCCGGCTCTGAAACGGCGCTGACCGCTGCTTCTCGTGCACGCATGCACCAGAAGGAGAAGAACGGCGAACCGGGGGCGCAGGCCGTCAACCAACTGCTCCAGATCAAGGAGCGGATGATCGGGTCTCTGCTGCTGGGCAACAATCTGGTCAATATTCTCGCATCTGCGCTGGCCACCAGCCTGTTTATCAATCTGTTCGGACAAACCGGCGTTGTGTATGCAACGCTGGTTATGACCCTTGTTGTGCTGGTGTTTGCTGAGGTGCTGCCGAAAACATGGGCGATCTCGGACCCGGATAGCTTTGCCTTGCGGGTTGGACCCTATGTTAATGTGATTACCAAGGTTTTTGGCCCGGCCATGGCGGCTGTTGAATGGATCGTGACGCGCATTATTGCCTTGCTAGGCATCGAGGCCAAAGACAATCATGCCCAGTCTGGGCAGGATGAACTGCGCGGTGCTGTTGATTTGCTGCATATGGAAGGCAGTGTGGTCAAGGCTGACAAGGACCGCTTTGGCGGTTTGCTGGATCTGGCTGAACTGGATGTGTCCGACGTGATGGTTCACCGCACGGGTGTCAAATCCATCAATCTGGATGATGGTCCGGAAGCCATCGTCGAGCAGGTGCTCAAGAGCCAATATACCCGCATTCCCCTCTGGCAGGGTGAACAAGACAATTTCATCGGCATTCTACACGCCAAGGACGTGCTGCGGGCGCTTTCCGAAGTGAAGGGCGAGGCCAAGGATCTGGATATTGTCGCCGTCGCGTCCGAGCCATGGTATGTGCCGGATACGACGAGCCTCAAGGCGCAGCTCAATGCCTTTCTGAAGCGCAAGAGCCACTTTGCTCTGGTCGTTGATGAATATGGTGAGGTGATGGGGCTGGTCACTCTTGAGGATATCATTGAGGAAATTGTTGGCGACATTGCTGACGAACATGATATCGACGTCAAGGGTGTGCGCAAGGAACCGGACGGCTCTGTGCTGGTGGATGGATCGGTGCCCATTCGCGACCTCAACAGGGCGCTTGATTGGGAATTGCCCGATGAAGAAGCCACGACGATTGCCGGGCTTGTCATTCATGAAGCCCGCCAGATCCCCGAGCCGGGGCAGGGCTTCACCTTCTATAATTTCCGCTTCCGTGTGTTGCGCAAGGAAAGAAACAGGATTACCTCTTTGCGGATCACGCCGGTGCAGCCGGTGCAATAGAGAGGCGGCTTTGATCGCCGCTTATCCATTAGGGCTTTATGGTTTCCAGCGCGAGCGCATGGATTGGACCTTTCAGCTCTTCTTTGATAATATCATGAACCATTCTGTGGGCCTGGACCCGAGAGAGGTTTGCAAAGAGAGGGCTTGCTATGCGGACTCTGAAGTGGGATTCCCCTTCGGGGCGCGCGTGCTCGTGACCTATGTGAAGGTCTGATTCATCAATCACCTCTAACATTGTGGGCTGAAGTTGATTGTTCAATTTTTTCTCGATGTTCTGCTTGACGGTCATGGCTGGGAATGGTGAACTGTCGCACTTCCTGATTTTGGGGTGATTTGGGTCTCTTTGTTATCTTTACGCAAATGGGAACGATTTTCCCGTTTTGCAATAGAGTTGAAGTTCGAATTGCTCATTTGCAATTTGCGATCCTGTCATCCTTGGCGGCATCTTGGAAGAGCCTTGTATGGCTTTTCTTGCACAGATGGCTGCCAAAAGAGCAACTTGGAGTGTTTCAGCGCTGGGTGTCCGGCGCAGTTTGCCTCCATGATCATACACTAGAGAAACCGACACGAGAGATAACCGGCGTCCGGAGACAAGATTAGATTCATGAACCTCGACTCGAAACTGTTCGACTCTATCCGCATCAAACCTGATACGGATCGTCGTAAAAAGAAACAGCAAGAAGAAACGTGCGAGTGGCCTGGGTGTGAAAAGAAGGGCGGCTGCAAGGCTCCAAAACGTGGCTCGGGCGGTCGCGAGTTTCACAATTTCTGTGAAGCGCATGCCCGTGAGTTCAACAAGAACTACAACTATTTTACCGGCATGGATGACGACACCGCAGATACCGCCAAGGCGAGTACGGTAACCGGCGAACGTCCGACCTGGAAAATGGGCGTGAATGCATGGGGCAATGCGACAGACCAGGCTGGAGAAACCATGGGCAAGAGCTGGGAGACAACCGGCTTTTCCAATGGTCGGGCTCAAAGAGCCGCGGAGCGTATGAAGCGTCGCTCCCGTCACAAGGACCAAACCCGCAAATTGCGTCCATTGGAGGCCAAGGCTTTTGAAACGCTCGGCTTGACGCTGCCTGCGACTGCCGATGACGTGAAGCGCGCCTATAAGCGCCTACTTAAGGAGAACCATCCGGACCTCAACAAAGGGGATCGGGCTTGCGAAGAGCGTCTTCAGGATGTGATTGCAGCCTATAATACCCTGCGTGCAGGCGGCTATGTTGGATAGTCGTGCCCGGCATCTGGCCTTTATTGGCCAGACCGACCGTGGCCCGGTCGGTGCCTTTTTTCGCTACTAGTCTGCAGCGCGCTTCATATCCTTTTTTCGCGTTGTAGGCAGAAAGACATAATCTTTCCTTTTCTTTTCGGTCGCGTTTGCTTTAAGTTGCCCAACTGAACAGCTAGGCTTTTCCAGAAGGCCATCTTCAGGTGTTGATCACAACCCTTTCCAGTGACGTATATGCGAGTCGAGAGCGGCCTCATCCAGAGCAGTGTTATGAATGATATGAGCAACGAGATTTCCAATTTGCCGGATACCGAGGTGTCTGTGCGCGACCTATTTGGCCTTGATATCGATCTGATGGTTCCTGCCTTCAGTGAGAAAAGCGATCATGTGCCTGATTTTGATCCTGATTATCTGTTTGACAGGGAGACCACGCTGGCGATCCTTGCGGGTTTTGCCCACAACCGCCGCGTGATGATTTCCGGTTATCACGGCACGGGTAAGTCCTCTCATATCGAACAGGTCGCAGCGCGCCTCAACTGGCCTTGCGTGCGCGTCAACCTCGACAGCCACATTTCCCGAATCGATCTGATCGGCAAGGATGCGATTGTCCTGAAGGATGGCAAGCAGATCACCGAATTCCGCGATGGTATTCTGCCATGGGCATTGCAGAATAATGTGGCGCTGGTGTTCGACGAATATGATGCCGGTCGTCCGGACGTGATGTTCGTGATTCAGCGCGTGCTGGAAGTGGCCGGTCGCCTGACCCTGCTCGACCAGAACCGCGTCATTCGCCCGCATCCGGCCTTCCGCCTGTTCGCAACGGCCAACACGGTTGGCCTTGGGGATACGTCGGGACTGTATCATGGTACGCAGCAGATCAACCAGGGCCAGATGGACCGTTGGTCTATCGTGACCACGCTTAACTATCTGCCGCATGACAATGAAGTGAATATCGTGCTGGCCAAGGTCAAATCCCTTATCGGTGACGATGGCAAAGATACCGCCAACAAAATGGTGCGTGTTGCCGATTTGACCCGTAATGCCTTCATGAATGGCGATCTGTCGACGGTCATGAGCCCGCGTTCAGTGATCACATGGGCTGAAAATGCCGATATCTTCGGCGATCTCGGCTTTGCCTTCCGGGTTACGTTCCTGAATAAGTGCGATGAGCTTGAGCAGCCTCTGGTGGCTGAATTCTATCAGCGGTGTTTCGGTGAGGAATTGCCAGAATCATCCCTGAATGTGGCCGTAAGCTAAGGCTTGTCGTCACTGCATCGATCAAGAGGGAACAGGCAGGAATAACAAGGCATGTCGAGCAAGTCTTCATCCAAACTGGGCGGATCTGTTGATCCAAATGAACGGTTCAAGCAATCGGTGAGCGGTACGCTCAAGGCGATTGCCGGGCCCGTCGAGTTGGATGTGCATTTTTCGGCGGACCGCCCGATGCTGATCAACGGGCAGGCGCGCCTGCCTGAACCGCCGCGCGCGCTGACCAAGGAAAAGGCGGCAATTCTGCGTGGACAGGCGGATAGTCTGGCCATGCGTGTGGCCTGCCATGATCCGCGGGTGCATGCCAAGCTCGCTCCGGACGGGGCAAGGGCACGCGGTGTCTTCGACGCCGTTGAGCAAGCGCGCGTGGAAGCCATCGGCTCCCAGCAGATGGCCGGGCTGGCGCAGAATGTTTCTGCCATGCTCGAAGACCGCTACTCCCGCTTTGTCAGTGGCGATTCCACCCGTGTGGAAGAAGCGCCGCTTGATCATGTGTTGTCCCTCTTGGTGCGTGAGAAGTTGACCGGCGCGCCAATTCCTGATTCTGCCCATCATCTGGTGGAGCAATGGCGCGGCTGGGTGGAAGAGACCGCTGGCGACAGTCTGGACACTATCGGCGAGGATATGCTCGACCAGACCAAATTTGCGCGGCATCTGCGGCGGGTTCTGGCGGATCTCGATGTGGCTGATGATCTTGGCGGTGAGGCTGAAGACAGCGAAGAGAATGCTGACGACACCGACAATGGCGCGGAAGAAAACGCCGATAGCAGCAACAATTCCGAAGATGCCGAAGGCGGTGAGCAGGAAGAACAGCAACAGGCAGAAGCCGGTGCCGACGATCTTGAAGGTGGCCAGTCCGAGGCTGACGAGCAGCTCAGTCAGGACATGGATGACTTTGATGAGCTGGATGGCGATGATACCGGCGAATCCGTCATGCCGCCGGACTATGGCAAGAATGAACCGGACAAGGGCTACAAGGTGTTCACCCGTGCCTTTGATGAGGTCATTCATGCCGAGGAATTGTGCGAGCAGGCCGAGCTGGATCGCTTGCGCGGACATCTGGACAAGCAATTGCAGAATATGCATCAGGTTGTTGCCCGTTTGGCTAACCGTTTGCAGCGCCGGCTTTTGGCTCAGCAGAATCGCGGCTGGGATTTCGATCTGGAAGAAGGCCTGCTGGATACCGCAAGACTGACCCGCGTCGTCACCGATCCCATGCGGCCGCTCTCTTTCAAATGGGAGCAGGAGACCGAATTCCGCGACACGGTTGTGACCTTGCTGCTGGATAATTCCGGCTCTATGCGCGGGCGCCCGATTTCCATTGCGGCTGTCTGTGCCGATATTCTGGCGCGCACGCTGGAACGGTGCAATGTGAAGGTCGAGATCCTTGGCTTTACGACCAAGGCCTGGAAGGGCGGTCAATCCCGCGAGGCGTGGCTGAAGGCTGACAAGCCTGCCAATCCGGGGCGTCTGAATGATTTGCGTCACATCATCTATAAGTCTGCCGATAGTCCATGGCGCCGGTCGCGGCGCAATCTGGGCCTGATGATGCGTGAAGGTCTGCTTAAGGAGAATATTGACGGAGAGGCTCTGGATTGGGCGCACAAGCGTTTGCTGATGCGGCCTGAACAGCGCAAGATCCTGATGATGATCTCGGACGGGGCGCCGGTCGATGATTCCACGTTGTCCGTCAATGCGGGTACCTATCTTGAAAAACATCTGCGAGAAGTGATCGAAGAGATTGAAACACGTTCTCCGGTCAATTTGTTGGCGATTGGTATCGGCCATGATGTGACACGCTATTACAAGCGTGCGTTGACGATCATCGATGCTGAAGAGCTTGGCGGCGCCATGACCGAGAAGCTGGCAGAATTGTTCGACGAGAATGTGTCTCAGGAACCCCATGCACCGTCGCGTCGCCTCAGGAGGCGTTAAGGGCATGCAGTCCAGCAAGACCGGCTTATTTAGGAAAAGCAGACTGCGATTGTCAGTCTGCTTTTCTGTTTTGGTGACCATTTCGACCGGCCTTTCTGTGCGAGGGCACACGGCCCCTATGGAGGCGTTGCCCAAGGCTGCGCCGAGCAGCATTGCCATTGATGTTTCTGCCCAGATTATCGACCGTCTCGGGCGGTTTTCTTCAGGGCGGACAACCTATGGCCAGTTGGAATGGCTTGGTGGCCTTACGCTTTCCAGCGATGAGCCGACCTTTGGTGGTTTTTCCGGTCTTGCCTTTGTGGATCCGGAGCATTTTCTGGCGATCAGTGATAGGGGCAGCGTTCTATCAGCCCGTCTTGTACGAGAAGAGGGGCGCCCCACTGCGCTTGCGGATACGTTCATGCGTCCCTTGCCCGGTATCGGCGTGGAGCTACCAAGATGGCGCAGGGATTCCGAGGGACTTGCGATCAAGGGCGATGAGGCTTTCGTGAGCTTTGAGGGCGAGACGCGGGTGACACGCTATAGCCTCAAGGGTAACGAATTGCTGCGGCTTGAGGGACGTCTTCCCTTGTCGCGCGAGATTGACGAAGCCAATCAGGCCAACAGGGGGCTGGAGTCCATCGCGACCATTCCCGACGGACACCCTTTTGCCGGAGGTTTTGTGGTTCTTTCCGAGAAGCCGAAGAATGGACGCATCTTGGGCTGGATTGTTGGTGCAGGGGCTCCACTGGCTTTCTCATTGCCTCAGTCCGGGGAACTGCTGGCTGCGGATGCGGATTTCACCCAAGAGGGCGACCTCGTCATTCTTGAGCGGAATTTTTCCATTCTGGGTGGGCTCGTCGTGCAAATGCGGCGGGTGCGGGCAGAGGACTTCCGGGCCGGACCGATCGTGCACACCGACTTGCTGTTTCGCGCCAGTCTGGGCGATGGTATGGATAATATGGAAGCGTTGGATATTCAGCCCATGGGCGGGGCGGGAGACAATCTGATTACGCTCATGTCCGATGATAATTTCAATTTTCTACAGAGCACGCTGTTGCTGCAGTTTCGTCTGCCTGCGAATCGCTAACCCGAATGAAAGCAAACATGGCTGACAACGGGTGACAATGACGGTAACGGATATAGAAAAAGCCGGTCTGGAATTGACCGGCTTTTTGCATGAATGGGGCTCTATTCTTGCTCCCGCTTCTTTCAAGCGGTTGCTGGCAGAGCATCCTGTCGGCTGAGCAGCAATCTGTAAGGCGCCAGCATCAGGAGCGCGACAAACATCTTGCAGGAATAATCGACGATGGCCCAGCTGACCCAGCGCGGCGCATCAATCAGGCCAAGGCTCAGCAGAGAAGAGGCCTCTGTCGGGAAGACATCCGGTGTCATGCCAAAGCTTGTATCAAGAAAGGCAAAGGACGCAGCAAAGCTGAAGCCGAAGAAGATTACCGTGTCGAGAACCGAACCGAAGAAGGAAGAAGCCAGCGGGGCTTTCCACCAGCTGTTGCGGCGCAGGCGGTTGAATACGGTGATATCAAGCAACTGGGCGACCAGAAAGGCTGAGCCGGATGCGATGGCAATGCGCGGGGTGGCGAGCCAGATGGAAATCAGAACCGCGATGGCAAAACCGGCGGCGACCACGATGCGGGCATTCCTGGAGCCGCATTTGCGGTTGGTCAGGTCGGTTACCAGAAACGCCATCGGATAGGTGAAGGCGCCCCAGGTCAACAGATCCTGCAGGCCAAACGGTTTGAACGGGAATTGAACGAGATAGTTGGACGCAGCAACGACGCTCACCATGGCCAGAACGGAAAGGCCAAGGGTTTTACGAGTAGCAACCATATGTCACCCTCCTTGATGTTGGCCGCGAATGGGAGAATAGCCCAAAGCAGCGTTGGATATGAAAACAGCGCCAAAAGAGGCGCTGCTTCTTAACGATAAGCCAGATTTTCGGACTAATCCGAAACCGCATTAAGATGCAGCAACCTGTGCTTTTTCAATTTTCTTTTTGATCAGCTGCGCATTGGCTGACAGATCTGCTTCTTTGGCTTTGGCCAGGAAAGCGTCAAGGCCGCCACGATGTTCAACAGAACGCAAAGCGTGAGCGCTGACGCGCATCTTAAAACCTGTGCCGAGTGTATCGCTCAGCAGAGTCACATTCACCAGATTTGGCAGAAAGCGACGGCGGGTTCTGTTTTTTGCGTGGCTGACATTGTTACCGGACTGAACGCCTTTGCCGGTCAGTTCACAGCGACGTGCCATGGAAAATCCCTCACAAATTAGTAGGACGCCAATGGCGCCCGCTCATTTTCTGTTCTGTGTTCTGCCGTTTTGCTAGGATGCTCGACGGCGGAAAGTTGCCTCGGTATAGTGATCCTTGCGCCGCTCGTCAAGCATTTCTGGGTGGTTTCGCGTGTTCTTTTCAAGATTCTGACTTATTTTGCGAATAACCCCTGCGCCATTGATGGTTTTCAATAGGCGATTGCGCTTCATTATGCACGCTCTTGTTGAGCATATGCGCTGCAGTCTTGTATGTGGCGTTGCATAATTGGCGCAGTTCCCGGTCACTTTTCTTATACCTAACTTTGCGTAGGACGCGTGATTGTAATTTGTTAACCATATTCAGTGAGAGTGGGACAGTGATATCTGGTGATTGGTCTATTGGCACCGCTTTGTTTCTCAGGGCTGGGGACAGATTGTCATCAAATCCAATTGGTCAACAAAGCCGAATTGTTCAATAAGACAACCGGGCTGTAGATTTTAGGGTGTTTGGGGAAAACCATGCTTGAACGAAAACGCATGACCTCACTTGGCAAAAATTATCCAGCTGGGGCCGCAAAATGGACGGTGCCCTTGCGCGCCGTGGCTATTGCCGGTGCTGCGCTGGGCTTTGCTGCCTTTGCGCCTCAGGCCCAAGCCACGGACATCGATGCGAAATTCGCCATTTCCATTGCGGGCATCCCTGTGGGAAGCGGCTCAGTGGAGGCCTCGGTTAAAGGGCACCGCTATTCCATCGATGCTTTTGCCAAGACGTCTGGTATCTCGCGCCTGTTTATCGATAGCAAGGGGCGGGCTGTCAGTGAGGGCTCTTTCCGCGGCGATCGCATGTTGCCCTCCATGTATGCCCTCAATTCCAAGGAAGACAAGATCCACAATATTGTTCAGATCGCGATGCGGTCGGGCAATGTAAGTGATTTCTCTGCGTCCCCTCCGCTCTCCAAACATTCGGATCGTATTCCTCTGCGGCGTGTGCATACGCGCGGTATTGTTGATCCGCTGAGCGGTTTGTTGATGTCTGTGCGCTCCAACAAACACAGGGTCGGCAAGTCTGTCTGCAATCGCACCGTACGCATGTTCGATGGCCGCTGGCGCTATAATATTGAGCTGTTCTACAAGGAAACCAAAGAGATCCGCTCGTCGAGAAAGAATGCCTATTCTGGCCCGGCAACGGTCTGTGGTGCCCGTATCCGTTTTGTGGCTGGGCATCGCCCGAACAAGAAGAGCACCAAATATATGGAAGAGAACAAGGATCTGGAAGCCTGGTTCGTTCCTGTTGGTGATGAACCCGTGGTGGCCGTCTACAGGCTGCAAATCGGCACGATGGTTGGACGCATGGTGTTGTCAGCGCGGGAGTTGACCATCAAATAAATGGTCTTCAATATGAATTGAGAGCAAGGGGCCTTGGGGCCCCTTTTTTATTGCCTGAATTCAAAGCCTAAGATCAATGCTAAAGCAGATGGTGGCCAACAAGGCTGGAGCCGGCTGTTTGCAATTTGCGAACGGACTTTGGGCGGAATCCTGCATAAGTGTCTCATTCCGGGAAAATGTCTTAACGAAGCTGCGGCAGGCCCATATCTCGTGGTCTTGATGCTGTGGAGGCATCACTAGATATGGTAACCAATCTCTGTTTCTGTGTATATTTGGTGAGAACAAATCAAAAACATGCGTTGATAGCCGATTCGTGCTGATTTTGTTCAGGCTGCGTTCAAATGGTTAACGGCAGGCATGGAGGCGGGCCTGTCTGTTTAATGGATTGAAAAAGCGGGCTTGTTTCATATTGGAGCGTCTTGATTAAAAATTCAGAAGGCTCGGGTTAAGGAATTTCAAGCCCTGTTCACATCTGAAATTTGGGCGGCACCAGATTTAGTGTCTGAAGTAAAAATGTCATCCAGATCTATTGAGAACAAAATAGGAATCTGCGGGAGTCGCCGATTCGGCCATGATTCGTTCCAGACTCGTTCTAATTATTAATTTGCCTCGGCGGGTAATTGTTTTTACCAATAGGGCTTCGTCAAGCCTGCTGATGCGCGTGACCGTTGCGGATGGGGTGAATTGTTGTCATGATGTTGGTCAAACAGATGTGACTTGGCGCTTTGTTGTTGCGTTTAGGCGTTTGGGCCACTATCTGACGTGAAATGGGTTGGCGATGCTTTAAGCGGTTGCCACCTCGCTTGGATTAAGACAATGACTGAGCCGACATTTGCCGATGATTGGCTCAGAGATAGGCTATTGCCAGGCCCATGAGCAAAAAACACGATAGCGATTCTCCCTTTGCTTCGCTGGCTGAATTCGGACAATCCCTGAAAACCGAACTCGACAGGAAGGCCGAGGCCGACAAGGCCCGCCGGGCAGCGGAAAAGAAGCGTGCATTGAAAGCCGATCCGGCTGGTGGATTTTCCGGCATCGAAGCGGAGCTTATGCGCCATGCCCGTTCGCAGGGCGCTCAAGTGGCCAAGGGGCAGAGCGAAGATCCCGATGCTGTTGACTTTCGCAAGATGGAAGAGAAGGCAAAGGCCAATGTTCGTGCCAAGACCAGTGCCGCCAAGAAGGCAAACACGGCCAAGGCATCGACGTCTGATGCTGCGGGGTCGTCTTCCTTTGCCGATGCATTTGCGAAAGATCTTGAGGGTGAGCGACCAGCCAAGCCTACAAGGCCTGTGGTGCGGCCTGCGCCAGCCCCTTCTGCACGGAACAAGACCAATCAGGCTGAGATGCTCGGCATCAGGGCGCCTGGCTGGGCCGATGAATTCGGGGGCAAGGCTTCCAATCTAGGGGCGCAGGGGCGCGTAACGGCTGTTTTGGGGCCAACCAACACCGGCAAGACCTATATGGCCATCGAGCGCATGGTGGCGCATTCCTCGGGAATTATCGGGCTGCCCTTGCGTCTTCTGGCCCGCGAAGTCTATGGCAAGCTGGTTGCCAAGGTGGGGAAGGAACTCGTTGCCTTGCACACCGGTGAAGAGCGAATCGTTCCCGATGGGGCGCGCTATCATGTCTGCACGGTCGAAGCGATGCCCGCCGAGGCCGATGTCGCCTTTGTGGCGATTGACGAGGTGCAATTGGCGTCTGACTTCGAACGCGGGCATGTCTTTACCGATCGGCTGCTGCATTTGCGTGGACGGGAAGAAACGCTTCTGCTTGGCGCAGAGACCATGAAGCCGATGATCGAGATGCTTCTACCTCACGCGACCATTATTTCCCGTCCCAGGCTCTCACAGCTTTCCTATATCGGGCAGAAAAAGCTGTCTCGCCTGCCGAGACGCTCTGCGGTTGTCACCTTCTCAGTCAATGATGTCTATGCCATCGCAGAGCTTGTCCGGCGTCAGCGGGGTGGGGCGGCGGTTGTTATGGGCAGTCTTAGTCCGCGCACGCGGAACGCGCAGGTGGAACTCTTTCAGAACGGAGACGTTGAGCATCTGATTGCAACCGATGCGATTGGTATGGGGCTCAATCTCGATCTTGATCACATTGCCTTTGCGGCAGAGAAGAAGTTTGACGGTTTCCAACATCGACGTCTGACCGCGCCGGAGCTGGCCCAGATCGCGGGCCGTGCCGGGCGGCACACTCGTGACGGCACCTTTGGTGTGACGGGCCGGGTGGCGCCATTTGAGGATGATTTGGTCGAGCAGCTGGAAATGCATGTCTTCCAACCCATCAAGATGCTGCAATGGCGTAACCGGCTGCTGGACTTTTCCAGCTATACCGATCTGATTGCGTCGCTTGAAGTGGCGCCAGGGCGTCCGGGCCTCACCCGTTCGCTGCCTGCCAGCGATGTGCAGGCTCTGGAGCTGTTATACAAGAACAGGGACATCCGACAGCGGGTTCATGAGCCCGAACAGCTCAAATTGCTGTGGGATGTGTGTCAAGTTCCCGATTATCGCAAGATTGCGCCTACCAATCATGCCGAATTGATTGGTATGCTGTTCCAGCAGCTTGAAGACCGGGGCACTTTGTCTCAGGAATGGCTCGCTGCACAAATTTCATATGCGGATAGAATTGATGGCGATATTGACACACTCGCCAATAGAATTGCACATATCCGCACTTGGACCTTTGTTGCTAACAAAAAGGGGTGGCTAGATGATCCTGTTTTGTGGCAAGAGAAAACCAGAGCCGTGGAGGATCGTCTGTCCGACGCCCTGCACGAGCGACTTACCAAGCGCTTCCTGGATAGGCGCACTAGTGTATTGATGAAACGTCTGAGAGAAAAAGCAATGCTCGAAGCGGAAATTACTCCTGCCGGTGACGTGCTGGTAGAAGGCCAGCATGTTGGTCAATTGCATGGATTTCGCTTTGCGCCCGATGTGAGTGCCGAAGGCAACGATGCCAAAGCCATTCATGCCGCTGCGCAGAAGGTCCTGTCTGTCGAATTCGAAAACAGATCGGAAAAAATAGCCGGAGCGGCCAATGATCAGTTCTTGCTGTCTGGTGACGGCATGCTGCGTTGGCAGGGAGCCCCGATTGCCAAAATGGTGGCTGGCGATACGGTTTTGAAACCGCGTCTGACCATCCTGGCAGATGAAGGTTTAAGCGGTGCGGCACTCGAAAATGTCCAATCGCGTATCAACCTCTGGCTGAATAACCATGTCAATCTCCTGCTGCAGCCTCTGGTTGAGCTGTCCAGCACGGAAGAATTGGATGGAATTGCCAAAGGTTTGGCTTTCCAACTGGTTGAAAATCTTGGGATTCTGGACCGTAGGACGGTCGCGGAGGACGTGCGTTCTCTGGATCAGGATGCCCGCGCTTCCCTGCGTAAGTTCGGAGTTCGATTTGGTGCCTACCATATCTATATTCCAGCGCTGCTGAAGCCTGCCCCCAGCACTTTGCTGGTGATGATGTGGGCTCTGCATAATGGTGGGATCGATCAGGAAGGCGTCGTTGAGGTGCCATCCTTGTCCGCTTCGGGTCGTACGTCGATACCGGTCAACGAGGCTGTTTCTCCGGCGCTCTACAAGACCGTGGGCTTTGGTGTCTATGGCAAACGCGCTGTTCGCATCGACATTCTTGAGCGTCTGGCAGACCTTATTCGTCCGCTCCTGAGCTGGCGTCCAACCGAGGAGTCACCTGAACCCCCTGAAGGGGTAATGGATCGTGGCTTCACCGTTACGGTTGCCATGACGTCTCTTCTGGGCTGTGCGGGAGAAGACTTTTCCACCATCCTGAAGTCGTTGGGATATCGTGTTGAGCGCCGCAAGATCGAGCCGACTTCGGCCGAAGTGGATGCTGCCAAAGATGATTCCAATGGAGATGCGGCCGCTGAAAAGACTGCCGAATCTGCTCCTTCTGTGGAAGAAACTCCGGTTGAAGCGGCTGCAGAGGCAAGTTCTCCACAGGATAGTACACCTGTAGCTGAGGGCTCTGCGGAAGCGGAAACTGCCCCTTCAGATGCTGTGACTGAGACCGCAGAGGAAGAAGAGCAGTGGCTCGAAATCTGGCGTCCGGGTGGTCGTGGTGATCGTCGTCCGAACCGGTCCGGTCAGCGTCAGAAGTCCGGTGCTCGCGCTGGTGGGCGTAGTGACGGGCAGAAAGATGGCCAGAAGGATTTCCGCAAGGGTGGAAAACGCAATGGTCCTCGTTCTGAAGGCGGCTTCAAGGGTGGCAATCGCTCTGGTGGCGGCGAAAAGGGCCGCGGTAAACCGCGTGATCAGTCCTCTCGCAAGCCAGAGAAGGTTGCGGATCCTGATTCCCCATTTGCAGCATTGGCTGCCTTGAAGGCCAATCTGGACAACAAGAAATAAGCCTGTTCCCACGGGAACCGGTTCGGAATCAATCAATCGGCATGCCGCAAGGTCGCATTACAGGGCGGCTTTCCGGCGTGCCTTTTTATTGGGTGAGTGATGAGCGAAGAAAGTGCCAAACTGCGCATAGATAAGTGGCTCTGGTTTGCCCGGGTCGCTAAGACCAGAAGCCTGGCTGCCAAGCTTGTAACTGCGGGCAATGTGCGCGTGAACAAGGAAAAGGTCTCTGCTGCCAGTCGGCAGATCAAGCCCGGTGATGTGCTGACAATTGCCAAGGCGGGCCATATCCGCATCCTTGAAGTTGTGGCACTTGGTACTCGCAGGGGGCCTGCGCCGGAGGCTCAGCTTCTTTTCAATGATCATTCGCCAGCTCCCGAGAAAAAGCAGGATGACGCTGAGGCCGGGATCGCCCATGAGGCGCACACTGGACGGCCCACAAAAAAGGATCGTCGCCAGCTGATGCGGCTGAAGCAGGGGCCTTTTGAATAAGGCAAAAGGGAACAGGTGGTCCGGTGGCCAATTCTGTTTCTTAATTGCAGTTGGAATTGCACATTTGCCCTAAATGTGGACTTGTGAATGCATCTTTCATTTGCAAAAGTGGGGCGCGGTTCAAGGCTACAGGTTCACTGAGCGTTTTGAAGCGGATTGCCCTGAGGCTTCAGGTATCGGGCCTGAGAGAGTTCAGTGCTGGAGCCAAAGAGATTTGATATTGCTTGAACGCCGGGCGCAAAAGCGATAGCTAGAAGATAACTCGAATGGGAGTGGTCTTTATACAGTCACGTTGAGTTTGCCGCTCCGGCTTTTTGATCAATGACATGTTTGATCGGCAAGGAGCGGGTTGTGACCGTGAGGTCCTCCCGTAATAGACCAATTTTGCGATTGCAGAGACCAAGCTGCATCGTATGCGGAGTTTGTGATGACTTACGTCGTGACCGATAATTGCGTCAAATGCAAATACACCGATTGTGTGGAAGTTTGCCCGGTTGACTGTTTCTACGAGGGCGAAAACTTTCTGGTAATCAATCCGGATGAGTGCATCGACTGTGGTGTGTGTGAGCCGGAATGTCCGGCAGAAGCGATCAAGCCGGATACTGAGCCCGGGCTTGAAGAATGGCTTGAGATCAACGCGAAATATTGTGAGGTCTGGCCCAATATCACGGTTCAGAAAGAGCCGATGGCCGAGGCCAAGAAGTGGGACGGTGTTGAAAACAAACTGCAATATCTCTCAGCTAACCCCGGAGAAGGGGATTAAGAATGGGAGTTATGCAATTTTAGTATAACGAAGCCGGGCGCTATTTGTTGAGCGACCGGCTTTTTATTTGCATAAAAAGACACGATTCAATCTGTCGAAATCGGCAGAAATCTGCGTTCTATTGCATGATACAACTGGTTTGGCAGGCTGTGGGGGGAGCAGGGAGCACATTTGATCACAATCAAAGTTTGGAAAATGTGCAAAAATGTGATATTCTCCCTCAATCAGCTGATAAAGGAAGGTTCACACAGCTCCTACTTCAGGAGTTTTTTTATGCGTATTTCGAGCAAGATGCAATGTGAAAGTACGCAATCCACATGCGTGTGCCTATCTGATTTTGATGCGAAAATGTGAAACCGGAATGGGCCTGCGTTTGTAGGCAGGCCTAAGACCGGTTTTACCTTTTAAAGATGCCGACAAAGAGGGAGTTCCCTCTTTTGTTTTTGGAAGATCAGGCGGGCAATGTGTCCGCTTGGAAATTATGTGACGCGGGAGTTTCAAGCGTATGGCAATCAAAAAAGCCACCCAACGTCAGGGCTTTAAAATCAACGAATTTATTGTCTATCCGGCTCATGGTGTGGGTCAAATTGTCAACATCGAGGAACAGGAAGTTGCTGGCCTCGCTCTTGAATTGTTCGTTATCAATTTTGAGCAGGACAAAATGACCTTGCGTGTTCCAACTGGCAAAATTGCTTCGGTTGGTATGCGTAAACTCTCGGATGAAGAGTCTGTTGAGAAAGCATTGACGACGGTTACAGGGCGCGCTCGTATCAAGCGCACCATGTGGAGTCGCCGCGCGCAGGAATATGAAGCAAAGATCAACTCTGGCGATCTGCACTCGATTGCAGAAGTCGTTCGCGATCTTTATCGCTCCGACACCCAGCCTGAGCAGTCATATTCTGAACGTCAGCTTTATGAAGCTGCTATTGATCGGATGGCACGTGAAGTGGCTGCTATTCGCAAGCTGTCCACTACGGAAGCTGTGCATCTGATTGAAAAAAACCTCTCCAAAAGCCCCCGTCGTGGTGCTGGCAAGAGTGAAGAGGAAGTTGCAGCCTAATGATGCCGTTTCTGGCATTGGTTGCTGCAATCGCAGTTATTGTTTGAAAAATCCCGGAAGCTTGCTTCCGGGATTTTCTTTTGTCCGCCATTGACTCAAGTAGAACGCTCGCTATCGCATGGGGGTGACGAGCTTCAGCTTCTGGCCTCGTTTGAGATGCTCACCTGTCTTGATGTCATTGAGAATTCGAAAGAGAGTTTCGCCATCATTTGCGCCTGCCATGCGGGCCGCCATTTTCTGGATCGTATCGCCGTAACCGGCTGTCACGATCGAGATCTGCAACGGTTTGAAAGCGGCCGCCTGATCATGCGTGAGGGTCTGGAAACTGTTGACGGTTTCTGCAATCGCGCTTTCGAAAGTTGAGTTGGGTTTGGTGGTCGCAAAGACAAAACGATAGGTGGCTGACTTTACCCGAATAAGAGCAATGCGGAATGTCCAGCCTTTGGCTTCTGCCGCCGCGAGAACCGCCGGATGGCCATTGATCACCTGCTCGCGAATAGAACCCGTTATCAGGCCGCTTACCCAGCCGGATGTGAGATAGTTGGTCAGAGGAACATCCGGGCTTACATTGACCCCGTCAAACCGCATGGCCGAGCCATCTGGCGCCACTGCCAGCACAGCTTTGGAGGTATTCTCCAGCCTATAGCCTTCGGGCGGGCTGAAACGAATGCGCAAGGCCGGATGAATATAGGAATGGCCGCGCACAAAGCCCTCATCTGGCGCGTCGCCAAATAGTATACCGTCGATCGCGTCCAGATAGGCCTCTCTTTCCCGGGTGCCTATTTCTGGCCCGCCATAACGACGGGCTGCGAATACCGCCGCTTTAATGCGCTCCGGTGTCGCTGGGTGGCTGGACAGGAAGTTGGCCTTGTTGCCCTGTTCGGAGCGACCTGTCAAATAGGCGGCATAATCGCCCATGGTTTCAAGAAAGCGGCTCGCGGCGAATGGATCCAGGCCTGAAAGATAGGCGGTTTCTATTCCGATCTTGTCGGCTTCGAGTTCCTGTACCTGGCTGAAACTGGCGAGCGTGACTAGATGGCGTGCCTTGATGGTTGCACCTTTCGTTCGTTCGCTGACCATCTTGTCCATGACCTTGGACACCAGTTCTGAATTCTGTCGGGCTACCGCTCTTGCGATGGCATGGCGAGAGGTGACATGCGCCATCTCGTGAGCCAGCACAGCGGCAAGCTCTGCTTTGTCGTTGGCCAGCGCGATGAGCCCGCGCGTCACATAGAGATAGCCGCCCGGTAAAGCGAAGGCGTTGACTGTCGGCGAGTTGAGGATGGTAACACGGTAAGGTCGGCTTGGCTCGCTGGATGAGCCCACAAGGCGACCAACCAGTTTGGAGACCATCTGCTCCAGCTTGCGATTCTCGTAAGCGCCGCCATAGGCCTTGACGATTTTGGGATGTTCTTTGGCGCCGATAGCCCGTTCAACGCTATCATTGGGAGAAAGGCCCGCAGGCGCAACACCGGAAATGGTCGGTTCTTCCGATCCGGTCATCAGGCTTTTGCAGCCAGCAAGAAGCATGAGCGAAAGGCAAAGGGCTCCTGCCATCTTCAGCGTGTCGATGCGTTTCTTGCTCACTTCTTTGTTCCCATGCTCACTTGCCTGCCCGTAGGCTCTTTTTTTGCAAAGCGGATAATGCTGTCATTTTTCGTCGGGATGAACGCCGATTGGCTATCGTGCGCCGTTGAGACTTTCGTTTTTGCCTGCCACAGTCAATTGACTGGCATCCTGAAGCTCTATCAATGGCCCCCCACGATCTTCTACCCAGCCTCGAACATATATGGGCTTGTTTTGTAAATCATCCAAAAATTTATTTCGGGCCTCCCAGCTTTGAAGGCTCTTTTTGTTCAGCGAAATTGTGAAATCTTCATACCAATTGTCGCCAAAATTCACATAGCTTGTTCCATCTATTTTGCGATGAACGGATGACGCGATGCCGGAAATAATCTGGTAGGTGGACACAATGGCAGAAAGGTGGAGATCATCTGCTTTTTTTACGCGGTAGGCTGCCTCTTTCCACAAGCCAGCCTGAGCTTTGTGGGCGGTTTCTTCGATAGAAAGAAGATGATCTGCGCAGTCATCCTCAAGGCCATCGGTCAAGACCCGCGCCAGACCTTTGGCGACGAGACTGTCCTGAAGCAGGAGTTCTTTATTATCTTTGAAAGAGGCCAGAAAAGCTTCATGCCGTCTGTAGCGGTCTGGCTTTCTATGGCCCGTGACATAGGCCTTTATTGGCGCATTCCGTAAAAAACGGCTGATTTCCTTTTGCTTTTGTTTTTCAAGCTCGGTGTTGGCAAAGATGTCCGGCACAAGACCCTTGAGGGTAAAGCCGTCTTGCTCACGCGGTCTGATAGCCAAAGGAGGGCTATAGGACGAAGGACTGTCCAACGTGACGGGCCTTGCTGATTCAGTGCAAGGGGAAGCTGCTGCACGTTTTTCTTCTGCAAAGGCATGACCAGTCAGCAGAAAAAGGCTTATGGCTAGGGCGGACGAGAATTTATGCACGAAGCTGTTGCACCATGAAATTGAATAAATCGAAAGGGTTATGCTGAATTGCGAGTGTGGTTGGTTGATCTGGGATTGTTGAAATGATACAGAGCGTCAGCGTTTTTGAAATGCCGATCCGCGCTTGGTGTTGCTGAGCTGAAGTTTAGCAAAGTCTTCAAGTTTGGATAAGCCTTGACGAACCTGGAGTAAACTTTTGCTGTGGGTTTGTTGATGCTGCATCTTTTGGTTGATCGGGTAATAAAACTAGGCCCCGTAGCTCAGCTGGATAGAGCAACCGCCTCCTAAGCGGTAGGTCGTGCGTTCGAATCGCGCCGGGGTCACCATTTCCTGATTTCTTCAATAAAATCAATATTTCAATGGGTTATGGCTTCAATGTGGTACGGAAACGTGGTACGAAGCACCCATGGCAAACTACCTTTTGAAGAAGCGACAGCGGTGGTATGCGGTCTTGGATGTTCCCAAGGATCTGCAAGAAACTGTCGGCAAGACCAAGTTCATGAAGTCACTGAAAACGAGTGATAGGCGCAGGGCGCTTGCCTTGTGCGGGCCGATTATCGCGACTTGGAAGCAGCAAATTGAGAATGCTCGTGGTTCTGACGAGATCGTGGCAGAGGCATCGATTTGGCGTTCGATGTTGAAAGATGCAAAGTCAGCACAAGAGAAGAACTTCATTGAAGACCGAATCGCAGAACGAGCCTACGACATTGAAGAGCGAGGCTTTCTCAAAGGTGTTGCTGATCTTGATATGGCTCGCGAGCAGGGAGCGACATCTGATGATGCCCTGAAGTTCCACAACATTGCTAAGGGAGTGGAAACGCCAATTTCACAGTATGTGGAGATCTGGCTAGGGGATTCGTCTATACGCGATAAAACCAAGAGCGAGTATCAGAATGCCTTCAAGGAACTGTCTGCAGAATTTGAGATTATTGAAGAGATAGATAGGCGGAAAGCGTCGGAGTTCATAAGGAACACGCTGTCTCCGGGAAGAGCGCCTGACACTGTTCAGAAGAAGCTCGCGGCTTACAGTGGTTATTGGCGCTGGCTGATGCTGAATGGTTACCTGCCGGATGACAAACGAAGTCCATGGGAAGGTTTGAAGCCCAAGAAATCGGAGGATATCAGTCAGAAGCGGCGAGCATTTACCGAAGAGGAAGCTAAGGCCGTCTTGGAGAAGACAAAGGAACGGCATGGGAAATTCCCTGATGACTTCGATGTTTCGCTTCTTCTTGCTGTGAGCGGCTTAAGGCTGGAAGAGGCCGCAAAGCTGAAGGTTGAGGACTGTACTGATCAAGGGAAGGTTGTATGGGTGAATATCAAGGAAGCCAAGACGGAAGCAGGTAAGCGTCGGGTGCCAGTTGTTGATCCTGCTGTTGTTCAAGTTCTAAAGGATCGGCTTGAAGATCGGAATGGAGAGGACTGGCTATTTCCTGCCCTTAAGGCTCGATCATACAACAAACGCTCTCATACGCTCTCTCAACGCCTTGGGAGAACCTTGAGATTGGTCGTAAAAGACAAGAGCGTTGTGGCAAGCCACAGTTGGCGGCACAGGGCTAGGACACTGTTGGAGCAGGGTGATGTTAATCCATGGATCTCAGATTGGCTCATGGGGCATTCAAGGCCGGGTGAAGGGCTGAACCGATATTCCAAAGGCCCTTCAGATCAGCAGCTCATCGACGCCATCAAGCATGTCATTCTACCAAAATAGGGCTCCATCTCAGCCTTGACGCTCTCGAGAGCAGCCTTGTCTTCAGACAGGGTGTTCATCTTGTCGTGCATCTCTTCGATCACGTACTCTTTGCGGGTGACATCCTCTTTAAGCCCATGGTTGGCCTGAATGAGCTGCTGGTTCATCGTGAAGAGCTGCTCGAACTTGGCGTTCAGCCGATCTTCCATGGCCTTCATGGTGTCTTCAGGGAGCGGCTTGCCCTGCTTCAGTGCCTCTTCACCTTTGACGTAGGCACCGGTCTTGCGGATGGCAGGGAGAACATCACGGGTCACCCAGTCTTGGAACGGCTTAGCCTGCGGTTTGTCCGAGCGCATCACCAGTTTGTAGAGACCAGACTCGGAGACGCAAGGCATAGGCTTTCCTCCACGTTTTGCTCCAAGTTTAATCCGATTAAGTTTGAGAATTTCGTCGTCGGAAAGATTTTGTGTTGCCAGAGTGACGTTGATCAGCCCAAGCGCCTTGCAGACATCCGCAGCGACGAACCAAGGTTCACCATCGCGTTCCACAACACGGATTTCATGAGCGGTATCTACACTGACATCCAAGGGGTCTGTCTCGAAGGTGAACGTTGAGACAGCGGCGGCGGTGTTGGCGATTTTCTTAAGCATGGATGAAGTTTCCTTTTGGGTTAGTCGGATCGACTGGGGGTGTGGTTGTTGTTGCGATCAGCTCGACACACTCAGTGACGACGCAGACCTGTTTGGGGTAGTGCTGGCTGTAGGTTCCGTCCTCATGGAGTACCGTGATGAACTTACTGATACCGGTGACGGTCCCGATGTGGAGCCCTGACTGCCAGCCGAGGATTGCGACAGCGACCTTGTCATCAAGACTGATTGCCCTGCCGAGGATGTCGCGAGGTGTGGCTGAACTTTCCATCAGCACACCCCTTCCTTCTTCTTCTTCACGGCTTCGACTTGGGCCTCTTGGGCGAGGACATGTAGGAGGCTCGGCATACGCGCACGGGCCTTTGGGTGCTCTTTGAGTTCCTCGTAGACCCGCTTGAGCGCCAGAGCGTCGTGTGGTGTGTCCATCTTGATGCCCTTGAAGGAGTAGGTTGTGCGCTTAATGACGCCCTGAGGGATATCCAAGGGAATTGTCTTCCCACACTGGCAGCAGCGGCAGCGGTATCGATTGCTCTTAGGGATCGCCATGTCACCTGAAGGGATCGGAGGGAGCTGTGGTGTGCCAGCTTAAGTGCGGCAATAGAGTGGACGTCTACTAATGCAAACGCAGGGTTGTCATGTTAAAACTGCAGCAGCAAATAGGTGGGGAGCAGGATATGACGTGGTATGAAACAGTAGAGATGGCCTTGCAGAACCTTGGAGGCACAGCTTCTCTGAAAGATGTTTACGGAGAGGTGCGCAAAATTCGTATGCAGCAAAGGTTGTCTGTTCCCAGTTCTCTCGAGGCAATCGTTCGGAAGGAACTAGAGTACAACTCCCAAGACTCAAGCAATTGGCGCGGCAATCGTAATCTTTTCTTCAGCGTTGAAGGAATTGGCAATGGAGTGTGGGGGCTGAGGGCACATATTCCAAGATCAGCGTTTGCGTCCGATTTGTCAAACCCCGATCAGAGTGACGCAACAAGAATATCCGGTCTCACGACATCTAGAATTATCCGTGATACCGCTATGACAAGAAAAGTGAAGGCACTTCATCGCAGTAAGTGCCAGATTTGTGACTCTTCAATTCTGCTGCCAGACGGAACGTCATACGCTGAAGCGCACCATATAATTCCGATTGGGTCTCCCCACTATGGGCCCGATGTCTCTGAAAATATTGTTATTGTATGCCCCAACCATCATGCGCAGCTGGATTTCGGTTGCGTAGAAATCAACGTGGAAGAACTAACTGGCGCAGCGGGACATACGATTTCATCGAAGAGCATAGCTTATCACAACGAAAAGATCTTTGTTCCCAAGAGCACCCCTTGAAGAAGCCCTTCACAGTCCTTTACAAAAAAAATGTGGTGGAGCAGACGAAGACAAAACGACGCCTACCGGCCACCACATGGACAGTTGGGAATGAGAGAAGGGAGCACACGAAGACGAACAAGACCTTCAAGCTCTCTTGAAGTCCCTTCAGCGCTCGACCTCCTCCCATTCCCTCTATGCAAGGCTGCTGCTTCACCCAAAGCGCCTCACATGCTCACGTTGAGACCGGCTGAAAGGGAAAGCCGGTTGTCTCGTGAGTTCTTCTTGTTGTTGTTATTGTCTGGGTGGGTTGGGAACTGTTGTTCGAGATATGCGTATGATTGCCCTATAAGGGACCTTGAGTTTGACAATACGCATACTGGAAGATTTTGAAGGACACCGCGAGGATAACCCGCGATGCCTTGAGTTGTTGCTGTGATGATAGGTCGTCAGGCAGGGACCTTCTCGAACCAGATCTGAGACCCCCGTTTGACCCCTGTCGCCTCGTAGGACACCTGATGGATCTTGAGGCGATCCATGAAGCCTTCAGGAGGATTTGACAGTTTCCTTCGGATGAAGTCAGACTTTGAGCGATCAAGTCCAAGCTGCTGCTTGATGTCACTGAAGGACTTCCTGCCAGCAGGCATGTTGGCCAGACAGGTCAGGAAAGCTTCAAGATGGTTCGAGGTCTTGGGTGCACGACGAGCCGCTTTCAGCTTCCATGAAGTGGAGACGATGCCTGGCATATGGTCCTTGATGTCCTTGAGCAGCATTCGTCCTGTCTGGTCCGAGGGAAGCAGAAGGTAGACATCGGTGGACGCACAGTTGCCAAGACTATCGACGACACGACGACAACGGACACGGTTGATCCCCTGAATGACCGAGGTCGACAGGTTGCTGACCTTGATCGAATGCCGAACATCCTTGAAGTCCTGCCACTTCCTCTGATCCTGCTGTCTCAGCCAGTCAGTTGACTGAGGGCCTTGGGCAGCAAAGAAGAGGTTGGCCGAGTAGAAGTCATCCCGATATGGCAGGCCGAAGATCACGACACAGTCATAGTCAGACCAGTCATTGCGACCATCAATAGCGCCCCAATGGGCGACGCCAAGCGCCTTGAAGTGGTGCTCATAGAGTTTGATGACCGGCTCGACCGACTTGTGACAACAGATCAGAACCTTCCTGTTCATCAATCCGCTTTCCTTGAGGTCGCCCATGAGGGAGGCCACTTCCTTCTTGGCATTGTCTTCCAGATAGTTCTTGCCCAGTCGGTGGCCTGTCGAGACGTGCAAGGTCACATTGGCGTAGGAGCGGGCATTGGAAGGCAGCTTGACGGGTGGATCGACTCTGTTAGGGAGCAGACTGTAGAGGACATTCTCGTTGGCTGTTGCATCAAGGATGACAGCCCCACAGCCTTCGTCTGGCAGGATCAGCTTGGCTGTTGATAGCCAGTACTGGTCTCCTTTGGTGCCGTAGATCCGCCAAGACGCCATGAGTGCCTGAACGGACTTGAGGACCTCGGAATAGAGCTGGATGAGCTGTCGGTTCTGCTTCTTGTCATCTCGGCCCAGCATAGCCTTGTCGAGACGCTTCGACTTAAGGGATTGTCGGAGAATGGTCAGGCTGGCCGGATCAAGGGTCTTCAGGTCGTTCTGACTAACAACCATCTCCCGTCCTTCTGGATGGGCTTCTGTCAGAGCTTCATAGATGGTCATAAAGTGACCGAGGGTCTCCAAGGCGGAAGCCTCTTCAGGGCTGTTCTTGTTGGACAGGGAGGCGTGAAGGTATCTGACCTGATCAAGGCTAACCTTGGATTCCTGAAGGAGGTCGAGGGCCTCGTCGATGACGACAAGCTGACGCTGACCGTCTCTGAATGTGTGATACTGGGACCATGCTGATTGCTCTGGTTCTCCTCTTGCAACGGCATCGAGACCATTCTCATATGCCTTGTGGGTGATAATGACGACAGGGGACTGCTCAAGCTCCTCTTGGGTAACAGAGGTGTCTGTGTGACGCGCTAAGGCGATTGTCTTTCCTGCCAGTTTGTTGATCGTGTCGGCTGTGTCGTTGGCTTGTTCCTTGAGGCGAACGACGATTAAGACGCCGAGATGATCTTCTTCTGAGAGACAGCTACAGTAGACAGCGAGCCCTTGGCTTTTGCCTGTTCCGGTTTGGGGTGGGAGGACCTTGATCCTCTGGCCTTCCGGCTTGCCAAAGCTGCTGATCTGTTCGTTGAAGGTGAGACACATCTGTCGCCAGAGATCCTTGAGGGGCTGGCTTGAGGTGTTGTTGAGCTTGTTGACCCAATGGTCCTCCATCTTGGAGATGAAGAAGTCAGGATCAACGATGACGTTGGAGGTTGAAGTTTGGATTGGGGTGACCATCATGGGCCTTTCCATGTCCGGTGAGATCCCCCAGTCAAAGCTGGAGGTGAGTGCAGCAAATCGCTGCAAGATTCCCTATGAGGGGAACTTGAGAGAGCCAGTTGGCTCAGATCTTGAGATGTCGGGGAGGGACCAGTTGGCCGTTAGTGGCTGGAGGTCGAGTTATGCGTATTATCGCCCTATAAGAGAGACATAAGCTTATCATACGCATTCTTTGAGTTGATGGCTCAAGGCCACTTCAGCAGAACCCCAACTTGGAGCCATCGCTCTTCGAGCGCTGGTCTTGGAGTGAACCTGAAGAGCACATTGAGATAACGACACCCACCCCTCCCAACCAGACAGGAAGAAGGGTTCTTCAAGGTGGTGGTGATAGGTGGGATTGTGTCTTCAGCCGAAGGCGAGCCGAAGCTGACTTGCGGTTCACTTTAAGGGCCGGTGGCCGAGGATGTCTGCTGAAGTGGGGTCTTGTGGCGCACTTTAAGAAACTAAAATGAGTCTAAAAAGTGCTTAGGATGTTCTATAGTGGGATAGAATTGAACCGGACCAAAAAGCAGGAGGAAGCGACCAGATAGCCGCTATCCATCCTGTCCTAATCGTCTGTTTACTGCAGCATCTCCTTAGGGGTCTCAATGATCATGAAGTCGAAGGTGGATGGGTGATCTTTGAGATATGCGATCCCTTCTTCCTCCGCATCGTACCAGCTCAGGGCATTCTTGCATTCGAAGTGTCCGGTAGGGCGAAACTGGTCGTCTACAAGTTTGATGGTGTAGGAGATGGCTGTCTGTTCGATGGTGTTCATAAGGCTTTCCCTTGTTTGGTTGCATTACGCTGCAAGGCTGAGTCCTTGGTGTCCTTATTGCAAGAGAAAAATTCCTTAAGTTATTGACGATAAACGATATATTGCTGCTGTCGGCACTAATTTTGACCCGTGGAAGCCGCAGGAACGACTCATTCAGACCGGAATGGAGGTCAGCCGAAGCGCTGGTTTAAGACCCCCATATTTCCTGTGGAATCTTGCTTTGGTCCATCGGTGGCCGGTTACATCCCCCACATGGTCAGTGCCTTCTCGGATGCTTCGGGCTTGTCCTTGATCCGGTAAATGGTCTGACGTGATAGGCCGGTGCTCTTTGAGATCTCGGAGATGGTCGAGGACCCTGACAGCATGTCCTGAACCAGCTTGAACTGCTCTCTGCTGTAGGTGGGCTTCCTGCCTCGGTACTTGTCCGCCTTCTGCTTCGCCGCTTCGATCCCTGCCTTCTGCGCTGCCTTCCTTGTCTCTGTCTCTGCCTGAGCCATTGCTGCCATGAACGCGATCAGGGCATCTCGAACAGCCCCTTGCATCGGATCATTGGTTGAGCCATCAAAGGTCATGCCGTTGATCACTGTCTTGATGATCACACCCTTCCTCAGCAACAGGCGCATGGTATCGGTCACATCATCATAGTTGCGCCCCAGACGGTCCACCCAGCGTACCACAAGCGTGTCTCCATGTCGGAGCATGTCGAACAGTCGCTTTCCTTCAGGGCGCTCTGAGAGTCTTGTGGAGACTCCTGAGACCCCATGATCAGAGACCACCTCATCAAACTCGAAGCCAGCCTGCTTTGCTTGGGTGATCTGATGGTCAAGGTTCTGGTCAGCGGTGGAGACGCGAGCGTAGAAGACAGTGGTCATGATGGTGCCTCAAGGTGTCAACAAGGATGATGACCGTATAGAATAATGTCCGAATCCAGAAAACAACCCTAGAGGACATGGTTTAGGGCGTACTTGTGGATGACCGCAGAGGTAAGGGCTAGAGGACGAAGGTCGTGCTGATGTGGAGGGGACACGTTTATCGAGGGTAAGCTCAGGACCATTGCAATTAACAACCACGCTGCAGCCGATGGTATTTCAGCGCTAAGGGTAGGGTATGGGGGAACTCTGTACTCATTTGTATACGTATACTGGCTCACAAATTTTTCGGGAAAATAGGCCATAACAGGCTGAAAACGGTCCCAAGCAGGTACCCGCTCGGGAGTACTTGTTACAAGCTTCTAATTGCAAAGCAGCAACAGACCCTGAAAGCAAATTAGAAGCGAAATGGGTCGTAGATAATTACGTCATGCCCAAAAGAGATCAGCACTGAGCGTACTAGCTAGGCATCAAAATCTTCAGCGTCTTCGGACAATGCGGTCGGTGTCACGTCTTGCCCGCTCGTTCTATCTGGCTTTATTTGAGGCGCTCTCTTGACCCAGACAGACAAGTGGGCACCGGTTTCACCATAGAATTTTGGGACAAGCCGCTCAAGTTCCGACACAAAGTTAGTTTGCTGGGTGAATTTTGCGCCGAGCCTTTCCGACAAGAATATATGAAAGCTGTGTGGCCTTAGGTGCTCTTTGCCCTCAGCCGCCAGATTGGGATCTTTTCTCAACTCGGAAACGGGATGCTGTGTGGGTTCGCTCGTCCCGGGCCAAAGCAGCCGAATGAATAGACCATCGTCATTATCTGGCTTTAATTGTCTCAAGAGCCAGCTTAGCCTTGCTTTAATCGATTTTTTTTCATCAGGCGCTTTTAGCGTCATGCCAATATCTAAAGTACGCCTCGCTATGTCGGCTCGAATTTCAATAGGAGCAGCGGCGTCGGGTACTACAAGTTTGCAGCAAAGACACAGGCTTTCTCGCAAATGTGCTAAGTCGTCCTTCTGCCTTTGTGTTGGGTCTCCCACATGTTTGCGCGGCAGGCTTTCCGTCACCAAATTGCCCGTCATTCGGCTAAGGATCATAGACAGATCGCGGGTCTCTTGGTGCCAGGCCTCGAGGACGATCCCTGCGGCTTGTGACTTGGAACCAATGGACCCTCCACTAGAGACTAGCTTGTTGAGTTCAGACCATTCTTTTGGCATCCGATCGAAGCCCTTCACACCAGCACTTTCGTGAGTGAGAAATCGGCGCAACTCATTTAGCAGGATAAGCTGATCAACATCAGAAACCTGTTCTCCAGAAATTAGCAGATCTGCGGTTGTTAAGATGTGCATCCATGACCAATGGAAAACCGGAATTCGAGATCTGCTTTTTCGAACCTGTTCAATCGGATGGCTATCTGGTGAGGTTGCAAATTGATTGGAGATAGTGATCACACAATCAATATCGTTCTCTTTTGCTAAAGATCTATACCGCTCAATCTGATCTGCTTCGAGATCATTATTTCCAACTTTAGCTTCTACCAAGGCCCGCCATTGACGCTTACCAACTCGGACAACAATAAGGCCATCGGGACGGTCTTTGATAGCAGTGTTTTGATTCCTAAAAACTACTTCTGTGAAGGCCTCTATAGTGGCTCGGACGCCAATCCTTGGTCCAATTGATGACAATAGCAGAGCACCAAATTCATCAATTTTGCATAAGCAAGCCAAGACGATTGACGTTGTTCTACCTTCTTTCGAAGTGGTGGAGAGGACGGGAAAGAGTCGTGCTGCTTCGCCTTGCTTCAAGTATTCAGGTAGTTGATCGTTTCCCATCTTAAAACTCCTAGCTCAATATTTATGAAATCTATTTGAGCAGAAAGATTATAGATGTGTCAACCTATGCGAGTGTTTGCTTTGGTTTGTTTGTTTAAGCACTTCTCGGTGTAACAGAGGTCCACTTTATAGCTTCATGAGCCTAAAGTTGCAATTTGAGTTAGGGCAAATGCAGTGCCGAAGATTCCCCAAAAGAAAACACTTGAAATAGGTCCAAGTAAAGCCAGTAAATATCGGTGGGAGAAGGTCTTAAATCTCTTGCTCTACTCCATCAGCCTCTGCCGAGGGCACAATGCTAGACAACTTCCGTGTCGTGCTCTTAGGCTGTTGCATATCGGGTAAAGGTCTCATAGCCAGCTTCATGGGCATCTGGCCCGCCATCCCGCTAAATATGCAAGTTCCGGTTGGCAGAGTTGGGATCGACTCCTCCGTGATCTTGTCGATGTAGGATACGGCAGTAGCTATTGATTGTAGATCACGGTGATTTATTAGCCGGTGAATAAAGTAGTTGTGGGCTTGGGAAGTGATCGTTTGGGATATGTCGCTTGGTCGTTGACTCGAGACAGTTACAAATACCCCAAACTTTCTGCCTTCTTTGATGATCTCTTCGAAAGTTTCTAACCTATAGTCCTTCCAGCTTTCTGCTTCTCGGGACGACTCGTATGAAAGAATATTGTGAGCCTCATCAATAACGATGCTCAATGCCGTGTCCGTGTCCGCGCGATCTTTTTGTTCCTGATAGACGCGCTTTGAAATCAAAAGCGGAAGCGTTTTCTTCATTTCTATGCTTACGTCATGCAAGTTCAAGACAACAACATTGCTGGTGAAAATATCTCCTGTGTTTTGAGGGTCAAAAACCTTTCGGATGTCATTCTGTTTGCTCTTCAACTTGTTGATCGCTGGAGCAATGTGTTCGTTTTGAGCGCGGTTGTTGAGTACGTCCCAAATCAGTTGCACGTAGCAAATAGATATAAAATCAACAATTATATCATGCGCAAAACTGTACCCATCAACGCGCTGATAGATTTCTGTCTCTGGTATCGCATTTGGATTTGACGGCAAATACGTCCCATTGAACATAAATTGAGCTGTGTTGTTATGCCATTCTAGATCAGTTTCAAGAGGTACATCCGCGCCTTCTTCCATACGTTCAGGCAGTATCTGTCGCATGTAATCAATTAGTAGAAAGGCGCGTTCCTTATCCGCCATCTGCAATATTTGAGTAATTTGCATACGCAGCATATTTTGTAGATGGTTGCGGCTATCTTCACCTTGTCCAATTCTATTTGCTAAGCCTAAGGCTCGTCGAATAAAAGGTCGTTGGGTTTTCTCGGTCGCATCCGAAAGTATTGCGAGAGTTTCAAAGTCTAGAAAGCCTGCTTCCGACAACGGTACCTTGTCACCTTGGTCATGCCTAGTGGTTAGATTGTAAACGGTTTTATTTGCGGTAAGACAGTTCTCTCTAGAATACTCCCCGTTGAAATCGAAGAATAGGATTCTAACGCGTTGATCGAACAATGCTTGATTTCTTTGCCGCATCGCTTCGATGTAGCTTTGGTATAACAATGCAACTGTGTTCGATTTCCCGCTGCCTGTGTTACCGAAAATAGCAATATGACTGTTCATCAAGCCGTCGACAGGAAGACTGATCTCAAATCCCTCGTAGTCCGAAACCGCGACATTCATAGGTATCGCATCTTTCGAGACAAGGTTATGGATTTGATGAACTTTCTCACTGGTGAGCAAATAGGCTTCGTTGCCGATCAATGGTAGCTCTTTGGTGCCCCCATAGAATGTCCCGGAACGGTCTATGTAGCCTACTAGAGTAATTGAAAGTGATCGCTTTGAATTAGGCACCATGCCGGCTTCTGAGACGTAGATCGTGTCGGGGCGAGCGTATTCACCATCGACCTTTCCGATGAGACTGACAAAACCTTTACGAATATCAATATAGCTGCCCACAGCGACATTGCGGATTAGGTCTCCTTCAAAGAAGAGTTCAGACAGGTTCTTTTCCTTGTCCACTGTTACTGAAATTTTGCGACCTGTTACCTCTGCCACTTCACCAACTCTGAGTACAGCTTCCTGCTGAAGGCGGGCATCAGTCATGGATTTTCTCTGAGGTAATAGCGATCATTTCGAAAAGCGAATTGAGTTCTGGAAATCCTATGTGCTGGCCCTCTTTTGGTTTGATTATCAGAGCATTCCGGTGGGCTGAGAATTTTTCTTCAAAGTTGCCGACGTCGTTCTGACTAAATGCAAATATCACAATCTTTGCGGTGGGGTTGCGCAGTGCTCGTCGGGTAATGTCGAGAATATGCTTGTCAGCAAATGAGAAGCCGAAAACGAAGAGTAACGCGTTTTCCATCTCCATTGCATTCGTGTACAAACGCAAAAGATCAAAATATACTCGATCTAATAGTGTGGACTCGAATTTCCGCATGTTGGGCAAGATCACAGCTCGCTTTGCAAGTGCATTGTTGACCTCGAAGCGGCTATCTTTTTGGAGTGTTGTGAGTTGATCTTTTTCCGGCTCACCTAGCGTGATCCTGTCGTCGCTCTGACGTTTCCAAGAGATCGATCCATGCACTTTAATTAGATTCATTGAAGGTATTTCAGATTGATGCTTGTACACCGCGCCCGACCTGTACACTCTGTCGAAAAACAGCTCCGGTGAGTACTCAAAACCTGAGTTGCCTACTCGTCGATTGAAGCCGTCATTTAGAACCAATGAAGGAAGGAGTGATGCCGCAACCTCGAAAAACTCATCGTAGTTCGTTGTGAAAACGTTGGCTTGGCGGGGCAAAAGGATGTTTTTGCGTTCAAAGAGAATACGGTCGGCAGAACTTAAGAAACGCATGTAGTTCCGGAGCGTAATATCAGTATCGTCGCCTTCTGTATATCCTGCGGGCAGGAACCCATGTTGGTATTCCAGTTCTTCGATAAACGTCAGGGCTTTTTTGTTTGCCTCATCAAGCTCTGAGGCTGTCAGGTGCTGATCGATTTCCTGTTCTACATCCCCAGCAAGTTGGATCGCAGGTATCGATGCGCCAGAGCCGAACAGAAAATTGAGATGAGCGGACTGAATGTGACGCTCAAGCAGTCGTGCGACTTTCTCCGGATCCTCAAGTTCCAAAATTTCCATATCGTTCCATGCTCTTTTAAATTGAATCTATAAGAGCATACACTAGCAACTCCGTTCACTGGAAGATTTTCGCGACAATTCACGTGAAATTAGGGGGGGAGTATTGATGGGCCTTTACAAAATGCGTTTTTAATGTCTGTTTAAGTGAGCTGTAAAGACCCAATGCGTGGTACGAAAACGTGGTACGAAGCAATTGTTACGACTTATATAATATAATATATATTTCAATTATTTACGATGGTATCTTGGGGTGGGGTATCCATCGCGCCGGGGTCACCATTTTCCTCCTGATGGTCATATTTCTGCAAAGTCCGACTTGATCCATTTTAAGGTTTCGGTTTATGCGTTTTAGGCAGAATGATCCATGTTTGCACCTGAGGTGATTGCTGAAAATCGGTTATTGGCTTGGGGTTCTATCCTTTTTATCAGTTATATCGTTCGGTAGCTCTGTGGTGTTCTACCGTTCGTCTCCTTGTTTCTCTTCCCTATGAAAGCAGGCCTATATGAATTTTTCGCGTTTGGTTGATCCCTTCTTCGGCTGGGTTGTTGTCTCTGTCATCGTGATGCAGGCTCTGTTGGAGTGGACTGGAGTGGAGTGGGTGCGGTGGCCTTTGATGGTCGCGCTCATTTTCATGGTTGGGATGATGGCCATCAGCGCGAAGCGCGGCGGGCGGATCTTTTTGTTGGTTTGTGCCGGTCTTACGCTGGCTATGGTGATTGTGAATGACGATTGGCAGCCTGCGCTCCAGGCGGCAATTGTCAAAACCGGCTTTCTGGCGTCTTTCTTCAGTGCCCTTGCGGTGTTGCGCGAGGCGGCGTCGGCTTCTCCTGCCATGGGACGGGCTGGGGGCTTTCTTGCCGCTCAGCCTCCCGGTCGACGCTATATTTCTCTGTCTTTCGGGACGCAGATTTATGCACTTTTGCTCAATTTTGGCTCGATCCAGCTGCTGGGAACGCTGGCTCTGGCCAGTAGCAAGGACGAGCCTGACGAGGAAATTCGGCAAATCCGCACGAGAAGGATGTTACTAGCCATTCAACGCGGTTTCATTTCGGCTTTGCCATGGTCGCCGATGGCCTTTTCGACAGCCATGGCTGTGGCCACCATTCCGGGCATCACATGGCTAGGTATTGCGCTACCGGGACTTGGGACGGCTGCGATCCTGCTGGGTACCGGTTGGGCGCTGGATACACTGTTCAAACCGAAGCTCTCACCCAATGCAGCCACCCCTAAACGTGTGCAGAGCGATCTACACTGGACGGTTCTCTTGCCGCTGGCAGCTTTGTTGGTCATTATCCTGCTGCCGGTTCTGGCGCTAGAAATGCTTCTAGGCATTCGGGTTGTGGGGATTGTGCTGGTGGTGGTGCCCTTGCTGTCTGTGGGCTGGCTCTATATCCAGTTTCGCGATGCAGCAGTCGTGCGTGCGCGGATGGTCAATTATGTACATAAGGAACTGCCAGCTTTCCGCGGCGATCTGCTGTTGCTGATGAGCGCTGGTTATATCGGTGTGGTTGGATCGTCCGTGCTGGTGCCGCTGATGGCGCGCGCGGGGATTGATCTAACGGTCTTGCCACCCTGGCTACTGCTGATTGCGCTTTTGTGGATCATGCCTGTGCTGGGGCAGTTGGGCGGTAACCCGATTTTGACCCTGTCTCTGGTTGCCCCCCTTTTGCCGGATGCGGCACTGTTCGATCTGGACCCGACAACTTTTGCCGTTGCCATGTTGGCCGGTTGGGCGCTTACGGGTCTGACTTCTCCCTTCACTGCAACCAACATGATGATTGGTCGTTTTGGCGGCATTCCGACTGTTGATGTCGGGCGGGTGTGGAACCGCTCCTATTTCCTCGTTGCTGTTAGCTTATTGGCGGTGTGGATCCTCATCTATGCCTATCTTATCGTGTAGGCATCTGACCCGGGCTGCGTAGGCCTTCTTGCGATCTGGCACAAACAAAAAAGCCACGTTGATCAGAGATCAACGCGGCCAATTGCCTTGTGGCTGTACGGGCAGCCACAAGACCTGTTGTCAAACCTGATCATTCAGCCGGTTCTGCCTCTTCACTGACGTCCCCTGTCGGGCGTACCAGAATGAGGAAGGCGATCAGCGAGATCGCTGCGACAATGACGGCCACGATATTGGAAATATCAGCTGGCAGGTTGAAGCCGATTTTGGCTTGCAAGATGAAAGCTGTATCCACGGCCGTCATGAACACGGCAGGCACCGTGGCGATCCAATGCAGTTTCCCTTTGCGGCCAAGCCAGATGGCTGCGCTCCAAAGCACGAGCATGGAGAGTGTCTGGTTAGACCAGCCGAAATAGCGCCAGATGATATTGAAATCGACAAGGCTGATTGCAAAAGCCACGACGAAGAGCGGAATGGCGATTACAAGGCGTTTGTTGATCTTGGTCTGGTCCAGTCTCAGGGTTTCAGCCAGAATGAGGCGGGTCGAACGGAAGGCCGTGTCGCCGCTGGTGATTGGCAGAATGACCACGCCGAGAACAGCAAGGAACCCGCCGAAGACGCCGAGAAGCTCGGTGGATACCTGATTGACGACACCGGCCGGAGACTGGGCGGCAATCACAGCATTCAGGGCTTCGGGGCTGTCATAGAAGGACATGCCTGCGGTGGCCCATACCAGACCGATGATGCCTTCTGCGATCATGGCACCATAGAAAACGACACGGCCGTTTTTCTCGTTGCGCATGCAGCGGGCCATCAAAGGCGACTGGGTTGAATGGAAACCACTCAGAGCGCCACAGCTCAAGGTGATGAAGAGCAGCGGGAAGAGTGGCAGATCGCCCGGATGCACATTGGTCGAGATGTCCATGTTCGGCAGGAATTCATAGCCATGATAGATCAGGCCGAAGGTGATGCCGATGGTCATGAAGAGCAACAGCGCGCCGAAGATCGGATAAAGGCGACCGATGATCTTGTCGATCGGCAGGATCGTGGCGACGAAATAATAGACAAAGATCAATGCGACCAGAAGCTGGACATTGAAGCCGGTCATGCTGCTGAGCAGTTTTGCCGGGCCAAGAATGAAGACCACACCAACCAGCAGAAGCAATATGACCGAGAAGACGCGCAGGGTTTGACGGGCAAACTGGCCCATCTCGTCGCCTACCACTTCCGGAATGGACTTGCCGCCACTGCGAACCGAAAGCATGCCCGAGAAATAGTCATGGACGCCACCGGCAAAAATGGAGCCGATCACGATCCAGAGCAAGGCCTGCGGGCCATAAAGAGCGCCCAGAATGGGGCCAAAGATCGGGCCCAGACCTGCAATATCGAGCAGCTGGATGAAGAAGACCTTCCAGGTTGGCATGTTGATATAGTCAACACCGTCTTCCTTGGTCCAGCAGGGTGTTTTTCTATCTGGCTGGATGCCGAAAATCTTCTCAACAAAGACGCCGTAGGTAAAATAGCCCAGGACTAGAATCCCGACGCATAACAAGAAATAAAGCATACCGTTCCTCCTTAACCGGGGTAGTTCCAACGCGGAACTACAAATGCTTCCCCAGCCTGTGAGGCTAGTTAATAAAGTCTGAAGAGCCAAAGGAAAGCGCGTGGAAGACATCTTTGCTGGCGTGAAATGCATCTATGCCGGGCTGGAATGCATCTCTGCGCGTGGCGAACGTGCGAATCGCAAGGTTGAATGGCAGGGTGAATTTCGCAGCTCTTCTGCCCGCTGCTCTGGCTTTGAGGGGGGGCGGACAGGGCGCTTTTTAGAGCCAGAATGCATGTCTGAGATGAGAAGGGTCAGGATGCCTTGGGGAGCAGCTCTTGCCGGCTGGGAATCGAGAAGCTGATATGGGTGCCCTTGTTCGGGGTGGTTGAAATCTGCATGCCATGCTCTGGCCCATAGATATGCTCAAGGCGGAGATTGGAGTTGCGCAGGCCAATCCCTTCATGGTGCGATTCAATCTGGCGCTTTTCCAGAAGCGAGACGAGAATATTGTCCGGAATGCCGACGCCATCATCATAGACCGTGATATGAAGCTGGTTGTGGCGCTGGAAAATCTTGAGGCCGACAATGCCAGCACCCGCTCGTTCCTTGAGGCCATGCTTGACGGCATTTTCCACCAGCGGCTGGATGATCAAAGATGGGATGGGCCATTCTTCGCAGCCTTCTTCTATGTCAAGCTTGACCTGAATGCGTTCGCCGAAGCGTGCCTTTTCGATGGCCAGATAGGAGTTGATCTGGTCCAGTTCGTCCGACAGGCGAATGAAGCCGCGGCTGGAATCCAGATTTTTGCGCATATAGAGCGAGAGATCTAGAATTAGGTCGCGGGCCCTGTCTGGGGCCGTGCGGCAGAAAGACGCGATGGTGTTGAGCGAGTTGAACAGGAAGTGCGGGTTGATCTGTGCCTGAAGATGGCGGATTTCGGCGTGGGCAAGCAGGCGGTCCTTGACCTGAATATCCTGCAGTTCAAGCTGAATGGAGAAGAGGTCCGTCAGCCCCTTGGCAAGTTCGAACAGCACCGAATTGAGTTCGAGATGAGCCGAGCCGTAGAATTTGAGTGTACCGACAATCGTGTCATTCTTCTTGAGCGGCACGATGATCGCCGATGTGAAGGGGCAATGGGGATCGCTGCAGCCGATCAGGTGCGGATCCTTGAGGAAAATGGGTTCGCCGGTCTTGATGACGCGGAAGGTCGCCTTGGTGACAAACGGCTCGCCGGGCAGGTGGTGGTCTGCTCCTTCGCCCGCATGACCGATGACGGTGTTGGCATTGGTGACGGACACGGCTGCCACCGGAAGTTTCTCCAGAATGATGCGTGCCAGCGCCTGCGCACTGTCGCCATTAAGGCCGGAGCGCAAGTGCGATACCGTGCTGTTGGCTATTTCAAAAATCTTTTGCGTGTGGTCGGATGCCTTGCGTTCGCGCAGTCCTTTGATCGAATTGAGGATGTGAACAAATAGCACGGTGCCCAGAGAGTTGCCGATTAGCATTGGCAGCATGATGACACGCACAAGCGCCAGTGCATCATCAAAGGGGCGGGAAAGCAATAGCACCATGCCCATATGCATGGTTTCTCCGATGATGGTCAGGAAAAAGGCCACGCTCCAATCCATCGCCCTGTCTTTGAGATGACGTTGTAGCCAGCCGGCCAGAAAGCCTTCCGTTATCGTGGCCAATGCACAGCCCAAAGCGGAAAAGCCCCAAGGGTCGATCAAAAAGCGATGCCCACCGGCCACGAGGCCCGCACCCAGACCAACAACTGGGCCGCCAAACAGGCCAGCCGTTATGACGGCCATGGCGCGCAGATTGGCAAATGAGTTGAAAATCTCGTTGCCGCCATAGGTGCCCAGAATGCCCAGAAAGCCGAAGAAGAGGATCAGAAACAGACGATTGAAAATCGAATCCTGCCGAAAGTTGATTTCCTGTACCGGTGATACCGTGAGCAAGACAAAAGCTCCGGCCACGAGCAGGGCGACCTGCTTGAGCAGGAAGGCCATAAGAGCGACAATCGACATGAGACTTCAACTCCCCTCAAAGTAAAGTCATGTATCCAAACGCGGTTTGCCTTGGCCAGCTACAGACCGAGGCGCAGCTTGAAATCCTTGACACGAGACCGGCTGACCGTTAGCTCGCTTTTCTTCTGGTCATTCATGGTCAGGCTGTATTTGCCATTGAACCACGGGCTGAATTCCGAAATTGCATCCAGATTGACCAATGTGGAGCGGTGGGCTCGGAAAAAGCCGGTATTGGCCAGATGCTCTTCCATCCGATCCATGCTGGCGATGCCATAAACGGGCAGGGTGCCATCGAAGGTGTGAGCGAAAACCCTGTTATCATCACACTCGCAATAGATGATATCATCTGGGTCCATCAGGCGAATGCGGCCATTGATCAGGACGGATATCTTTGTGTGGGTCTGTGCTGGTTTGTTGGAGGCTTCATTCTGCCTTGTGACTTCAGAGAGCAGGGTTTCCAGCTTCTGCTTTAGCGGATCTTGCGTTTCGCCCTGCATCTTGCGCACGCGATCCAGCGTTGTGGCAAGGCGCTGCTCGGAAACCGGTTTAAGGATATAGTCCATGGCGCTGGCCTCGAAGGCCTCGACGGCATAGGAATCGTAGGCTGTTACAAAGACGAAAATCGGTGGGGTATCGGTGCGGTCCACCAGATTGCGAATAACATCAAAGCCATTTTTGCCTGCCATCTGAATATCGAGGAAGATCAGATCAGGCTGTAGATTAAGACTGAGGTCAATTGCTTCTTCTGCCGAGGGGGCTTGTGCAAGAATCTCGATATCACTCTGACGGGAGAGTAAATAACTCAACTCATCTCTTGCAGGCTTCTCATCATCAACGATTAAACATCTGATCTGCATGCTAAAACGAGGCCCAATTACCTTCCGGTCTTTGTGTTTGTGGATCTTTTACATCTTGCTTAGCAAGTTTTTCTTCTGCGGGCCTAGATCTAGATCAGGAACCAGCAAAAGGATATCTTTCTAAGGGACTAGGTAGTATTCCGCTTATAAAGACGATTGCACATATTCTCAATGCTGATCCAGGATTGTTTTTGAGGGTGTGAAGAAGGTCTCACGAACTGCGGTTGAAGGCGCTTTCTGGTCGTCACTCGCACCGTCAGGCTTAAATCTTTCCTAAGAGAAGCTTTGTATTCTTCATGGCAGTATCTGATGGTGGGTGCAGAGCAGATGCGTGAGAATAGGCGCAATAGGTCTTGAATAAGGGGAGGCGGACATTCGGTTATTTGTCGCTCCGGCATCCTTGATGCCGGCTTCTCCTGATTTTCTTGGATCTGATAGCCAAACTTCCCGGGAAGAAACTGCTCTGGGAGCGTTTGAGCATCTGCTGGTTTTTCTACTGTGTCTGACGCTGACCGTGGTGCCGTTGGTGCTGCATTTCGTCAATCCGCTTTTGGCGATTGCCACTCAGCTTGCTCTTGCGTCATGCGTGGTACTTTTTTTTACCCCTTATGCGCCGCTTGTCGTTGTCTTTGCCTTGCTGTTCCAGAATTTGTTCATCTCGATGATGTCTGGCTTTCTGGTTACCAAAGACGATTACAATTTCGTGCGCGGGTATAATTTCTTCACCACCGTGGTCTTTTGGTTATGGCTGTTTGGTCATTATGCTCTGAACTGGCGTTCCTTCAGCCGGATGACCAACAAGCTCATGGTGGTTTGTCTGATTGGCTTTGCTCTGATCGGAGTCTATTTCCTGCTCGGGCTGACCAAGAGTCCGGCAGGCGCGGTTGTCTATTTGCGCAACATCATCACGCCCTTGCTTGTTTTGCAGATCTTCTTTTTAGCCACGTTAAAGCGCCAGATTCCCATGGTGCCCTTTTTCACCATCCTGACGGTGATCGTGATTGTCATGGGCTATATCGAGATGATCGATCGCAGACTATGGCTGGACCTGACCAACGGCTGGACGCTTTGGGAATTTTCCAACCGGGAAGCCATGCTCAATCTGGTTGCTGACAAATCGGCGCGCACCACGGGCCAATATATTACCGGCATTCTGGACCTGATGAAGGTGCAGCTGTTCAACACTCCGCTTCTGGGTGATTTTCGCCTGATCATCTTGCGGATGAATGGGCCCAACGGGCATGCAATCAGCTATTCCTATGCACTGATGTTTCTGTGCATCCTCATGCTGACCAACAAACGTTGGTATCTTGCGTTGCTAATGGCGCCCCTTGTTCTGATGGCCAGCGCCAAGGGAGCCATTATTATGGGGCTGTTGGCTTTCTGTGCGCTGGTTGCCAGAAAGCTTTTTGGCGCCATGTTCGCGATCGGGTCGCTGGCCGTCGTGCTGGTAGCTTATATTCTTCTGGGCATTGTAACGGGCTTGAAGATAGGCGATTTCCATGTACTTGGCTTCATGGGGGGCGTTTACAATTTCATTGATTATCCCTTTGGCAATGGCATCGGAGACGCGGGTAACCTTTTGACCAACTTCGATAAGCTCGATTGGTCTGCTTTTCAGCATGCAGGGCGGACGCCTGTGGCCATGGAAAGCGCCGTCGGGGTTCTGTTGCATCAAATGGGCTTTGCTACATTCGGGCTGCTGGCGGTTTATTTCTGGATTGCCCTGCAAGTCTATAAAGTCTCCTTTATCAGTCGGGTCAATCTGCATTCGTTGGCTTGTTTCATAACTGTGACGGTTGTGGTCAATGGCATCTTTCAGGAAGAGGCTCTGTTCTCTCCTTTGTCTCTGGGGCTTATTATGGGGCTGAATGGCTACATCCTTGGCAAATTTGCCCGGAGCGGTGAGGATCTTTGAGATAGTCGCCGCTTGAACCTGTGTTAGGTTTCTTCTTTCTATTTAACAAGTATTTCTTCTGTTTGTTTGTTGTGTAGTCTTTGTGCGACAAGAAAAATTGCATATTTTTGGATCGTTTTGTTTATTATAATTATTAACTTATGCATGGCGTAATATTTCTTCGAGAATAGATCGGGGATATATTATGCTATCGTTGTTCAATAATCTTTCGCTTTCTGCACGTATTGCCGTTCTTGCCTTGATTCCGCTTTGTGCTGTTGTCGGAGTGGGTATTTCCGACTTGTTCAAGGAACGGGAACAGGCGAGGGTGGCCCAGTCGGTTGCTGATGTGGTGGCCTTGGCGCCCGTTGTTTCCGGGCTGGTTCATGAACTCCAGAAAGAGCGGGGCACCTCTGCTGGCTTTATCGGCTCGAAAGGCGCGAAGTTCGCAGATTCTATTGGACAAAGACGCGCTGATACGGATCGGGCCCTCAAGGCTTTTCGGGCCAGTGTCCCCGAGGCGACGGGGCGGCTTGATTTTTCTGGCTTCAAGGTGCCGTTTGAAAAGGCTATGTCTGAGCTGAACAATCTGGAGAGCGTTCGGGCCAATGTGGACAGCTTTTCGATCAATGTTCCCAAAATGGCGGGCTACTATACGCCTCTGATCGCAGAATTGCTGAATATGGTGGAAAGTGTCGCGTTGACCAGTGATGACGGGCGCGTGGTTCGGCTTATGGTTTCCTATATTGCCTTTCTGCAAGCAAAGGAGCGCGCCGGGATTGAAAGAGCCATGGGCGCAAACGGCTTTGGTGCGGGACGATTTGCCGAGCCGGTCTATCGCAAATTCGTCGGGCTGGAAGCTATGCAGCGCTCCTTCATGTCCATATTTGATCGCTTCGGGCATGAGCAAGCCAAAGAGGCTTGGCGCTCCGTGTTAAAGGGAGAAGAACAGGCGACTGTTGACCAGATGCGGGCGGTTGCCAATATGGCGCCCTTTGGCGGGGATATTGCCGAGATTAGCGGGCCGCAGTGGTTCGAGGCCAGCACGCGCCGTATCGATCAGATGAAGATCATCGAAGATCGTATCGCTGAAGGCATTGTTTCGACAACGACAGATCTGGCCAGCGCTGCCAAACGAGACTTCTGGATCATCTTTGCTCTTCTTGCTTTCTTGACCTCTGTTGTGATCGGATTGTCCGTCATTATCGGCCGGTCGATCACGAAGCCCCTTTATTGTCTGGCCGAGAATATGACCTATTTGGCGCAAAATGACACGGATGTGCGTATCAATGGGCAGGAGAGAAAAGACGAGATTGGCAGTATGGCGCGGGCGGTTGCGATTTTCCGGGATAATGCTGTCGAGCGCTTGCGTCTGGAGCGGGCACAACAAAACGAGCGGGCGAGAGAGCGTAGTCGGCAGCGAGAGTTGGAAACGCTGGTGGGCAACTTCAAGAATGTAATCGATCAAACCCTCAAGGCAGTCGATGGACAGGCTGACTCGATGAAGGGCTCTGCTCGGAAACTATCCAGCGTGGCCAATCAAGCGTCCAACGAAGCCAATATGGCCGAGCGTGCGTCTGAAGAAGCCTCTTGCAATGTGCAATCCATCGCCGGGGCTACCGATCATATGGTGTCCAGCGTGCGTGATGTGGCTGGCCGCGCGTCGAATGCCAACCAGATGGTCAGCAAGGCAACGGAAATTGCAACGACTACCAATCAGGAGGTGGCGTCTTTGGCCGAAGCGGCCGAGCGCATTGGCACTGTCGTCGGTCTTATTCGCGATATTGCCGATCAGACCAACCTCTTGGCTTTGAATGCGACCATTGAGGCTGCGCGAGCTGGTGAGATGGGCAAGGGCTTTGCCGTGGTTGCCGCCGAAGTCAAGGAATTGGCCAGTCAGACCTCCAAGGCAACCGAAGAGATCGGAAGCCAGATCAGTGGTGTGCAGCAGTTGACCGAGAATGCAGTTCAATCAATTGCGCGGATCTCTGAAACCGTCGGTGAGATCAGCACGATTACGGAATCCATCACTTCCGCTGTGGAAGAGCAAGAGCAATCGACGCAGAAAATAGCCGGCTCTATTCAGAAGGCTTCATCCGAGGTGGACGCAGCCAAGAAGAATGCGCAAGGGGCCTCTGATGTGATCGGGGAAACTGCAGGCGAGGCGGGGACGGTTGAGCAAGCCGCAGATCTGTTGACCAATGCCGCGGCGCAATTGGGGCAGGAAGTTGAGAGCTTCCTTGAAAGAGTGGCGCGAGACGTTGAAGAAAGACGTGCGGATTTGAAGGCCAAGATGATGCAGGTCACCTTGGTCGATGCCGATGGGCATAGGGCGACTGGAAAGATCATGACGTTGAATGAAGATGGCTGCCGTATTGAGTCAATGGCAGTCTGGGCTGATGGACAGGCTGTGGACCTAGAGTTCGCTGATGGCGAGCGCGTTGAGGCTCGCATTGGTGGTCGGGAAGAAAAGGTCGTCTCTCTACAATTTATTCGCGGATATGCTCTGGCTGATTGGTTGAAAACAGCTTGATCCTCTCTGTGGTTTTTACAAACAAGGCGTTACGAGATAAAAATCGCGGCGCCTTGTTGCTATATTGAGAACGTAATGAGCGCCTTTCTGCAGGCAAAAACAGGTGGCCTTTTTAAATCTTGTTTCAAAGGCTGATTTTCTTTCCAAAAATGACTGTCCCGAATTCTCTTTTCTATTAGAGTGTTGAATTTGTTTGGGTATTTTGATTTATCCCGATGTATGGGGATATGTGTCATAAAAATGTATTTTAATGTTTGACTCTTTTTTGGGGTGGGTCTATAAACCGATCCATCGACAGCGGCGGCGCTGCTGGCGGCGGGGCGGTTCGCCCCAAAATTTGGGGCTTGGCTGGTTTTTGTGATTGGCTTTGAGTTCTGAGAAAAGGCCTTTAGGCTTTTTGATCTTTGACAATATGGAATGACTAAAGAGAAACGTGGACGGCTTGGTCTTGAGGTCCTTTAAGGACCAAATGAGACAAAGAGCTCGTCACGTTTTAAGAAGCTTGATTGGTGGTCGGATGATCATTGATCAGCTCTTGTCAATGAACGTGATTTGAGTTTGATTAAATTCTCTA